>JAFIEW010000002.1 GCA_020832375.1 Cyclobacteriaceae bacterium
CAGTTGCTAAATACTTGATTTTATTGCATTTTGTACTCTCATTACGAATCCTAATGCCATTACGAATCCTAATGCATAATCCGGTTTTAATCAAAACCCAATTATAAGTCACAAAAATTACTTGAGGTTAAGCTACATAATGTCAAGTCCTGACATTTTCCTGCAAGCATTTTCACTACTGTTGAATAAAAACTGTGCACTAAAATAAATAAAGTATAGATTTGATGATTTATTGATCAACAAATTAGCTGTGTTTAAGCATTCCCTATTTAACTAGATTTTCAGTCAATTTTCCATTTCATTTTACAAGTTCATAGATATTGTAGCAATTATCGAAGAATAAATTTCTCTAAACTTTCAAACATCTTGTTTTTATTTTTCCAATACTGCCTGCTGTAAACAATAATGTTTTTCCAACCTTTACTACTTAGCAATAACGGACGGTAGGCGTGAAAATCTTTCGCCCCAAGGCATTGTTTGTAATCATTATCATCACAGGAAATAATACTATCAAGATGGTCTTCCACTACCACTTGAATATCTCCCATACCCATAGGCTTTTGAAGTTTTAAATTTTCTTTACTTGAGATTTGATTGAACTCTTTTGAAATTCTATCGCTCAACTGATGGCTCATGCTAGTGTATGGCAATTGAGAGTTGGTATAAAAAGCACTTTTATTCTCATTATTTTCGCAATAATCCTTTACAAATTGTAAATATAGCTTCAGCAATTTAGGGCCCGAATGTGCAGTGTTTTCCACTTTTAGTTGTTCGGGAACAATACTCGTTACAAGCTCTATTCTTTCTCGGGCTCTTGTTATGGCTACATTAAGCCTGTTTTCTCCACCCTGCATGTTGAGTGAGCCAAACTTTGTGTGCATTTTACCATGAGTATCTACAGCGTAAGCTGTAGAAAAAATGATAATATCTGTCTCATCACCTTGCACGTTTTCAATGTTTTTTACAAAAATACGGTCCCTTAGGTGTTTACTAGTTATGTGGGTTTCTAGAAGGTCTTCTATCAGTTGAGCCTGCGTTAAGTTAAAAGTGACAATACCGATACTTTTTTCATCTTCTTCTTCATGAATCTGTAATACACGACCAACCACAGTTTCGGCTTCCTTAAGATTACTGTTATTTTCCCATATACCATCAACTAAGTGAAATTTATAAGCATGGTGCCCTTGATCCATTACGGTTTTATCAGGTACACTCTCTAATTGGTTATCGTAAAAGTGCTGATTGGAAAAACTTATTAATGCTGGATCTTTGCTGCGATAGTGCCCTCTGAGCTGTGTGTTCATCATGTATTTCTCACCTAGTTCAAGTAAGGAGTCTACTTCAAGTTCGAGGGAGTCTATTTCCTCTTCTTGCCACCGTACTTTGTACAAGTCGTAAGGCTTTAATTGCTTACTATCGCCCGCTACTATAACCTGTTTTGCTCGATACATGGCTGGGATTCCTTTTTCAACAAAACATTGTGATGCCTCGTCAAAAATTACTAGATCGAACACCTGTTTCATAGGGAATACTGCAGAAACTGTTTCTGGTGACGCCAACCAGCAAGGAACAAGCTTAAATAATTCCTCAGCATAGTTATCAATTAGTTTTCTTAAAGGCCAAATGTTTCTCTTTTTACTTACCTGATGCTTTAAGTCGCGATAGGTAACTAAATTATTGAGGCGGTTGTACTCCAAATCTGCATAGGTTTGCTCTTTAAGGCGCATCAAAACAATTTTCTGACTGATACGACTTTTTTCTTTTACAGCTTTTCGGAGCTCATTGGATTTTTTTTCTATCTTTCCTCCGCTTGCAAGAGTTAGGTCGGGGTATTTGCTTTCTAGGTAATCGATCCAAGCTATTCTAAGACTATTGTCGAAAATAGTATAAATACTATCAAGCGATCGATCTGTAGTTAATTCTTCTAGCTTCTCAATAACTTCTAGCTGCCAATCAAGTAAGTTGGAATGATGAGAGTCGAAGCTTCTCATTAACTCAAAGTCATCTTCTAGACTTGTTATCATTGCCTCAATACAGTCACTTCGCTCTATCACCTCCTCGATCTGATGTGTGCTGAGGTATCTTTTCCATGATCGCAATAGTGTATTTTGCTGGATGGATAGTAAGATGAGGTCGGATAGCTTATTTTTAAAGGTGTCGAGCGTAATTTTACTCAAATCGAAATAAGCCTTCAGTCCTCTTACTGAGTGAAAGATCTCCTTGGCTCGTAGGGCATCTTCTACCTGATTAAACCATTGGTTCCATTGATTAAAACTTAAATGAGTGGGGAAATCGCTGAGCCAATCTTTATTTTTTAAAAGGGTAATATTATGTTCTAAGTTGAGTCTATTATCAAGCCTCGAGATCAGCTCTTCTATGCCAGCTTTATCATAAGTGAGCTTGTTGGCTTTAAGTATTTCTTTAAGTTCATTTTTTTTCTTACCAAGATACTTCCATTGCAACCACTTAATAGGACTTTTTCCAGCGGACTTACCCTCTTCAAGTAGTTGGATGGTTTTCCCTAGGTCTTCTTTTTTTAAGCTAGTCTCAAGTCGACCTCCGCTGAAGCATGAATTAAAGACCGAGCGTAAATTTTTTAACCATAGTAGATCTTTACCATCGGAGCTATACTTACACATGTTTTTGAAGTGATAAAATACCCCCTCATTTCTCAAGAAAGTAAACATTTCAGAAAGAATATTATCTTTCTTCTTTTCTAGCGCCTCAATCTCTCGTGTGCTTAAGTGGGTGTTGACTACCCTACCGCATGCTTGGCGATATTCTTCAACTTGTATTTTTGCTTTTTGTAAAAGACGAATGATTTGTTGCTCATCTTGATTTTCGAAGTCGGCAAAGGAGTTTCTAAAAAACCATGGGTGGCTTTCTCGCTTCAGGTGGAATGCAGGTTCAAAGTAGGCCTGAAGCCACTCTTTAGTTTCTCGCTCCTTATCAAATGAAAGATGCATTAAGTAGGGCTTAAGTTGCGCTATTTGTTCAGCTCTTGGATCGGAAGTCAGGTAAAGTTCTTTCACACTTAGGCCACATTCAGAGGTATCGAAAAGCGCTTTTCTATAAGCTTCAAGTAACTCTGTATGCTGATCAATGAGGTTGCAGGTTTGCGTATAGCTGCGTTCTAGTTGTATGATGTCCAAGCTGATATTGTTCATCTTATACTCTTGAAGCTTCTCTATTTGCTGATTGACTTTGCTGTAGAGCTGGGCACGATCTTTTTTGAAATCATGAACACGACCCAAGAAAAGAGATGCTCCTACTTCGTGCATTCTTTCATATACAACGTCCAATGCCGCCTTTTTTTGACATACAATAAGTACGCGCTTACCCCGAGCCATAAAGTCTGCAGCCAAGTTACATATTAGTTGACTTTTACCAGTACCTGGAGGGCCTTGTATCACTAAGCTATTGCCTTTCTTCGCAGCTTTCAAAGCGTTTTCTTGGTAAATATCTAGCGGAAAACAATTAAACATTCGGTCCTCACTGATCTCTGATAGGAAGTTGGGCATACTTAGATTTAGAGAGGCTTCTGTGTTCTGATCATTGGTCACGCTCCGATTCATGAAAAAATCCTCTAAGTCCAAGGTCTCGTTTTCTTCAAGTAGGCTTAGGTAGTCGGGTACTAAGTATGACCCATTTATAGGAAATAAGCCTAAAGCAGCTTCAGGATAGCACTTTAACTTACCCGTTTCAAAGCTTGATTTAAAATTTTCTAGGGTATAAGGAATGAGGTTTCTTAACTCATCTATAAATAATTCTTGATTGAAATGAAGCTCCAAAGGGCTTTCTTTTATCATGCTGTATAACTCCGTACGAAATACCCTGCTGTCTTCGTCAAAGTTTTCAAAGTCACATTCTATCAAGTCGTTAGTAAGCTGTATACCATTGCGATAGGCATAAGTGAACAGGAAGTTTTTGTTGAAAGTGATGCTTGCGTCGGCCAATCTTTTTAGATACCATCCATCTGCTGCTAGGTTTAATTCTACAGGAATATACAAAAGAGGACAACGTATAAGACTATCATCTAGTAATTTGCCTTTTACGAAGGGCCATGCTATATGAAGCTCATGTACGCCTCTTTCCTCTTTGATTTTTCTGTCGGTACGAGCTATCTCACGCAGCTTTTTACTCACTACATTAACACTCTCCATACGACTATCGATCACGGAACAAAGCTTTACATGGCCTTTTGGCTTGAGAAATTCAGAAAGTAAGGCAAAAGAATTTTGGCCTTCCAAAAAATCGAAATCATGAAAATCAATCTGCTGTCCAGAGTATGGCTTTGGTAAAAATATACCTTTATTTTGGGTAGATAGATTGGTAAGTCTTTTAAGATAAGATTTTAAAAGTTGATGCATCGACAGTAAGCAAAATTGATGATTAAAAATAATTATCAACTAATATAAGGTCTTTTTACGAAACTTTCGAATATGGTGCAATATCTTAAGGTAGAGTATTATTGATAGATAGTTCTTCGGTGTGTTTTAAAGTCCTTGTTTGGTTGAGTAGTTTTCTTAGATCCTCATTCCACGCAAAAAAACAGCGACTTAATTTTACATCAATCATGTTTTTTGATCTATTCTATTCAAAACGAAAGAATTTTATGCAATGAGGGCTTTACGAAACATCATAGTCTAATCTGTGTATTTTTGTTTGGAGGGAAGTGCACTAACTCACCATTCACAAATGATGGTTTTATTTGAGACTTAAATTTTGCGCTTTCGTAAAGGCGTTAATCATAAAGATAAGTCGATTTGTTTTATTATTTTTGCTAAGAAGCTTACGGTCATCGTATCATTGGAAATAGAAGCTTGCTTACAATAAAAAATACCTGATGGAAGAGAAAGGATTGAATCAAGAGCAATTAAAGGCATTGGTTTCGCTTTTAGATGATAGCGATGCTGAGGTAATCCATCATGTGGAGGGTGAAATTAAGTCTTTGGGAGAGCCTATTATTCCTTTTCTTGAGGAGGCATGGGAGGTAAACAGCTTTAATCCGTTGTTGCAGAAGAAGCTTGAAAACCTTATCCATGACTTGCAGTTTGAGCATTTACAGCACCGATTGAAGCGATGGAATGAAGAGGGAGCAGATGATTTACTAGAGGGGATGTGGCTAGTTGCTTCTTATCTATATCCTGATTTGGAGTTAGAACAGCTTAACAAAACCTTAAATCAAATTTATTATGAGGCATGGTTGGAATTTAAGCCTGATGCCAGACCCATTGATCAGGTAAGGTTACTGAATGGAGTGATTTTCGGTAAGCTTAGGTTTAGTGCCAATAATAAAAACTTTCATGCGCCAGGGAATAGCATGATTAATTCAGTGTTGGAAACTAAAAAGGGGAATCCAATTTCACTTTGTGTGATTTATATGTTGGTGGCACGCAAGCTTAAAATGCCCGTATATGGAGTTAATCTGCCGAATCTATTTATTCTTACTTATAAAGATAATCAGAATCAATTTTACATCAATGCTTTTAATAAAGGCCTTATTTTTAACAAAAAGGATATTGACAACTTCTTAGGAACACTCAATTTAGCTCCGAAGGATATTTTTTATGAACCCTGTGGTAATGCGGAGATTGTGAGAAGGACTATCAGAAACTTGGTGGTTTCATTTGAGAAAATGGGTGAACATCAAAAGTCGGAGGAAGTGAAGCAATTACTATCCATCATTTCGGATCTTGACGATGATAGCATGCTTGATTAGCAATCGGCATCAGCAGTCTGAAAATATGAATTTAAAAGGAATTTTGTTAATGTATTTTATTGTTTTCAATGATAATACATGTCCTTTTCAGGTGTATTTTTATGTCAATAGCGGCTTTAATTTTTATTGATGGTTGTAGGACTGTCGATTACGTCTAAGGGTTTCCATCGGCGATGAGACCACAGCCACTGTTCGGGTTGAGAATTGATGTCATCTTCTAGTAATTTAGCATATTGGGTGCTTATGTGTTCTACAGTAGCTTTTTTTGCCAATGGAAGTGCCGTAAATGAAACTTCATAGAAACCTCTTTTGAGTCTTTTTATGCTAACGTAAATAGGAATATAATTCATGCGATGGGTAATCTTAGAGGCTCCTTGAAAAAAAGCGGTTTCTTGATTCAAAAAATCAATAATCAGCTTTTCATTAGGGTTTCTAGGTGCTTGATCAGCTACCATTGCTACACAAACGATTTGAGATTTATATTCAATTAATTTACGTAATAATTGCTTCCTTTCTACAGCTACAGCTCCAAACCTTGTTCTTAGTTTTTGCATGTGACGATCAAAGAAAGGATTTTTGATTTTTTGATAAACTGCAAGCACTTGATGCTTCATTTTGCGGTCTGCAGCTAGTAGTAGCCACTCCCAGTTGCCATAGTGAGAAGTGAATACTACCGTTGAAAGCTTGCTATCATATGCGGACTCCATTAGATCAAAATTGTTGAAGGATATTCTACGATCATACTCCTTTTCATTTATAAGAGGACTTATGAGCATTTCACAAATGACATCAGAGAAATGACGATAATATAATCTTCGTATTTTTTTGATTTCATCAGCAGATTTATTTGGAAATGAATTACTCAGGTTTTCATCAATCACGTTCTTTCTGTATCTGATAATGTAGGCAACTAGAAAGTAGAAAAAATCAGACAAACGATAACAAATAAAAAAAAGGATTGACTGCAAAGGGCTTAGCTATTGGTGAGCTACAAAGATAATCTTCATTCCAAGCAAAAAAAATAAACACCCGCTCTTTAGAACCGTTGTGAAAGGAAAACAATAAACAATAGAATTATGTGGAAAGAGGAAAATAATACACTTAAAAGAACATTTGAGTTTCGTGATTTCATTGAGGCTTTTGGCTTTATGAGTCAAGTGGCCATCATTGCCGAAAAAATGGATCATCACCCCAACTGGAGCAATGTATACAATAAAGTGAGTTTTGAGCTTACTACGCACGATGCAGGTAATACCGTTACAGATAAGGATAGAGCATTGGCCGAAGCTATAGATAAGCTAGTGTAGTTTATTGACGGTCTTAGTGCGTAGCATTTTTGAAAGTTAACTTTTGTTGATTAATTGAAAATGATGGGCAAATAAAATTAAAAGCTTTTATTGAAATGGATGTGACTGTTTTGTATAGGGTTGCCATTTCGTTTATGTATTAGGCTATTTCGAAATTTAAAGTCATGTACCTTAGTGAGACATTGAGCCAAATGATGTGAAAGTCATTTGGCTTTATTTTTTTCTTTATTTGAAATTAGCACACTAATAGTTAGTTTAGCAATAGTTTTACCTAATTAGATGCATATTAGGTATAAAATCGACCTATTTTGATGTCTTATATCGTTACATAGGGCATGCTTAAAAACAGCTAAATTGTTGATAAATAAATCATAAAATCTATGTTTTATTTATTTGAGTGCACACTTTTTATTCAACAGTGGTGAAAATGCTTGCACGGAAATGTCTGATATAGACATTTTGTAGCTTAGCCCCAAGCATTATCGCAAATTGTGATTCGTAAATCGTGAGTGGTATTTATTTGAAAAAAGATTAAAAGCTTAAAATAAGCTTCTTGAAATATATCATTTTTTTCATCAAATATGACAAGCGAAGCTTGTGCTGCCTCGAATCTGTAGTACTTGGGACTTTTTAAGCAAGCCCTACATACATAAAGTTATCATAAAGAATAAAGGGCTAAAAAGCTGCTCTTTGGGGGTATAAGACTACATTCTATTGAACCATCAAAACTTATAATTGATCATGAAAGATTTGCTTAAAAAGTTTGAAGATAAGAAACCTGAAATAGTATTTGAATGGAGCGATTCGGAAACCGAAGCTGAGGGCTGGGTTGTGATCAATAGTCTACGCGGAGGGGCAGCAGGAGGGGGTACACGAATGCGCCTTGGTTTAGATAGGAATGAGGTGGAATCACTTGCCAAGACGATGGAAATAAAATTTACAGTGTCAGGTCCAAACATAGGTGGTGCTAAGAGTGGCATCAACTTTGATCCTGCCGACCCAAGGAAGGCGGGTGTATTGGATCGATGGTATAAGGCAGTAATTCCTTTGTTAAAAAGCTATTATGGTACTGGCGGTGATTTAAACATCGATGAAATTCATGAGGTAATCCCAATAACTGAAAGGTATGGGTTATGGCATCCACAAGAAGGGGTAGTGACTGGACACTTTCAAGATGGAGAGTCAGCTAAAATTAAAAAGATAGGACAATTGCGTCAAGGTGTGGCGAAGGTACTTGAGGATCTTCATTTCACTCCATCTGTTGATAGAAAATATACCGTTGCCGATATGATTACAGGATATGGGGTTGCGGAATCGGTGAAGCATTATTATCATCTATGGGGTGGTGATGTAAGTAGTAAGCGAGCTGTCATACAAGGGTGGGGTAATGTTGGTGCGGCTGCAGCCTATTACTTAAGTAGAATGGGCGTAAAGATTGTAGGTATTATCGATCGAGCTGGCGGCATTATAAAAGAAGAGGGTTTGAGTAATGCCGAGGTCCATCAGCTTTTTTTGGATAAGAATGGCAACGCACTCTACGCAGATCAAATGCTTAGTTTTCAAGAGGTAGACCGTGATATATGGGATGTGAAAGCTGATATATTCGTGCCTGCCGCTGCTAGTAGATTGATTAATCGAGATCATGTGGATAGGCTTTTAGCGTCTGGGGTTGAGGTAGTGGCATGTGGAGCTAATGTGGCATTTGCGGATAAAGAGATTTTCTATGGTCCCATAGCCGAATATGCAGATAATAGGATGGCAATTATAGCGGATTTTATTGCTAATTGTGGTATGGCTCGAGTTTTTGCTTATTTGATGGAAGAGGAAGTAGAGGTAACTGACGAGGCTATTTTTAAAGATACAAGCAGGGTGATTGGAGAAGCCTTGGGAAAAATTAAGGCGATACAACCTGAAAACAAAAAACTTTCTGCAGCTGCCTTCCAACTTTCTTTGGAGCAGCTAGTTTAAGTGCCATGCAAAAGAAAAAGTTGGAAGTACATCTTTCGTGGAGTGGGGGTAAAGATGCTCTAATGGCACTTGACTATTTCAAAAAAAGTGAGGCGTATCTTGTGGTAGGACTTCATACCACCATAGATTCAGCCACCAATAGGGTAGGTCTTCACGGAGTGCATCAATCCCTAATTCAGGAGCAAGCCAATCAGTTGGGGTTGCCTATAGATTTTATTCCAATCCCTTTTGACAATTCGTATCAGACATACGAAGAAAAAATGGTTGAGTATTATTGTCAATTAGCTAGTAGGGGAATAGCCTATATTGCTTCTGGGGATATTTTTTTGGCCGATTTAAAAGCATATAAGGTGAATTTACTTTCTTCCTGTAAGTTGTTTGGTCTTTTCCCGCTTTGGGGGCAAAATACAAAATCTTTACTGGAGAAGTTTCATGAAATGGGCAATCAAACCATCATCTGTGCCGCGGATGCGAATTTTTTTAACTCATCAGCCATAGGGCAGCCTCTTGATCAGGATCATATTTTAGAGAACCAGTCTATTGATCCTTGTGGTGAATATGGTGAGTTTCACACTTTTGTCAATGTTTCTAATCATTTTAAAAGCCCCGTAGAGATAAGTTGTAAAGGCGTTGTTTCTAAAGTTTATAAATACAATAAAACAGAAGAAAATGGCGATGTTGTTGAATTGAAAAGCAAGTTTTGGTTTGCTGATTTGGTATTAAAATGATTGACATTTCAACTGTTTGAGAAGAAAGGGTTTAACTAAAAATACTATTCATTGATAGTTGGTGGGGTTGTTGAGTATACTTAATTAACGAGTGATCTTATTTATTATCAGATAAATTGTTTTGGTGAATGCAGATTGATGTAACCTTCATAAAACAACTATTAACAAAATAAAGCGCTTTTAGTCATCTTGCTTTTCTTCAAGGAGGTTATGCATTTTGTCAATCAATTGTATAATAAACTTAAGCTCTGTACCCACAGGGCTTTGGTTGTCACTAGCACTTTTCTTAGCAAAAAAGTATAAGATAGCTCTCAATTCATCTAGAGAGTATTTTTTTGTAAATCCATATTCCTTGTAGGATTCCAGTCCATTCATGGCAAACTCTCTCAGTTTTTCGATTTCACTGAGATAAGCAGAGTTGTGAAAACTAAGTCCAAAAGAGACTATTGTATTCCAATCTGCAAATGTAGCAGGAAGGTGTTCTGGTCGTAACTGGTCATTGGGTATGACAGTTGTTACGTGATTAAATATTTTATTTTCGAAGGGTTCGGACTTCATAAATGATGGCTTTAATAACACAAATATAAACCTTGAATCGACACTAATAGTAGCATAATGAAAAAATTATACTTTGGTAGTATCGAAGCATCGTTAGTATTAGGTACACCTACGGGATTATCCAATGCAAAGTACAAAAATTAAAGCGATTTATAGACAATTTTTTTTGCAAATCCTTAAGTCCCTGCATCATAATTAGTTAAGTTTGTAAGGGTGATGTTGACCCAAAAGATATTTGTTGATATGCAATTAAAGCAATAATTTGGCAACATTTAGACTATATATGAGTATTTAAAGCGTACCTGAATTAAATTTATTCTCGATTCCCTATTTATGTCAGAGGCACCTAAACAATCCTATAGCGAAAAGCAAAAAGTGCATATTTTCGATAATGAGTTTTTACCTCATATCGATAGTATGTATAATTTCGCTTACCGACTTACCTTTGACGAAGACGACGCTAAAGACCTCGTTCAAGACACTTATCTAAAAGCTTATCGTTTTATAGAATCATTTCGTCAAGGCACAAATGCTAAGGCATGGCTGTTTCGTATCTTGAAAAATAGTTTTATCAACGATTTTAGAAAAAAAAGTAAGCAACCTGCGAAAGTTGATTATCAAGAAGTAGAGATTTACTACAACTCAGATGATGTAGACGAAAGCATCACTACCGATTTAAGAGTGGAAACCGTTCAGCACATGATGGGTGATGAGGTGACCAATGCTCTTAATGCTTTAGCTGTAGACTTTCGTACAGTGATTATTTTATGTGACTTGGAGGGGTTTACTTACGAAGAAATGGCTAAAATATTAGATATACCTATCGGCACCGTTCGGTCGCGTCTGCATAGGGCGCGTAACTTATTGAAAGATAAACTCAAAAGTTATGCAGAAAGTAGAGGCTTTAAATAAACTTTTATCTTAAAGCTGTTGTTTGAAAATTGTCTTCATTAATTGGTACCTTATAGGGTAAGTATGTTGATCTTTTAAGTCTTAACCCATAAGTTTAATATTAGAAAAAGCTTTGATTATGAAAGAATCGTGTGAGCATGCGGCCGAATGCCTGAAAAAATTAAGATTGATTCTCGACGGTGAAGTAAGTGAGGATGAGCAGCAGGAATTTTTGAAGAAAATAGAATCTTGCCTACCTTGTTTTAGATTCTATAACCTAGAACTCGCAATTAAAGATTCTCTAGTAAAAGCTGTGCCAAGTAAAAAAGTACCACAGCAATTAATTGATGACATAAAATCAAAAATCAACGAAGCGGTTTAGACTTTTTGATTATCTTTGCGTGCTTATTCCATTGATTTATCTGATAACATATTTATGGCTAACAGAAAAGGAAAAGCGGTCATCTTTTCAGCTCCCAGCGGTTCTGGTAAAACCACCATCGTTAAACATCTCATCAAAACTAATCCTGACCTAGGATTCTCCATATCAGCTTGTACCCGCGATAAGAGAGGGCGTAGCGAAGAAAACGGTAAAGACTATTACTTCCTAACCCCTGAAGAATTTAAAAAGAAAATTGATACTCATGATTTTATTGAGTGGGAGGAAGTATATCCAGGTAATTTTTACGGTACTTTAAAAGAAGAAATCCAAAGAATTTGGAACGAAGGTAAAAACGTCATATTTGACGTAGATGTTAAAGGGGGACTTAATCTTAAAGAATATTTTAAAGATCAAGCGCTAGCTATTTTTGTTAAAGTACCCACTCTTGAAGACTTAAGAGAACGCCTTAACGATAGAAAAACTGAAAACGAGGACGCTTTATCTCAGCGACTTTTTAAAGCCAAATTTGAAATGTCTTTCGAAGATAAATTCGATATTACACTACTCAATGAAAACCTAGATGACGCGCTAGCTAAAGCTCAACAGCTTTATGATGAATTTAAAGTAATGCCTTAAGTGTAATCAGTAGCGAAAAGTATATGAACTAATCTAAACGATAGATCAAATACAAGCTGAGCGCTATAAATTAATTGTACCATGAGAGTTGGTTTGTTTTTTGGTTCATTTAACCCTATTCATGTAGGACATCTCATGATCGCCAATGCTGCTATAGAGCATACTGATTTAGATCAAATATGGTTTGTAGTATCACCCCAAAGCCCTTTCAAAAAACTTAATACGCTAGCCCATGAGTTTGACCGATTCGATATGGTAAAGGCTGCAATTGATGATAATCCTAACTTTTCTGTCTCCAATATTGAGTTCGATATGCCTAAACCTAGCTACACTATTGATACCTTAATGCGTTTGACAGAAAAATATCCATCCTATCAGTTTGGACTTTTAATGGGAGGGGATAACCTAAAAAGCCTTCACAAATGGAAAAATGGAGACCAGATTGTAAAACAGTTCCCCTTATATGTATATCCTCGACCAGGCCAAAAGGGCTCGAAGACCAAAGTTCACGAGTCTCTGCCAGAACCTAATCTTACCTTATTTAGTACTCCTATGCTCAGTATAAGCGCTACTTACATTAGAGAAAATATTCGTGCAGAAAAGTCAATTCGATATTTGGTTAGCTGCGAAGTGGAGGATTTGATTAAAAATAGGAGCTTATATCTTTAGCGTGGATTATGCGTTAGGGTTCGTTATGAGACCTAAAAACACAAGAAAATCAAGTATTTTACGACTAAGGCATAGCACCGCTATGGTGAAGGCGTTAAATACAGCGAAGCGTTTGATTTTGAAGTATTTTTAGCTCGGAATAGAAATTCTAATGCATATTCCGGGTTTAAGCTCATCATCTATCGTAAGTTTAAATATGATCACCTATCAACTGTTTTTAGCGAACCGACGACTAGCAACAGGTTTGTTGTCAATATGGAGCTGGTAAAAATATATTCCTGATCTTAGATTGCTAAGTGATATATTGAGTCTATTAGCATTTGGATCAATGCTGTGCTCACTAATGACGTTTCCTAGCAGATCGTAAATAACAACTTTGGCATTTATTTTCTTAGAAGAGCAAGAGTAATCGAAAAAAATTCGCTGAGAAGCAGGATTGGGATAAAGCTTGCTGATGCTTAGTTGATGATTTCTAAAAAGATTACCCGCTTTTTCAGGTGCTTCAAAAAAAGCGGAAAAGCTTTTTTTCTCAACAACACTATTCGGAAATCGGGCGTCTAAAAGGTTTAAATCAAAATTTACCTCCGCTGTTTTTTTTGGGGAACTACAGCGTATTTCAAGCGGATACACTCCTTGCTTTGGGAAACGAAAATATAATTTTCCGATATCCCTGATGAAAGTTTTGCATTCAAAACCTGAAAAGCAGAGTCTAATTTGAACATCCTCAGGAATCTCTTTGACCGAAAGTTCAACAATCAGATCAGCACCTTCTTCTTTGAGGATTTGAACTTTTGATTGCCATTTCATCTCATCGCCGAGAGTGAGATTTTCTTTTTTTGAGTCAATCGGAAAGGAAATAAAACTTTGACCTTTGACCTCAATACTTGATAAAAACCAAGCTATCATTATGGAAACCATTAGGCCAAAATATCGCATTCGCTACAGCTTATTAGATTTTATTTAGTGCTAGTGCATAGTATCTTATAGCATTAGTAATAGGCCTCATGAGGGGTGATAGATCTACTCATGGTTTACTCATCCTAAATTGAACTCGCTTATTCAGGTAAATATAAGTAACACTTATCATACTTGCACAATAATTATGTAAAATCACCGTTAGGGACTTTTTGCTAGGTTAAAGCTGTTTCTGAAAATTAAATAGGAAAATTTAGATGCTTAAAGGGGCTATTGGTCAACGGATAGTTATATTATTATTTGTTTTATCAAGGAGTTACGACTTATTTACAAATTTTAAACTAACTAAGCACAAATGGATTACATTCCAATTCATTGAAAAGGGAGTATTAACTTAGATAGGTCATCACGAAAGATTGGTCATTCGATAAGGATTATTCTTTTTTTGCTTGCATTGCAGCTGTAAAAAATAAATTCCCCTCGGTAGTTTATAAAGTTATACGAGTGAATTCGTGATACTCTTTGATACCTTCAGGATAGGGCTTTATTGATTGCTAATCTTATCTTCTTCTTTGCTGCCGCTTTCATTCGTCTCAGGGAAGCTTCTTATCTCAGGACGCTCTTCAATACTAGGTCTTGGGTCCGTTGCATTTTTATCGCCTTTTGAAGGTGAATCAGAATTTTGTTTACTTCCTTCCATAAATACCTGTTTATTTGGAAGACTTACATTGTCACGCATACGAGAAGGCACCTGAGGCCTAGACCTATCAGGATCGCGATTCACCACAAATTCCTTGGTCGGACGCTCATCATCTCGCCATTTAAAATCTTTAAGCCTTGTTTCAGGTTCTTTTAGTTCATGAGGTGGTGTCAAAGTGGCATCAGGATTTTTATAAAGTGTGATATCAAATATTTCACCATCTTTAAAAATAATCTTCATATCTGAGCAAATGAATTTATTCATCCCGACCAAATACTGTTCTTCCTCAAGCATGAAGTAAATTCCTTCTGAGTTTCCAAGTACGTCCACATAGTCTACAAAACCTTCTTTGAAGTAGGCGTCCATATTTCGACCTTTTATTTGGTTGAAATTTTTCAGCGTATCTTCCTGTACTAAAAATGCTCGCTGCCGAAGTTCCATCTTGTCGATGGTATTGTTTTTATTAAATATCCTGATGGTATCCGAAGTAATTTGGTTTTCTATATTCCAAATTACAGGGTCATAATACATATGGATGGTTGAGTCTAGAAAATGGTATGCGATGCTATCGGAAATTCCCTGAAGGTCGGTTTTGAAAATTCTTACATCCCTAAAGCCCAATAAGTGTTTCTTTGCATCTAGCTCATCATCTACAGATATTAAAGTGTCTGCCGACATGAAGAGAGTATCCATTTGGATTAGTCGGCGCATCACAGGGTTGCCAAATACTTTAGTGATTCCCGTAGGATCCCAATGCCTTGCGCGGTCGCCTGTAATGATAATGTCATCTTCTTTGGCAGTCATCACCACATTGCCGATCGCCTCATAATAACCTTTAGCATCATCAAAAAACAAAAAATCCCCTTCTATGTAGTAGGATGGCGTCTCAATGTCAGCCACCAAAAAGTCAGATTGTTCTTGCCTACTATCGTACTTACCACCTTCCTTACTATTGAGCACCGTGCCATTGGCACTTGTAATTTCTGTAGGGCCTACAAAATAAGAAATCTGTGTTTCTGTGCTGTATTCCAAGCTATCCGCCCTCAGCACCATATCTGGATTAGTAAGTACCACATCATCTTTGAAGGTCATGTATTTGATCGGCGCAAAATAGTAGCCTTTTTTACTGACTAGGACGTTGCGATCATCTACTAATCTACCCCCTGTAAGATAATAAGCTGTGCTACTGTTTAAATCGTAATCCAACTTGTCAGTATAGAGCACCATGTTTCCGTCGCTATATTCTACATTGCCAAACATCTGCGCCAAGCGAGCATTACCATCATAATACAGTCGATCGCCAGTAATCGTCACTGAGTCGCCATCGTACACCTTCACTCGGCCATAAACTTCAAGCACATTGCGATCACGAAAGTGATAAACCGAGTCGCCATATAATTCCGTATCTTTTTGAGTAAACTTTACTTGCTTGGCTAAATCTTCCGATATAAATTTCGAAAAACGCATACCATTACGCGAATCGTTTTTCATATAGTCGCCGCCATATTCCAAGATTACACGCTCACCTTGCTGAGCAGTGGCCACCATAGAGATACCTATCCCTACAAAAACAAAAACTAAAATACCTAGGGTCAGCTTCATGTATAGTCTATTGCCATTAATGTTTTTATCAACGATCAAAGGATGCATTGATTTCAACTTACGATTATTTTTTCACTTCAAAGCCTAAAATTCCGCAGGCATGAGATGCGAATAATAAGATATAACACGCAAAGTACGGGATTCGTGCTATTCCTTCCAAGTAATCAATGCTGTTATAACATAATTGTAAGGCGCTTCTTCCGCTTTTTTTGTAGGGGATGAGGACAGTATTTAGCATATAGCCTCATATCAATCCGCAGTGGCCGTACCGACCTAACTTTATCAACAAGGTTGACTAGCGGAAAGAGTAATGATTACTGAATCTAAAACAAATGGCACCATTCAACTAGTAGGTTGGTTTGCTTTTATTATGAATTACTCTTGTTTATCAATAGCTCTTTTCCTTGCAATGCGGTATGAATCCATTATTTTTGAGGGATGTTGAAAGAACTGAAAGACTTTTTGACCACGCAAGGCGTATCAACTGAAAAGCGATTTTTATTGGCGGTAAGCGGAGGCTTAGACTCCATGGTAATGGCTAGTCTTTTTCACGAAATGGGTGTTTCTTTTGCTGTGGCTCACTGTAACTTTAGGTTGCGGGCCGCGGCTTCCGATGGCGATGCTGACTTTGTCGCTTCATGGTGTAAAGGGCGGAACGTACCTCTCTTCAGCAAATCATTCGACACTATGGTGCATGCTGAAGAACGTGGTATTTCCATTCAAATGGCGGCACGAGAGCTGCGCTACCAGTGGTTTGAAGAGCTGATGCCTGATTTTGATTTTTTATGTACCGCGCACCATAGTAGTGATTTGGTGGAGTCCATACTACAAGCCTTGATCAACGGCCGCGGTGCCGATGGATTACTAGGTATTCACACCCTTAGCGGACAGCTTTTGAGGCCTTTGCTTTTTGCTAGCCGGGAGCAAATTGCAGCTTATGCCGCTTCCATTGATTTGCAGTGGCGAGAGGATGCAAGCAATCAAAGCACCAAATATCAACGCAACTATCTGCGTCATCGGGTGGTACCTGCGCTGCGAGAGCTACAACCTTCTTTAGAAGATGCTTTCGGGAGAAGTAGAGAAAAACTGTCGGCGATGTTGCTATTCGCTGAGCAGGAGGCCGATGCATGGTGCGAGCTACACACTATTCGAGAGGCTGATGGTAGCGTTCTCATCCCACGCAAAAAAATAAAAGAAAAAGGACAGGGAGGAGTCTTTTTGCTAGAGCATTGTTTGAAAAAATACGGTTTCCATCATCAGCAGGTAATTGATTTACTAGCAGCCAGATCTACGGGTGCAGGCGTACGTGCAGGACAATTTATTGCTCAAATTGATCGCGATAATATAAGATTGAGCCGCTTGCAGGAAGGAGATATTGTAGCCAAGGAGCTTGATCTTGAGAAGAGTGGTTTAAAGATTAGCGATTATTATTTTGAGTGGGATGTGGTAACGCAAAAGCCAGACTGGAAAAAAATAGCACCTAATGAAGCATATTTCCCATTGGAGCGTCTTGCTGAGCCGCTATTCTTCCGTGTTTGGCAGCAAGGCGACCGCATGCAGGTGCTAGGGAGTAATCACAGGAAAAAGGTAAGCGACCTTTTGATCGATAATAAAGTTCCCTTGGCTAAAAAAAAGCGGGTGGTAGTCTTACAAAGCGGCGATGAGATCATTTGGATACCCACCATACGGAGCTCTGAGCGAGTGAAAGTGCTTCATACAGACCATAAATTGCTTAGAATACGCTGGAGGCTCGATTATGCCAACGATAAAACATGAGGCATAGCTTCATAGAAATTGATTAGCCTAATAGTTTTATTTTATTTTTATCGGCCTTTACTACCATATAGCCTTATAATTCCGACAAAAGCGGAAAATACTTCGATTGTTTGCAGGTATTTTTTTAATTTGCCGCCTATTTGCAAATAATCATGAATTTTATTTCTCAATGGAAAGATATCGCAAGATTAACAACCTGATTGGTTGGTTAGTGTTTTTTATAGCTACAGCGGTTTATTGGCTTACAGTTGAGCCAACGGCGAGCTTTTGGGATTGTGGCGAGTTTATCGCAGCATCTTATAGGCTTCAAGTGCCACATCCTCCTGGCGCACCCTTTTTCCTGCTAGTAGGAAGAATGTTTTCCTTCTTGGCTATGGGTGAAGTTGAAAGTATTGCTTACTGGGTGAATATCTCGTCGGTACTTTCTTCGGGCTTCACCATTTTATTTCTCTTCTGGACGATCACTTTGCTTGCTAGAAAAGTGATGGGACTCAATATAAAAGAGGAGACAAGCATGGAAAATACCATCGCCATCATGGGGGCAGGCTTTGTTGGCGCATTGGCCTACACTTTTTCTGATTCCTTTTGGTTCAGCGCGGTTGAAGCTGAGGTATATGCGATGTCAAGTTTCTTCACCGCTTTTGTGGTGTGGGCTATCTTCAAGTGGGAAACCATAGAAGATGAGCAGCAAGCCAATAAGTGGATTATTCTGATCGCCTATATGATTGGACTTTCTATTGGAGTTCACTTGCTTAATTTGGTAACTATACCCGCTTTAGCATTAATTTATTACTTCCGTAAGTATGAGTACTCTCATAAAGGTGCTATAATCACCTTGGCAACCAGCGCAGGTATTTTACTAATTATTTTGGTGGGGATCATTCCTGGTTTACCGAGCCTTGCGGGTCGATTTGAGATCTTATTTGTCAATTCATTTGGTTTGCCTTTTGGTTCTGGAATTATCTTCTTCAGTGCGATCTTTATTGGTGGCATCGTCTATGGTGTCTACTATAGCGTGAAAAAAGAGCTACTTTGGTTGAATATGGCAACCTTAAGTTTAGCTTTTATTTTGATCGGTTATATCAGCTACGGTATTATTGCGATTAGATCGCAGTACAATCCGCCAATTGATCAAAACAACCCTCAAAATATCATGAGCTTCGTTTCTTATTTGAAGCGTGAGCAGTATGGAAGCCGGCCGCTATTGTATGGCCAATATTTTACGGCTGAGGTAGTAGATCAGCAGCGAGGAGAGCCAATTTATGAGAAAGGTGAAGATCGTTACATTATCAAAGACTACAAAATTGACAATACCTATGATCCTGATCATGTGGGCTTAATGCCGAGGATGTGGGATGGCAGAAATCCAAACAACGTAAAAGCATATCAGGAAAAAGCTGGGCTTCGGCAAGGTGAAAAGCCTAGCTTTGGCGATCATATTAAGTTCATGATTACCCATCAGATGGGGCATATGTACTTTAGGTATTTTATGTGGAATTTCAGTGGTAGAGCCCACGACATTCAAGGATCTCCATATCTGACGCTAGCCGATAGTGATAAAGACCTACCTGATGCTTTGAAAAATAATGCCGCTCGCAATCAGTACTATATGATTCCGCTGATTTTAGGATTACTTGGTCTGTTTTATTCCTATCGAAAAGATAAGAAAACCTTCTCTTTTGTGGCATTACTCTTTTTTATGACGGGCGCGGCGATCATTCTTTACTTAAATGCTCCTCCTTTGGAGCCGAGAGAGCGAGATTATGCCTACGTTGGATCCTTCTATGCTTTTGCCATTTGGATAGGTTTTGCCGTACTTTGGCTCAATGAGTTGCTAAGCTCATTCCTTAAGCAGCGAAAGGTAGCGGCTGCTGTAGCAACCGCTATTTGTCTTAGTGCGCCAGTTATTATGGCTTCAGAGAATTGGGACGACCATGATCGCAGCAATCGCTACTATTCGGTAGATTCTGCGAGGAATTTCCTCGCTAGCTGTGAGCCGAATGCTATTCTATTTACTGGGGGAGATAATGATACCTTCCCATTGTGGTACGTGCAAGATGTGGAAGGCTTCCGTACTGATGTAAGAGTTATTGTACTCTCTTACTTCAATACTGACTGGTACATCGATCAGATGACTCGTCAATATTATGAATCTGAGCCACTACCGTTTAGCTTAGAAAGAAGGCATTACAGACAAGGCGGCCCTAATGATGTTCTTTATTTCGAAGATAAAACCGATCGTTCTATGAACATTCGTTCATACTTGAGAAGAGTTCGAGAGGAGAGTGAAGGCATCAGGATGCGAACGAGTGCTGATGATTACATTCATTTGATTCCATCCCGTAACTTCTTCCTTAATATTGATTCCGCTCAAGTATTTAATTTAGGGATTTTACCTGAGGAGCATAAGGATAAATTTGTAGATCGAATGGACTTCAGTGGTAAGGGTAGAGTATTGGAGAAAAAAGACCTGATGATTCTCGACCTTATGGTTGCAAACAATTGGGAGCGTCCGATTTACTTCAATAATACTTCACTTAACAGCATCAATATCGACCTCAAGGATTTTGTTGTGACGGAAGGGGCAACCTATAGATTACTTCCTGTGAAGCGACCTCAGGAAATAGAGGAGTTAGTAGATACTGATAAAATGTATCGAAACATGATGGAACGCTTCCATACGCGAGAGCTCGATAATCCAGATGTATATTATGATGACAACTACCGTGGGTTCATTTTGAATTTACGCACTACCTATCTCACCTTGGCTGAGGCTTTGTTTGAGAAAAATGACTATGAGCGAGCTGAAAAGGTATTGGTAGAGATGTTTGAGCGAATACCTGATGAGGCCATTTCTTATGACTTCACCATTCCTCGTACATTAGCTATGTGGCATACACTAGGACATGAGGAAAAAGCACGCGAGATTGCTAAAGTGATGATTGAGCGCTCAGACGATATGCTGCAATATCTACGAACGAATGATTTGGGCAGAATGGATGTGCAAAGAAACTTCGTGATTGTGTCCGAAATTGGACGACAACTTGAGAAAGTGGGCGAAAATGAACTTGCTGAACGTGCAGAAGAGGTGTTTAGCAGGCATTATAGTAGCTTCTTTAACTAGTAGATACTTTTAATAAGAATCACTTACCTACCTACAAAAAAAACCGATGCTTCAATCAAGCATCGGTTTTTTTGTGAGTTGTTTACCTTAATCATAATTCTTCTGAAACACGATAAAGCGATCGCTTAACTCAATGATATCCATTTGGTACTGTTTGGCAATGAAGAGTATAGTTTCCTTACTATATATGAAGACATGGGTTTTGTCCCTACGATAAAACCAATTGTTAAATTTGATGCCTTGGTGATAAAGTAAGGTCATAATAAGGAGATAACCACCTTTTTCGATAAGAGGAAGAATTTTTTCTATTTCCGCTTTTGGCTGGTTAAAGTGTTCAAAAGCCTCACATGAAAACACATAATCATATTTTTTCTTGAAAATACTCTTGTCATCTTGGTAAAAAGGGTCATATAGTTTGATATCATATCCTTCATTTTTGAGTATTGAGCTAATGACTGGCCCTGGTCCGCAGCCATAATCAAGACCAACTGTGCTTTTATTGAAATGCTGCATTACCCAACTCCATATTGGCGAGGTAAATTGTCGATAACCGGGGTCGTCAATGTTATTATGATGAGCGTCATAACGTGCTTTTTCCTCGCTGGAGTTAAGCCTACATTCCTCTTTCATTACTATTGCCTTACATCCGTCACAGCTCAGGTAGGTCTGATCTATCTCGGTGTAGTTGGTGTTCTCACAAAGAGGGCAGTTAAAGCTAGCAATCATCTTAGAGAATTAGAAATGATAAGTTTGATTGATCAAATTGATACCTAAAGTTAACCACTTATTTATTTTAGCTTCTAAAAAAACTAAAAAGTAGCAGAATGAATCGACCATAAAAAGCAAATATCCTTTTTTCATGGTACTTGCTCAATATTACTAAGGTAAATTGATGTTTTTTCAGCTGGAGCTTATAATTTCGTCTTTTCAGGCGAAAGGCTTATTGCTAAACTTAAGATATATACCTCTATGAATGTAGCTTCTTTATTTCAAGTATGTGCTGAACAGGCTTTTGATTCTATCCGGGCGGCTGTAATACAACACCTAGATGATATCTTAAGTCATGGTGCTGAACTCGACAGGCTGTCAGTCAAGGCGACCCACCAAATTGATGAAGTAGCCTTTGAAATTTTGAAGGAACACTTCAAAGAATTTCCCGCTGATTTATACATAGAGTCATTTGATCCAATTCTAAAGGAAGGTAGCGAATGGGTGTTGTTTTGTGATCCTGTCGATGGATCGAGAAATTGTGATCGAAATATCGGAGATGCAGGTTTCGGAATCTGTCTTTCACCTAAGCGAGAGCAATTGCGTTTTAGTGATCTTCAAGATGCTTTTGTGGGAGGTTTACGTACAGGTGATCGCTATTACACCAAAGGCGGTAGCGCCTTTTATCAATCTGCCTTGACCAAAAAAGAATACCCACTTAGAAGCAGTGCGGAGACACAGCTAAAAAACGCCTTATTATTACTTAAAGCTGGGTATTCTGCAGCTGATACTCATTTTTCTCAGGCTTACCCACTTTATTTTGCTTGTAAAGATTCTCGGTCTTTCGAAAATTCTATTGTGGAGATGTGCGAACTCGCTAGGGGGGGGATGGATGCATTTGTGGAGGTACGCAAACTATCTGATTTTTACAATTTGGTTGCCTATCCTATTCTAAGAGCATCGGGAGCTAGCTTAGTCAATCTGCAGGGGCAGCCTTTCGAACAGCTTGCGGTAGATCCAGACGGATACTATGATTTCGTTGGTGCTTCCACCGAAATTTTAGCAATAGAGATCATCAACATATTGAAAGATTTTGCGCAAAAAGGTAGCTATGAAAGCAAACAAGCCGAATACCGACTAAAAAAAACGTAGCGGATTATTTTTATTTTTTTCGTGGAATGAGGGTCTGAGTAAAGCTTAGTGACTTGAAAAAGAATGCCCTGACTACTTTGGTTTTGTAAATCTAAGTTAATTTCCCTCATCCTTTTTTTGCGAAATTCACTTGATTGAGCTGAAGTGTGAAAGATTTTTTTAAGGGCTAAGGCTAAGTGTCAAATTTAATATTCTTCAAAAAGGCTCATACTGCGTTCTCATTCCAATACAATAAATAATCGACTTACTAGCGATCGAACCATGTTCTGCGACGGCTAAGTTTCAAATCTTGCAGTACAGAGGCTTTTACATTGATGTTGAGCGAGTAGGACTCAAATCGGCCGAAAGGTGTCCAATTGAATCGCATCTCCCAACAATGAAGGTCACGGAAAATGTCGATTGATGTCTGTGTAAAATCTTGCATAGTGAAGTCATAACCTGTGGTCATACCGATTTTCCATTTTTCAGAAAGGCTTAAATCTCCTGAGAGATTAAGGGCTTGAGTGATGTTAGGTTCAGCAAAACCAGCCCTTTGATAGCGCAAGTTGTATCGAACCATCAGGCTCCAAGGAATAGAGAAATCCACATAAAGATCTGGGTTGGCATTGATGAAGTTACGAGTATTTTCGTCCAGTCCGCTGTCTTCATTGACTCGATCGCCCCTGGCGGCAGGGTTGAGGTTGGTAGAGAGTGCGAGTTGAGCTAAAGAAAGCCTACCGAGTCCATTTCCCGTATTAATTGCGAATTCGCTAATTCGTCTTTGGCTTACTCTACCCTGTTCGTCAATATTATCGAGTACCCAAGTATAAGGGTCGATAGATGAAAGGATATTGATGTCTAATTTATCGTTGAAAAGTCTTGTTCTTGCATTGATATTTATATTCTGCAATTGAAAGGAATCTGCGATAGCGTTATAGCTGGTATTAACTGATAAGTTTTCGAAAATGGCTACCTTTTTACTACTTTTCTCACCTGTAGAGTCATCGTAAGAGCGCACTTTCATTTCTAGGGTATTGGTAAATCCAATACCTATATTTCCACTTGGTCCAGATTGAGGCCCACCAAAAGCAAAACCTTGAAAAGAGGATAGTAACTGTTGTTGGAAAGCAGCATCAGGGCCTGTTTGTACTTCCTGCCACACACCAAATCTAGGATCGCCAAAGTCTGGCGTGTAGGTAAATGAAAAGATAGGATTCAATACGTGGCGGATAGCCTCTACTTTACCCTTTCCTGGGAAAAAGTAAGTACCATAAATACGTGTATTTAAACTAGCTCCGATGTTCCAATTGCTTGCTCTAGCAAATCCTGGGATGGTGTCAACTTGTACTGCCTGCTGATCGGGTAGCCACTGGAAGTCCAATGACCGCAAGTACCATACCTCCTCATAATTGAAGCTAGGGTTTAGCGACCAGTGTTTTAGTACCGTCATGGAGGTATTAACAGGGACTCTATGCCTTACGCCATTTTGTGCCCTTTGCATGAGTTGTGATGCATTGGCAAAGCTAAAGTCTACAGGTTCTGTTTCTGGTTCGAAGTTAGCGATTGGGAAGTTACCAAACTGACGAATAGGGGAGTTGGTAATCCTGTTGGTGGCATTCATCTGCCAGTTAAAGTTAATTTTTTCCCACCATGTTTTCCCTGTTTTTCCAAGGCCTTTGAAAGGATAAATACGGTTCATGTTAAAGGCTACTTCTGGGAGTAATACGTCAATTTCGTTGGTTCTTACATTTTGGTTGTGGCGCGCACTGATCGACATATTAAATAAACTACCAAAAGTGGTTGAGTACTGTACATTGGAGGTAAAGGTAGAGTTTAAGTTTCGGTTGATATCTCCAAAGGCTACATTTTGGTTGTAGGTAGAGGTACCCGCATTTACAGAAGCAGAAAATCTACTTTTTCCTCTAGGGGTAGGTGTGTGGTTCCATGTTACCCAAAAGTCGTTGATATTGATGGTGTCTTCCTCGGCCCCTGTAGATAGTTGATTGTATCGGAAATTAAATCGACCATTGTATCGATATCGGCGATTATAATCGGTAGAGATGTTAAGCCCATGCCCACCTCTAGAGTAGATTTCTCCTAGTGCGGTGATGTTCACGTAGTCGTTGACTTTCCAAAAGTAGCCACCGTCACGAAGGAAAAGCCCTCTAAGTCTCTCTTCACCATAAGATGGGATTACAACGCCAGAAGTCTCTTTCCTTGGAGCGGGAAACATACCAAAGGCAAAACCTAAGGGTGTGGGTATATCTTCAATGCGTAGATTAAACGGTCCTGATACAATTTTATCATCAGGAATCATTTTAAGTCTACTCGCTTGTATGTGAAAGTGGGGCTCGGCTAGATTACAGGTAGTATATTTCGCTTGATCAATGTATAGTTCATCGAATTGATTCTTTTTTACCGATCTACCGTGTATGAATGCTTCATCTTGTTGGGTAACTAGTTTATTGATTTTAGCTTTCCCTGTTTTAAAGTTATACCTTATTTCTTCTGTGGCAAATTCATCTTGTTTGTCTCTAAATATTGGCATACCTATTTTCTTGCCTGTAGAGTCTACTTTACCAATTGCATTGATTTCGGAGGTGATATAATCGATAGTGATGAATTCTGCCTCTAGGTCTATATCGCCATAATCAATACTGGCCTCACCGTATAAATAGGCGTTTCGAGTTTTGATATTGAAATTGATAGAATCTTTGGCCTTGTATTTGATCGTTGTCTCAATATCGCTTTTGTATTCTTTTTTTGGAGGCTCTTCGGGTATGGAGTCAGGAAGGACTACATCTAGCAATCCAGGTAATAGGGAATCTGCATCTATCATTTCGGGTGCAAAACCTTCAATACGAGTAGAATCGTTGAGAAGCTCTTGTCCTTTTGCTGATGAAATGAAACACACTAAACTAAGAAGGATTAAATATCTGACCTTCAATTTATACACCTTTACCTTCGTACTTAAACAAAAAATATTCAAATTTGCGTAAAGTTAGGACATTGTCTAAAACAACCGAAACATTGTGAAAAATATTCTTATTCTTTTAGCCGTAACCTTCATACTCATTTTCGGAGCTTTTAGTCCGCTAGGAAGCGCTAAGTATGCGGTTACTAAGGTAGTAATCGATGCCGGGCATGGCGGTAAAGATCCCGGAGCACTTGGTGCCTTTTCTCAAGAAAAAGATATAGCTCTAGCAATAGCTTTAAAGCTAGGGGAAATTATCGAAAAATACATTGATAATGTAGAGGTTATTTATACCCGAAGTGATGATCGCTTCGTAGAATTAATAGATCGAGCGGGTATTGCCAATAAAAATAAAGCGGATCTATTTATATCTATTCATTGTAATGCCACAGACAACAGAAAGGTACAGGGTACCGAAACCTTTGTGATGGGGCTTGAAAAATCGGAGGATAATTTCGATGTGGCTAAGCGAGAAAACTCTGTAATACTTCTTGAGGATGATTTTGAGGAAAATTATGAAGGGTTTGATCCTACTAATCCAGAGTCGATGATTATGTTTCAACTTTTTCAAAATACCTATCAAAAGAATAGTCTAAAATTTGCTGCCAAGATAGAAGAGCAGTTTCAAAAGCGTGTGGGGCGTTACTCAAGAGGGGTAAAACAAAATATATTTGTAGTTCTTTACAAGACTTCAATGCCTAGTGTATTGATAGAAACAGGATTTATTAGCAATGAAGACGAAGAAAAGTTTCTTAATGATCAACTTGGACAAGAATATCTTGCCTCTGGTATATTTAGGGCTTTTAGAGATTATAAAAACGAAATTGAAGCAAATAATTAAACAACTTACTGCGTGAAAGTATCAAACGAATTTAAAATAGGAGTACTTGCCCTAGTATCGGGCTTACTTCTTTATTTTGGTGTCAGATTCCTGAAAGGAACTGATGTTTTTTCCAGACAGACAACATACTACGCAGTTTACGATAGCGTAGATGGGCTAACTATTTCCAACCCCATATTGCTCAACGGCTATTCTGTAGGCCGAGTAAATGATGTAAAGCTTTTGCAGGAAGGTACAAACAACCGAGTGGTTGTAGAGCTTGATATTGAATCGACCATAAAAGTGGGGCAAGGAGCGGTAGCTCAGTTGGTATCTAGTGATATACTAGGAGGGAAAGCAATTGCTCTTAAAACAGGCGATGTAAATAAACCGCTAAATGCCAGAGATACACTCCTCAGCGAAACAGACAAGGGAATACAACAATTGATGATGGACACCGCTCTCCCTGTGATCAAACAACTCGATTCCGCAATGATTCGAATTAATTACATCCTAAAAAATATTGACGAAAACGAATCGACTATCAATCAAACGCTTGCCAATATCTCAGTTCTTACCAAAACACTCAACGGTACTGTAGTTCAAAATCAAAAAAATATCAGTACTTCAACCACCAACTTAGCAAAGCTCACTGAAGGTCTTACTGATGATAATGAAGGATTGGTTTCCTTTCTTTCCAAGATGAACCACCTTGCCGATTCTCTTAATGACCTACCGCTCAAGGCAACTTTGGAAGAGACAAAGGCAACTATGGCTAATATTAAATTACTCAGCGATCAAATAGAGGCAGGAAAGGGCACTATGGGGAAAATGATGAAAGACGACAGCCTTTATAATAACCTTAATGCTTCAGCTCAAAGCCTAGATCTACTGCTCAACGACCTAAGGGAAAGGCCAAGAAGATATGTGCACTTCTCTCTTTTTGGTAGAAAGAATAAAGACTGATCTTAGAGAAAAAAACAACAAGCATAAAAACTAACAACAACAAACCTACAAATGAATATTGAATTCAATAAGAATGAGGATAGCCTCAAACAACTGATCTACCGACTGAATAAAAAGCTTGAAACCGTACGATTGGGAGGTGGTGAAAAGAAGATCGCATCCCAACATCAAAAAGGTAAACT
The DNA here is from genome assembly GCA_020832375.1 of Cyclobacteriaceae bacterium. Lineage (GTDB taxonomy): Bacteria > Bacteroidota > Bacteroidia > Cytophagales > Cyclobacteriaceae > JAFIEW01. Next base: position 27,760 of record JAFIEW010000002.1, read on the forward strand.
AACCGCAAGAGAGCGCATTGACTACTTGAAAGACGATGAGAGTGAGTTTCTCGAAATAGCGGCACTCGCAGGAGATGGGATGTACGCAGAGCAAGGAGGTTGCCCATCTGGCGGAGTGGTAGCTGGAATTACAAAGGTTTCTGGAGTACAATGCATGGTAGTAGCTAATGACGCCACAGTAAAGGCAGGTGCTTGGTTTCCCATCACAGCTAAGAAAAATCTTCGTGCACAGGAGATAGCGATGGAAAATCGATTACCTATCATTTACTTGGTAGATAGTGCGGGAGTGTTTTTGCCCATGCAAGATGAGATTTTTCCAGACAAGGAGCATTTCGGTCGTCAATTTCGTAATAATGCGAGAATGTCCTCTATGGGTATCGTGCAGGTAGCTGCCATCATGGGTAGTTGTGTGGCGGGAGGTGCTTACCTACCCATTATGTCCGACGAAGCGCTTATTGTTGACAAGACAGGTTCTATCTTTCTTGCAGGTTCTTACTTGGTAAAGGCTGCAATTGGCGAAAGTGTCGACAATGAAACCTTGGGTGGTGCCAGTACCCACTGCGAAATTTCTGGAGTTACTGACAATAAATACGCCAACGATCAAGAGTGTTTAGATGCAATTCGCAATATTTTTGATAAAATTGGTGAGACAGAAAAGGCAGGTTTTAATCGAAAGGAAGCAAAACCACCTAAGAAAGATCCAAACGAAATTTATGGTATCATTCCAGCTGACCGCGTGAAGCCGTATGATATGCAAGACGTCATCGATCGTCTTATTGATGATTCCGACTTTGATGCTTACAAAGACAATTATGGACAATCCATTATTTGTGGTACCGCTAGAATTGATGGTTGGGCAGTAGGGATCGTAGCTAATCAACGAAAGGTGGTAAAAACCAAGAAGGGCGAAATGCAAATGGGAGGTGTCATTTATTCCGACTCTGCTGATAAGGCCGCTAGGTTTATCATGAACTGTAATCAACGTAAGATTCCGCTACTTTTCCTTCAAGATGTTTCTGGATTTATGGTAGGTAGCAAGGCCGAGCACGGTGGTATTATTAAGGATGGAGCCAAAATGGTCAATGCCCTTTCTAACTCTGTGGTGCCAAAGTTCACCGTGATTATAGGTAATTCTTATGGAGCAGGTAACTATGCCATGTGTGGAAAGGCTTATGACCCGCGATTAATATTCGCATGGCCCACCGCACAGATTGCTGTGATGAGTGGAGCGTCAGCGGCAAAAACATTGCTGCAAATCAAAGTCTCTACCCTAAAAGCACAAGGCAAAGAAATTACCCCTGAGGAGGAAGCGAAGCTGCTGAAGGAAATTACAGATAGTTATAACGAGAAAATCAGTCCTTACTATGCGGCATCAAGGATATGGGTGGATGGAATCATTGACCCGCAGGAAACTAGAAAAGCGATTTCTATGGGGATTGAAGCGGCTAACAATGCACCCATAGCCGAAACGTTTAATGTTGGGGTAATTCAAACCTAGAAATTAACTGAAATTAATAATAATTAAGCTTTCCGAAAGGAGAGCTTTTTTTATTCACTTTCATCTGTATTTGGCTTTCTATTTTGTTTCTTATTTTTGCGTGGGATGAGGAAACAACTCGAGCCAACTGGAGAAACCGCCTTTTCATGCTAGTCTTAAAGGGAATACTTTTCTCATCCCTCGCAAAAAAATACGATAGCATCCTCTTTTTACTTAAGAGGTAATGGATATCCTTTTCAAAAATAAATACTGCCATTAAGGCATTCTATCGTCAAAATGTCATTTTACTTATGTCAATCAAAAAAAAATGTTTTTTAACAGACCTTCATTTTTTACCAAGTACTTCATGGTTTATGGCTCTTGCTTACTACGAGGAAGCTATCATAGAGTCAAGGAGGTATTATGTTAAGCAAACTGATCGAAACCGATGCCGAATTCTTATGGCCAATAAGGTGGGTATATTGACAGTACCAGTAGAGAAAGTGAGTGGAAAGCTACCTTATAAAGAGGTGAAAATTTATAAAGATGGCCTATGGCAAAAGCAAATTTGGCGTAGTATCCAGTCTGCTTATGGTAAAAGTCCTTACTTTGAGTACTATGCGGAAGATTATGAAAAAATTCTTTTCAGAAAATTCGATTTTTTGTTTGATTTAAACTATGAATTGTTGACATTAACACTTAATAAGCTCGGTTGGTCTCAATACACTCTCAAGTCGATTGATTTCCAAGAAGGTGCTAGTGACTGTACAGACCTTCGAGACCAACTTTCAAGTAGGCAATCGCTCAAACCACTTGCAGGAATCGAAAAGTACGAGCTTTACACTCAAAACTTTGGCAAAGACTTTGTACCTAATCTTAGTATAATTGATCTGTTATTTTGCGAAGGTCCTATGGCGAGTACGATTCTCAAAAAAGGATTGGCACCTAAGTAAATAAACAATTCGCAGATCGTATACGTTTGGTTATTAATAATTGATACGACTCTAGATGATAGAGTTAAACACTGATGATGTATGGAAGCAAAATTTTCAAATAGAGTAAAAGAAGTGATCTCACTCAGCAGAGAAGAGGCTTTAAGACTAGGCCATGATTTTATTGGCACGGAGCATTTGCTATTAGGTATGCTCAGAGAAGGTGAAGGCGTTGCTATAGGGCTACTCAAGAAGATGGGTGTTTCCCTTGAGGAATTACGCATGTCTATTGAGCACGCCACTAAAGGTACGGCCGCGGGTAGCGTCAAAAATATGGCCAATATTCCCCTTACAAGGCAGTCCGAAAAAGTGTTAAAAATTACTTATTTGGAGGCGAAAATTTTTCGCTCTCAATTAATTGGTACAGAACACCTTTTGCTTTCGATATTGAGGGATGAGGATAATTTAGCAACGCAAATACTACAAAAATTTAGAGTAGATTACGAAGGTGTGAAGAGCTTGCTTCAGGATAAAGCTGAAGGGCCTACTGCCTCCTCAGATACTGATGATGGAGATGATTCCTCTAGTCGGCTATTCGGTAGCGGCGGCGGTGCTGGTGCAGGTAAAGACATACCCAAAGGATCTGAAAAGTCTAGAACACCGGTACTAGATAATTTTGGTCGTGACCTTACTAAGCTAGCTGAGAAAGACAAATTAGACCCGATAGTAGGAAGAGAAAAAGAAATTGAGCGCGTAGCTCAAATCTTAAGTAGAAGAAAGAAAAATAATCCAATTCTAATAGGTGAGCCAGGAGTGGGTAAAACTGCTATTGCTGAAGGACTCGCTCTAAGAATCATTCAGAAGAAAGTATCTAGGATTCTTTTTAATAAAAGAGTAGTTACGCTTGATCTTGCCTCCCTTGTAGCTGGTACCAAATACAGAGGCCAGTTTGAGGAGCGAATGAAGGCAGTAATGGGTGAGCTTGAAAAGTCACCCGACGTAATTCTTTTTATTGATGAGTTACATACTATCGTTGGAGCTGGGGGTGCCTCAGGGTCATTAGATGCTTCAAATATGTTCAAGCCTGCTCTTGCTAGAGGAGAGATACAATGCATCGGTGCAACTACACTGGATGAGTATCGCCAGTACATTGAAAAAGATGGCGCTTTAGCACGTCGTTTCCAAATGGTAATGGTTGATCCTACTAGTCCTGAGGAGACCATGGAAATTCTCGAAAATATCAAAGATAAATACGAGAGTCATCACCATGTAAACTATAGTAAAGAGGCTATTGAAGCTTGCGTCAAGCTTTCTGATAGGTACATTTCTGATAGATTTTTACCTGACAAGGCAATTGACGTACTTGATGAGGCAGGTGCTAGGGTGCATATCAACAACATTCACGTGCCTGATGAAATTGTGAAGTTGGAAGAAGATGTAGAAAACATTAAGCAAGAGAAAAATAAGGTTGTAAAGAGCCAAAAGTATGAAGAGGCAGCACAGCTTCGAGATAAAGAGAAAAAGCTACTTGAAGAATTAGAAAGAGCAAAAGTACGCTGGGAAGAGGAGACGAAAAGTAAGCGTTACGATGTAGATGAAGAGAACGTAGCCGAAGTAATCGGCATGATGACTGGTATTCCAGCCACTAGAATAGCTCAAAAAGAGAGTGCTAAGCTTCTTAATATGTCCAATGACCTTCAAGGTAGCGTGAAAGGACAAGATGAGGCCATCAAGAAGTTGACTAAGGCAATACAACGTACAAGAGTAGGATTGAAAGATCCGTCGAAGCCTATTGGGTCATTTATATTCTTAGGCCCTACAGGTGTCGGAAAGACAGAATTGGCTAAAATTCTAACCAAATACCTATTCGACAAAGAAGATTCACTCATTAGAATTGATATGAGTGAGTATATGGAGAAGTTTTCCGTATCTCGATTGGTAGGAGCGCCTCCAGGATATGTTGGATATGAAGAAGGCGGACAGCTGACAGAAAAAGTTAGAAGGAAACCTTATTCGGTAGTTTTACTCGATGAAATAGAAAAAGCACACCCTGATGTATTCAATTTGTTGCTTCAGGTGTTGGACGATGGTATTTTGACCGATGGATTGGGTCGTAAGGTAGACTTTAGAAATACGATCATTATCATGACCTCCAATATTGGTGTTAGAGACTTGAAAGATTTTGGTGCAGGTATTGGATTTGCTTCTAAATCTAAGATTGATGCTTCTGACGAAGTAATGAAGTCAACGATACAAAATGCATTGAAAAAGTCTTTCAGTCCTGAATTTTTGAATCGTTTGGATGATGTGATTGTATTCAATTCTTTGAAAAGAGAGCATATTCACGAGATCATCGATATTACCTTGAAGAAACTATTTACTAGAATTGAATCTCTTGGTTATTTGGTGACCTTAACAACCCCGGCTAAGGATTTCCTAGCTGACAAGGGTTATGATGAACAATACGGCGCAAGGCCTTTAAACCGAGCAATACAAAAGTACTTGGAGGATCTTGTAGCTGAAGAAATATTGAAGGGCGAAGTCGAGCCTGGTGATACTTTAGAAGCTGACTACGATGGCAAATCTGAGCAGCTTAGTCTCTCTGTAAAAAAGAAAGAAACAGCAGATAAATAAAAATAAAAAAAGGAAGCTTAGCTTCCTTTTTTTATGCTCTTCAACTTAGGGTGTCTTCAACGGTTACTTTAGTACATATTAATCGACCTGAAAATTAATTTGTTAGAATAAATTAATAGTCTTCAGGCTCCTTGAGGTTGGGAAAGATGGCGCCTATATTTTCTTGATATTTCTCGTATTCGGGGAAGGTAGCTTTAAGTTGCTTCTCTTCATACTTATACTTACTTATGAAAAAAGGGGTAAGAATAAAAAACAGATAGAAGTAGCAAGCGATGTATCCATTGAACAGACATAAGCCAAGGTAGGTAAGTAAAATACCGCTATAAATAGGGTGCCTAACGTAATTGAAAAGACCTTTTCTAATAAATTTCGCATCCTTTTTAGGGTGAGGGAAAGGTGACAAATTTTTTCCTAGAGTAATCATCGCCCAAATGGAAATTGCTATTCCAAAAAATATCCATAGAATACCGATTATCAAAAAACGATCAAATCTCCAATCGGGAAAGATGTCGGGTATAAAAAAGAAAAAGACCATCAATATCAGCTGAAGGATAACATATACCAGAGAAGTTCTATTCATGATTATTGAGTATTATTTTCTGCGGCGCTAAGATAATTAATGAACGATGATTTTTACTAGAACTGCACTCTAATACCCGGTCCGACAACGAAGAAAAACTGACCGGCTTGCAAAAAGTAGCCCGCACCGGCGTAGAGTGGAAAACTTAGCTTTCTACCTGTCCTTACAGGATATACTGAGCCAAGAATGATCAGTCCTAAGTCTCTATTGATAGCTTCGTCAGTACCAAAGTTGAAGGCATTTTGAGCTAAGAAACCTCCACCAATTTTAAATGGGCGCTCTCTTTGGATTTCATTGGGGTGATAAAAGGTGAATTGTCCTAACATTGCCAAAGAAATACCACCAAGGGGGTCAATAGATCCTTCTCCAAGTCTTTGAATCAACAAACCCGCTGGAAAGGTTACTTCTACATCAAAGGTTGTCGTTCTTTGATTGTGAATGACGATTCTTTGTTTATAACCCTCATTACCATGGCGATCCTTATCGTGTTCAATTTCTATTTCAATTCGTGCCCACTCTTCTAAGGAGTGGGTCTTGCGAGAGAGAAAGCTATTTAATCTTAAGTCATCCATTTGGCAACCCGACTCTCTATAGAAAGCGTGCCGTGGTGATGACTCTGCAGGGCAGATTTCTATGACGCCTAAGTCTCTCATTTCTATAAGTCGGCGGTTCTTATCTTCTATCCGTACTTTTATTTTTACAAACTGCCGACCAAAGAGTCTATCACCTCGGTCAATTTTATGCCTATCAAAAGAGAAGGTAACATCCCTAATTGTATTTGAATATAAAATAGGCTGATCAAGTGTATTAGCCATTTTTGGTCCTTTACCATAGTTCACATAAATAAAGTCCAGCACTCTAGGTCGTTGATGCTCTTTTACTTGAAGACTCATGCCAGTTTTTTCAGCACGATCGTAGATCTCAATGGTTCGTTTGGAGATATTAGTAGGGACACGAAGTCTAAAGTTGGCCACTCGGTCGCTCCTTGTTAAGGTGTCAGCACTGATATCTTCTAAGTCTTCGAAGATGTATCTGCCTTTGGTAAGACTCTCGCCTTCTAATCGCACATCGATCACTTCACCTGGCTTTACGTCGGTATTTTGCGTCCACTCGCTTCCTTCTCTCATAATCATTAAGGACTCTATCTTTGCCTTAGGTACAATATTGAAGTTGGTGATAAATACAGGTCGATCACCATCTTTGATATACATATAACCCTCTCTTGTACGATGGGTACTATAGGGACGAAGAATGCATAATACTTTATCATTAGAAAGTCGTCTTTGTGTAAAGAGTTCTGCTAGCAAGGCTCCTCCTTTTTCTTCGCGATCTTCTATACGATAGGTTTTCTCTAATTCTAAAAAGCGATTGTTTTCTATTTGGATTTCGATGCCATCTCTTTTATTACGTTCGTAGACGATATATCTTCTATCTGTGCGTAAAAATTTCAACCTGCTATCTTTTACGTTTACATTTTGAATGATCGGGTCGAGACGATAGGTGGAAGTGCCGTTTTCGGCCAAAACGGGCTGCTTGGTTTTTGGCTCCCAGCTGAAGTCAAAGTTGCCTACCTTCTTTGGTTCGAGGTAGATAAAGGCCTCACCACTTTCTTCTCTTAGTCGGTAGTTGAAGTTATCATTACTCTTCCACTCACCGTCTAAGACTAAATTTTTCACATTATTGCTGATGATTTCAATCTTTTTTTGCTCGCCTACATAGAGGTCGTCTTCTATATAGAAATTTGCTCTTGTCACCGTATAAGGGAAGAGCTTTATCTCATATTTTCTAAATAGATCTTTTCCCTCCTCTTTATATCGGAATGTAAAATGAGGAAATTTTAACGATGACATTTCTTTGTGGCGTACCCTAAAGCGATAAAACTCATCATTGATCAATTCTAGGCTGTCGAGAATATCAAAATCAGCATTTTCATCTAGATGCAGTCTACCTGAAAATTGCGATCCTACAAAAAGGTGACCTCTAATCACCTGCTCGTTAGACTGATATTCCCAAGCGAGCTTTTTTTCTTTATTGTGTATAACGACATCCTCTTCTGTGCTGAAAACTAATGAGTCTGTCATAATTTCCAATTTTACAAAATGTGGTATCTTAATGTCCATTTTGTAATTCCCCATTTGCAAACTGTCTTGAGAAGACTGTGCGTTGAGTAGCTTGAATGTAGAAATAAAAAGACAAGTAAAGAATAAAAATATGGTTCGCATGAGCATCAATTTAATGGTCAATTGTAAAGGAATGGAAGATATAAAAACTTAAATTACATCTGCTAAAATACAAAAAGTGTAGTATTTTTTATGAAAGCTTCTTTCATAGCGCTTGGTGTTTGATACAGTACTCAAAAACTAAGCCTTTCTAGTTAGCTAAGGCATGAATGATATTTCCTGTATTCGCATCCCAACAAAAACAACTGTTAGCAGATAGATCAGTATGAGCCTAAGAGGCTAGTCATCTTTTTTACGATTTGACTTGAAGCTCACTTCGTTTGGTAGCTCGTTTGTATTTTCACCCTGCAGAGGGAAGATTACATTCAGTTTTTTACCAGCTTTTTCTACACCTTTGATAAGTCCCTCTGTAATCTGTCCTTGTTTAAAGAAGTTGATTACTAAGTCTTTCGTGCTATCCCAGAAGTCACCTTCTACTTTGCTGTTGATTCCTACATCACCTAAGATGGCAAATTGATGATCTTCCAAGGCTACATAAAAGAGCACAGCATTGCGCTCTTTTGTTTTATGCATCTTGAGGATTTCAAATACATCGGCAGCATGATCCAGCACATCTGCAGGGCAGTGGTCTTCAATATGAATTTGAATCTCACCGCTAGTATATTTCTCCGCCGATGCTACCGCTTCGCTTAATCGCTTTTTCTCTTCTTCTGAAAACTGATATTCTGGCATAGCTTAAAAGGTTACTTCAGGTACTATATCGGCTCCTTCTATTGCTTCAAATAAAGCTTTTCTTTCGAATCCGTACATGCCCGCAAGGATATTTTGTGGGAATGATCGAATATAGGTATTGTACTCACGAACTGTCTCATTAAACCTTCGACGCTCAGTACTGATACGATTTTCTGTGCCTTCTAGCTGGCTTTGAAGTTCTAAAAAGTTTTGATTGGCCTTCAACTCAGGGTAGCGCTCGACTACCACCATCAGTCGGCCTAGCGCTGAGCTCACGCCTTGTTGGGCTTGATCAAATTCCCTGATTTGTTCGGCTGTTAGCTGCGAGGGGTCTACATTCATAGAAGTGGCTTTTGCTCTTGCTTCAACTACCTGGGTCAATGTTTCTCGCTCAAAATCCGCTGCGCCTCGCACAGTATTTACCAAATTGGGTATAAGATCTGCTCGTCGCTGATACACATTTTCTACTTGTGCCCACTGACTGGTTACGCTTTCTTCTCGCTGTACCATTTCATTGTACTTACCAGCAAAAAATGAATAAAACAGAACTACAACTAGCGCAATTACCCCGAGGGTAATCAATAAACCTTTTTTCATGATATTGATTAAATTTTTTCCTACAGTTTCATCTAACTTTTACCTATTCCACTCAAAGTGGTTGTTTTAATCTTTTTCAACTATGCAAGCTTACGTATTTGATTTGATAAAGTAGGCTTGTGAAAGAAAAAAATACAGCATTATTGATAGGAAATGTCTTAAAAGTTGTTTTGTTCCTCAAACCTTGGTTTTGCAGGCTTTCTATGCTATGAGTAAAGAACTTCAACTCCTAATGAACTTAGATGACCGATTAAAGCTCATTTCTAAATAAGACAATATTCTGCTTTATTATTGAGGAGTCTTTCTTTTAAGCTGATCAACTTTAAAATTTCATGATACTATAAGTGCACCATCAGGTAACGATATAATGCAATCATATCCTGAATATCCTTTTTGTAAACCAACTCATTTGGGCTATGTACATTACTTTCTGCCGCACCGATGAAGACCCAATCGAAAGGGTAGGGTGACTCTTGCAGTTCTCTACCATCACTGCCCCCTGAGGCCTCAACTTCTTTTTGCCAGTCAATCCCTGATTTAATCGCTAATTGAACTACTTTATCAACAAATGCCTTTCTAGGTAAGCTTCGGTCTCGCAAACTAATGGCTACACCTTTGCCATGCTCAACTCCCTCTGTCGCCCAGGTGATATCAGATATCAGTGCTTGCCTTACTCCATATTCCTCATAAATTTTACGTGCAAGGTAAGGTACAGATCCACCCCCTACTTCTTCCCAACAACTGAAGGCGATGATACCATCCTCTAAACTTTCTGCCAGCTGTAGTGCGGCATAGATTCCTAGGCGATTGTCCATATAGCATGATTGTACATAGTCTGAGGTTTCGCGCCAGTCCTGCTCAAACACCAGTGAGGTGCCCGTCTCAATTGCTCTAGGGAAGTCATAAAAGACATGTCCATCATCCCCTACGCGCATCTTACAGCTGATTTCACCCAAAGCATCTTGACCGCATAGGCGAAAGCCAGTTTCAGCTTCAGGGCCACCAATAGCAACTAGCTGATCTTGATAGCGTACTGTAAAGCCTACTGTGTCCATATGCGCAAATACAGCGGTGCGAGGCTTTCCAAAAACCAACATGATGCAATCTTGTAGATCCTCGCCCATCACTACTTTCACTTCAGATTTCCAATCGCTCGCATGCTTTTGCACATAGTCCAAAATATATTGCTTAACTGCTCCCTCTTCACCCGAAGGTCCATGAAGCTGACAAAGCTCTCGAAGTAATTGAGTATTCATTTTTTGTTTTTTATTTGCGTGGAATGAGCATGTCACTCAGACCTAATTATTAAATTATAGTCAATGGAATTTATTGATCACCCTTAGCGTAGCACTTTGAAAGCCACTTATTTTTTTGAAGTGCCGCTATAACTGCTCAAGTGAAAGAAGGCGAACAACTCAATGCTACACACATCCCCCGCAAAAATAAAATTAATTCTGCTTTTGGATAAGTATCTAGGTGAGAATGGTGCTTACTGCCACTCATAGTCGTCATCTAAGTCTTCGTAGATGGTACGCTTAAAGTCCATGAAGAAGAAGCTAATGCCGACTGAAAATTGATGCCATGCATTCTGAAAGACAGACTCAGGGCTGGAAAACCTGAGGTTGGGATCATTGGCAGGGATATTTTCTGTGAGCTGACGAGGTATTTGTTCGTTTTCAGCATATGCCACTACACGCTGAGCGCTGATATTGCTGAGTGGCAGTCCTAGTTGGTAGCGGAAGTTGATTGCAAAATCACTTTTTTGTGTAATGGGAAAGCGATAGCTAGCTTCCGCCATGGGGCCGAGTCTACTTTGTACAGATCTTACGAAATAATTAACCCTAGCTGAGTTTGAGCTTGCAATGTTTAGTTTTGCGTCCGTACGTTCTATGGCGTAGAATACCCCAGGAGCAAATTCCCAGCCGTAGGCTTGTGGTAAAGTAAACCGATACGCGAAGCGTGTTTGGAAGTCTAAGAAAGGGTGGCTATCCGAAAACCCCCTTGTTGCCTGTGCATGGATTTCGAGGTTTTCATAAAAAATAGCTCCCAATCCCGCAGATAGTCCCCAAACGGAAAGCCTATCCCTGCCAAATTGTTCGTCAATGGGTAAACGTGTATTGTCAAATGTTACAGTATTAGTAGTCATGGGCCATTGCCTGTGGACAAGCTCCATAGGGCTAAATCGAATCTGGAAGTTACGGCTGCGGTCTTGAGTCAATGAATCAGAAAGCGTGTTTTGACTGAAGCAAGGACTAGATGCTAGGAAAAAAACAAATGTCAGGGTCGCGATACATCTATTGATTACATCTTTTTTATTTTTGGTCAAAGCAATATAGGAGAGCTGCTGCATGATGTTCAAAGTTGGGTGCTGAAAAATCTACTGATTTTAATGATAGCAAAGATATTCAATATTATGCATTTAACCCTGTTTGAAAATCGTGAAGCTCAATGATTCATTCCAACTTAGAACATATTTTCATTCCACTTCTTTAAGTCTTAATCCAAGGATTATTGCTGCCGACATCATCGCTGCGAAAAAGATGAGTTGTGCCTCAAGAGAAAAGATTTCTGCTACGAAGCCTAGGCCTGCCGCCACGAGCGTAAATACACCAATCAATGTATTGGAGAGCGAAACATAAAGAGGACGCTCTTTTTCTGGAGCAAAATCTACCAAATAGGTTTTTCTGCTAAGTCTTGCTCCTGCATGCGCCATGCCATTGAGCAAAAAGACAGGTAAAAAGAGACCGATTGTTTTCCACTCCTCAGGGAAGTAGACAAATGAAATAGCATATATAGCGGTAAATATGCCTAGAGCTGCGGTGAGCATCATCATTTTACGACTGCTTTTATCGGAATATCTACCCCAAAAAGGACTTGAAATGATATTGGCTATTCCATCGGTAATGATGAGTAAACCAAAGGCTGTAACACTACCCCCGACTTCATTTTTACCCAAAAGCACATAAAAAGGAGTAGCTAAAGGTATTGCCATAAGTAGTGCTCTGGTGATAATAAATTGCGTCAAATTTGGGTCTTTCTTTAGCAAGCCAAGCCCTTTTTTGATTTCGTTGACAGGACTCCTACCACCCTCGGTAGCTCCACTCGGTTCTTTGATCAGGTTAAAAAAGAAGGAAGATAAAAACCAAAGCCCAGCTGTAATGATGAAGATGGTAAAATAGATCCATTGATTGTCGGTGTCTTCTACAAAAAAGATGAGGACCAAACCTGCAGCGAGTGAAAAGATGCCTCCGATAGAAGCTCTGCTGGATAACATTTGCCCTCTTTCACCCTTGTCGATGGTTTTAGCTACTACATCTTTAAAGGCCACGGAGGCAACACCACTAGCCATGCTGAAGATGAGCAAAAGCCCTACTATAGCCCATGCGGCTGCAGAACCTTCCATGGTGACTACTACAAAGCCCATGGGCAAAATACAAACGGCCTGAACGATGCCCGATAGCGTCCAGAAGATTTTTCGGCGCTCAAAAGCACGAATTTTAGCTGAAACAAACAATTGAGGTAAGAGAGACCCCGTATTTTTGAGAGGTACGAGCATCCCCGCAAAAAAGGCAGGGGCCCCTAAAAAGGATAAAATCCAAGGTAAAGTAATACCTGGGCTAATCAGTCGCTCAGCAAGCTTACTACAAATGCCATTGAGTACATTGAGACTAAAATTTCTTGGAACGTGCTCGCAGGCGCTATCAGGAATTTTTTCACATGCTCTTACTTCTCCATCCTCTGTCATAAACTCATAAAACCGTTCGTCGACTTTGGCCATAATTGTTTTTCTTTGGTTACACTAGGTTAAAAAAATAAGTAATACCCTTTAAGCTTAGAGCGTAGCAAGCTCTCATTAAAAACACTACCTCTTTGCTAATCAATAATCTATATTGCAATCGGAATTACCTATCTCAAAATTTAGGTTTTTCACCTAATAAAATCAATCTGCCACTATTCAGTCCTAGTTTAGGGCGGGCTTACGAATCGCTCCAGTTCAGATAACTACAATTTAAAGTGATATTATATCCTTAAGAGTTATAGTTTTTTTAGCAATAGTCGCGAAGTCTGAGTTAAATCAATGATTTTTAAAGTTTATCCCCAAACATTTTGGTAATCGATGATTTGCAAATCGAAATTAGGATTTATATAAAAACTTTAAAAGCTGATGAGCCCTACTTAAAAATTGACTTCTTCTTTTTAACTAAACAAGCTTCGCATGGTTTTAAATTGGCAATAGGAAATATTCGTAGTGCTTACTGAGGTGAACGATTAAATCCTTATGCAAAAATGACTTTGGTTAACGAATCGATTGTCATGAAAATACGCTTCGCTAAGCCGTATAAGTTGATCATTATTGACATTTAAGTGCAAGCTTATCCTCTTAATCGCTGAGAAAACCGAGCTTTCAAAAATGTATATCCTAGTGGTTATGCCCGAAAGGATTTAGCTCGGCTGTTTTATAAGTAAATACAAACAGCTTTATAAATTGACCGTCTAGGTAGACAAGCATTTCTTCGTTAGCAGTAATAAACCCACATGTCATCGAGAGCTGTAATGTCTATAAACAGATATGGATCGTGTTTTTTCCGTAATGTCCTACCTGGGTTTAAAAGGTAAGTCTAATTCTTGCGCTCTATTTCCTTCAAATTTTCCATTTTCTTATTTCGCAAAAAGCCATTGATATCCTCAAAGTGTTCTCTCACCCTTTTGTTGCCAAACTCGAACACCTTCCCAGCTAATCCATCTAAGAAATCACGATCGTGTGATACTAAGATTAAAGTACCATCAAATGCCTTTAAGGCATCTTTTAAAATCCCTTTGGTTTTTATATCCAAATGATTGGTCGGCTCGTCAAGAATCAACAAATTAACTGGCTGCAGTAACAATTTGATCATTGCTAGTCTGGTACGCTCACCACCTGACAGCACTTTTACTTTTTTCTCAATGGCATCACCACCAAAAAGAAAGGCACCTAATAAGTCTTTCACTCTACTGCGCATATCGCCTTTGGCAATATCATCAATGGTCTGAAATACAGTCAATTCACCATCAAGTAAGCTTGCCTGATTTTGAGCAAAATAACCGATCATGCTGTTATGACCTACCTGTAGCTTACCCTCAAAATCAATCTCTCCCATAATTGCCTTAACCATGGTAGACTTACCCTTACCATTTTTACCAACAAAGGCCACTTTTTCACCTCGAGCAATGGTCATGGATGCGTCTTTAAAAACTACATGCTCACCATAGCTTTTGCTCAGTCCTTCCGCAATGACGGGGTAATTTCCTGAGCGTGGGGCAGGAGGGAACTTTAAATTCAGACTTGCTGTGTCTACTTCATCGACCTCAACAATCTCCATTTTCTCCAGCATCTTTACGCGCGATTGTACTTGTAGTGTCTTGGAGTAAGTACCTTTAAAGCGATCAATAAATTGTTGGATCTCTGCGATCTGCTTAGCCTGGTCGTCAAACTGCTTTTGCTGCTGTTCTCGCCTTTCTTTACGCAGCTCTAAGTAATGCGAATAATTCGTTTTATAATCATAGATTCGACCTTGTGTCAACTCTATGGTACGGTTGGTCAGGTTATCTACAAATGCTTTATCGTGGCTAATCACCATGACGGCCTTAGCATTGTTTTTCAAAAAGTCCTCCAACCATTGTACCGATTCAATGTCTAAGTGATTCGTCGGCTCATCCAGTAAAATCAAATCAGGCTTTTTCAAAAGAATCTTGGCTAATTCAATGCGCATGCGCCACCCTCCGCTAAACTCTTGTGTGAGTCGGTTGAAGTCACTGCGCAAAAAGCCTAAGCCTAATAGTGTACGCTCAATTTCTGCATCAATGTTTAAGTCATCAATGCTGTAATACTTCTCGCTAAGCTCTGATACTTGCTCAATAATCTTACTATATTCCTCCGATTCATAATCCGTACGTGTCTCTAGCTGCTGATTGCACCAGTCCATTTGCTTTTTCATCTCCATGATCTCCGAAAAAGCCTTTGCGCTTTCTTCAAAGACTGTGCAGTCATCTTCAGTAAGTAAATGCTGAGGAAGGTAGGCAATCACCGCATCTTTTGGAGCTGAAACCTTACCATAAGTAGCCTTACCTTCGCCTGCAATGATCTTGAGCAAGGTAGATTTTCCTGCACCATTTTTACCCATGAGGGCGATTCGGTCATTGTCATTTATACTGAAAGTGATGTTATTGAAAAGGCTGCTTCCACTAAAGTCAACCCCTACTGCGTCTACTGAAATCATATTGAATTATTTTGAGTCGCAAAGGTATATATAAATGCCTGATCTTATGACTCGAAGTCAAAAAATATGAATAGACAAAATAGGTTGTGTTTCTAATTGGCCAACAAATGTTAATTTTAACTTTTAGATTTTTTTACTGGCCTTCCTTAAGTCTTTTCATCCGTGCTATTCATACCTTATACAAGTACATATCCAATTGATTAGCTTGATATAGCTACCGGGTATACACTAGATAATAGTAAATCTGCAAAATTGGATGATTTTAGTTGATTATTGTCCCTAGCTTGACTGAAATGGATGATCCAATACAGTAGAAGTATCGTCTTTAATATATCAACTATCTGTATAATTTCATTGATACCAACATATGTTATCATCCTAGTTACAGGAGGCTAATAGCTACTCTTAAGCAAGCCTTCTATCAGCTAGAATTTCACAAAGATTTATGTAATTTTGCAAGCTTATGGCAAGAAGAAAAAAACAAAAAATCTATAAAGAGCTGCAAGTTGAAAAGTTAGCGGCAGAGGGAAAGTGTCTAGCGAGAACAGAAGATGATAAGGTTGTTTTTATTGAAAATACCCTTCCTGGCGATGTGGTGGATGTTTTCATTAAGAAAAGCCGCAAAAGCTATATGGAAGGTCGCCCTGTTCTTTTTCATGAATATTCTGATCTTCGTATTGATCCTTTTTGTGAGCACTTTGGTGTATGCGGTGGTTGTAAGTGGCAGCACTTGGAGTATCAAAAGCAGATAGCCTTTAAGGAAGAGCAAATAGTCGATCAGTTTCAGCGCATAGGAAAATTTCACTTTCCAACCCCTGAGCCTATTATGGCAGCACCGAAAACCACCTTTTATCGCAACAAACTTGAGTATACCTTCTCCGACAAACGATGGCTTACTAAGGAAGAAATAGAGGAGTCTGGCGATATCACTCAATCCTATGGGCTGGGTTTTCATATCCCTGGTATGTTTGATAAAGTGGTTGATATTAATAAATGCTGGCTACAAGATGATCGACAAAATGCCATCCGCAATGAGATTAGGGACTTCACTCTTGCTCGAGATTATGAGTATTACAACTTGAGAGA
Source organism: Cyclobacteriaceae bacterium (assembly GCA_020832375.1). GTDB lineage: Bacteria > Bacteroidota > Bacteroidia > Cytophagales > Cyclobacteriaceae > JAFIEW01. The sequence goes on from JAFIEW010000002.1 coordinate 44,235, forward strand.
TCATCAAGGTCAGTTGAGGAATTTGATTATTCGTAATTCTAATCTGGATCAATGGATGATTATTTTGCAGACCGCTAAATATGATGAAAAAATTGATCAGTTGCTCGATCATTTGATTGCGAAATTTCCATTCTTAAGCTCGGTCTACTACATCCTTAATCAAAAGATGAATGATTCTTATGGTGATTTGGAGCCAACTCACTATTACGGAAAAGAATATATCGAGGAGCAAATGGAAGATCTTACCTTCCGTGTTGGTCCAAAGAGTTTTCTGCAGACTAATTCGGAGCAATCACTGGCCATGTATCGCAAGGTGAGAGACCTTGCAGGGCTTACGGGCAACGAATGGGTGTATGATCTTTATACAGGTACAGGTACCATTGCGAACTTTTTGGCAAAAAAAGCATTAGGAGTTATTGGTGTAGAATATGTAGCGGAGGCTATTGAGGATGCGAAAAAGAACTCTGCGGCAAACGGCATTACCAATACTAAGTTTTTTGCTGGCGATATGCGTGAAGTGCTTACCATACCTTTCGCGGAAAAGCATGGTAGACCCGACGTGGTTATCACCGATCCCCCACGTGCAGGCATGCACCCTGATGTGATCAAGTGCTTGCTTGAGCTTGCTCCTACTAAAATCGTCTACGTGAGCTGTAATCCGGCCACACAAGCTCGTGATATTGCTGCCCTCGATGAGCTTTATGCAGTTAAAGTGGTACAACCTTTAGATATGTTTCCGCATACACACCACTTGGAAAATATTGTTTTACTCGAAAAAAGATAAGTCACCATGCACAATGATCCAGAATTAGACCCAAAGTTTTTGGGTAAAATCAGCTCAGACTTTGTAAAAGTTGCTGATCACTTGAAAGAGGCCTCTTATCAAATACGCGCCCGCAAATTTTCACAGCATCCTTTTTTTGTAATTGCCAAACAAGAAACACCTTTGGGTTCATTGCTCTTTGCAAATAATGATTTAAACCTCGAGTGGAATTATCATGCCTCTTATTTAGAGATCTTTACGGAGGCCAAGATCTTGGAGGAAGATAAGGTAGAGGCTTTTAAAAATACTTACAAAGATCCTGATGAGTACTGCTGCCTTTTTGTAGTGAGCGGTGAGTTCCAAAATTTCGTTTACATACCTTACCCAATCGACTAACATATTTTAAAAAACTGGCCAATTGATTTTCGTGGGATGAGGATGAAAACAAGGCTATTTTCTTGATATCACGCTGAATTGACCTCTATAGGCTGTGTTTTTTGATGAAAACAGCTCAATTCGATGGGTGATATTGCTTAACAGTTCAGTCAACTACTGTTCTCATCCCTCGCAAAAAAAAAAACGAGTAAGAAAAAGTCTTACTCGCTTTAAAATAAATACATTATGAAAAAACTTGCTTGTTAGAACATTCCCTCATCATCTCCTTCCCCTCTATTACCTCCATCTCTACCTCTACGATCTCCTCGCTTGCTTTCTCTCAAGTTACCAAATCGGTATGTTAAAGAGATTGTACCGATGCGTGTTTCCCTATTGAAGTTACGAACCTGAGCAAATGCATTAGGTTCTTCTGTTTGCAATCTGAACCTGCGAGTATCGAATATATCACTCACATTAACGCTAAGGGTGAGCTTTTTATCAAGGAAGTCGCGTTTCAAGCCGATATTTAAGCCATAAATAGGACGAATTTCACCTTGAGGCAATACAATGGGGCCTTGATAAGTCCCCATGATTTGGACGCCAAACCAATTGGGTATGCGCATATTACTCATCAAGTTGATATTATAGCTGAAGTTGGTATTGTTGAAGTTTTGACCATCCCCTGTTTGTAATTCTACTGAAGAGTAAAAGAATGATGTAGTCAATGTGGCGTCAAACCAATTTACTGGATTGTACTGGTTGATTAATTCTAAACCTGTATTATTTCTAGAACTGGCATTTTCCCACTCCTGAATGACAGCATCTGGATTACCCGGAAATGGCCGTGCTAGTCGCGATAGGCCATTGGAAGTGCTGCGGTGGAATAAGCTTCCTGTGAAAAACATTTTTCCTTCTCTTACATAACTTACCTCATAGCTATCTGTCAATTCGGGCTGTAAGAAAGGGTTTCCTATTCTTAAGTTTAATGGATCTTGTACGTTGAAGAAGTCCGCCAATGCCCATGTACCTGGTCTTCGAATTCGCCGAGAATAATTAGCCTGAAATTTATCACGGTCATTGAGATCATAAGAAGTAAAAACACTTGGGAACAAGTTAAAGTAGTTGTTGACTACATCACTAAGTTCACGATCTCTAAAGCCTGTAGTGAAAGTTTGCTCTGCTCTTAAACCTATTTGATAACCAAATTTATCACCTACTCTATCTCTAAAAGAGACATAGGCTGCGTATACGTCTTCTTGAAAAGCGAAGTCGCGGTTAATGCTGTCGGTTGGTAGTCCAGGTACTTCGCCGCCCTCATCTGCACTGAAAGTTTGTGTGCGATCTTGGAACGAAAGATTGGCCTTTAAACCCATTTCAATTTTCCTATTTTTTGAGAATGGCTTTTCATAGTCTAGCTGAGCTAGAAATAGGGTATTTCTACTCGGTCTACCATATAGCTGATTGAAACTATTGTCGGCTAGGGCGTCATCAAATACATTAGGACGTGGGCCTTCAAAGAAGTCAAACTGACGGAATTCTTCTAGCCTGTCTTGTTCACCCCAGCTATAAGTTGAGTTGAAATACACCTTTTGTCCAGCGCTATCAATATCGTAGGAATAGGTGATACCCGTCTCAAAGTTATCGCCAAACTGCTCTTCCATTAAGAATCGTACTTGATCAGAGATGAAGTCGTTATTTAAGCCTCTGTTTCTGAAGTTATACTCACGATCACGGTCTCTGCTATTGATGTTGCCATTGAAAAACACCTCTACATTTTGCTTTTTGGTGATGTCATATTGAATCCCTGTTCTCACGTTGTGAGAGGTATTTACCCATTCGGTGTAAAAGTCTTGGTCGATGATGGGGGTTGACCCAGGTCTGAAATTTTCCCTAAAAGATTCACTTTCCTGCCATAGACGTCTGCTCTGAAAGGCATAGCTGGTGTAGGCATTCATTTTCCCTGATCGGTAATTTAGATTGACACCGCCATTGTATTTATCGCGGGTTCCTACCGCCCCATTCACCTGACCATTGAAGCCTTGAAGCTTATTCTTTTTAAGAATGATGTTGATAATACCTCCAGACCCTTGAGCTTCATATCGTGATGATGGATTAGTGATCAATTCCACTGATTCGATGGTGTTGGCAGGAAATTGTTCGAGAACTGATTCGGTATCACTAGCCATCATGTTCGTTGGCCTTCCATTAATAAAGATTTGAATATCGCCTGTACCCCTCATACTAATATTACCATTTTCATCTACCTGTACCGATGGGAGCGTTTCTAGCAAATCAATAGCTGACCCACCTTCTGCCACTACCGTATTCTCAACATTGAAAACTTTTTTGTCAATATCATTTTTGAACATAGAAGCCGCGGCTTCTATTTGAACTTCTTGCAATAACTCTGAAGATTCTTTCAACCCAATTCTTCCTAAGTCTTTGTCGGAATTTCCAACTTCTATTTTGCGCATGAGTGTTTCATAACCTACAAAGCCTACTCGCAGCAGGTATTCGCCTGGGGAGAGGCTTACTGTAAAGCTTCCGTCGAGTCCGGTCATGCTACCGCCTACAACTGAGGAGTCTTGTACAGATAAAAAGGCTGCATTTGTAAATTCTATTGGGTCGCCTGTTACTCTATCTACTACCTTACCGCTTATTTGTACCTGTGCATAGGTAAAAGAGGAAGCAAAAAAGATGCTTAATAGAAAAATACTAATTGAGGAGAATGTCTTGTTCACTGGATTGTTTTTTGAATCTGATAAATTTGATATAGATGAATAATCTGCCAATTTGATGGTGTTTTTTGATAGCATTAGTAATTGCAAATCTCTTTACTTTCGCTCTTTTAATAAATCTTTTTTATCTCAATGGAAAGATCGATGATAAGCAACAGCTTCAAACTTACATTTGTTTTTACTTGTGTTTCTGTGATTATTATGTTCTTTAGATGAGCAAGGTTATTTAAACCTTGCTTTTGTTTGATAAGCGGATGTTTTCGTTGATAGATTGAGTCAAATAAGGATGGCTTGTAAGGATGGCTTGTCGACACTCTCAGTCTTGATGATAAAAAGATTATTCTTTATTACATAAAAATATAGGCTTATTCGCTGGTATATTTTGATTAATATTTAGACGAGTGGCAGGAATCGTAAATTACACTATTTCTCTTGCTAAAGACTAGATGAGATTAAACCATAGGATAGATTGCTTGAGGCATGGCTCAATAAATAAGGTTAATCCATCAAACTTTGAAGAGCATCATTTTTCAAGATAAGCAAGGTATCAATTTTTAGCCCTGCCTATTTTGGTAGATCAACTTCTTTCTGTACGTATTGAAGATTCTGCTCTTCGATAAAAAGCCAACATACGCACCATTATCAATCACGGGGAGGTTCCATGCGCCTGTGCGTTCAAATTTGTTCATTACCAGCTCCATGCTGTCTTGAGTAGATACTTCCGCTGGTGGTGCATGCATGATGGTTTGAATCAACACTTCTTGCTGTTTTTTTGAGTCAAACATGATTTCCCGCACATCATCAAGGGTGACTATTCCTACAAGTTGATTGGCTTCATTGACTACAGGAAAGATATTTCTCTTCGATTGTTGCACCAATTGTATCAAGTCACCAAGGCTAGCTTCAGGATGAATGGTTTTTAGGTCTTTCTCGATGATCTTGCGCAGATGAATCAAGCTCAATACGCGTCGGTCCTTTTCATTGGGTACCCAATCTCCTTTTTCAACCAGCTTTTTGGTGTATAAGCTGTATTTTTCAAAGTAGACAGTGACCGTGTAGGACATAGCCGAAACGATCATTAAAGGAACGAAAAGCGTATAGCCGTCAGTGATTTCTGCAATCAAGAAGATAGCAGTCAGCGGAGCGTGAAGTACGCCACTTAGAACGCCACACATTCCTACCAAAGTAAAATTCGCCGTGCTGATGGCAACTCCAGGAATTAGACTATTTAAGATGCTTGCGAAGAAAAAACCTGACACCCCCCCCACAAATACAGATGGGGCAAAGATACCTCCCGCTCCGCCAGAAGCGATAGTTAAGGAAGCAGCAAGAGGCTTTAAGAAGCCAATGAAGGCTACAAAAATCAATAATACTACATTAGAATAGCCAATTTTTTCAAAAAATGTGCCTTCAAGTAACTGAACCCCTTCGCCGTTTAAAAGTGTCTTGATGCTATTATAGCCCTCTCCATAAATAGCTGGAAAGAGAAAAATCATAAGGCCCAATACCAAGCCCCCAATCAATGCCCTAGGGATATCTTTTGGGATTTTATTCATCCAATCTTCTACTGTCAAGCTGCTGCGCGTAAAATAAACTGACATAAGACCCGAAAATAAACCTAAGGCCAAATAATAGGGTACATCGCTAGCACTGAAGCTTTCTGTGAGCTTAAAGCTAAACATGACATCATCTCCTAAGAGAGCAAGTGAGGTGACAGAGCCAGCAACGGATGCTAATAATAAGGGAATGAATGCGGCGATGGTCACATCAACGAGGATCACCTCAATAGCAAAAATCACTCCTGCTACAGGGCTGTTAAAGATACCCGCAATCGCTCCTGCCACTGCGCAGCCAATGAGCATGGTTCGCTTCTTATAGGTGAGGTGCATGAGCTGAGCGAGATTGGAGGCTATGGCAGAGCCCGTGACCATTGCAGGCGCCTCAAGTCCTACCGATCCTCCAAAACCAACCGTAATGGAGGAGGTCAGCATTCTCGAAAACATCTGCGTACGCTTCAAAATTGCATTTTTCTTGCTGATCGTGAAAAGAAGATTCGAAATACCATGTCCTACTTTTTCTTTAAACACGTACTTTGCAATCAGCATAGTGGTCAAGATGCCCAATAAAGGATAGAGTACAAAGGCATAACCATAGAGTTTTAGCTCAATCGAGGCGCGAATTACTCTCTCCACCCAAAAAACAGCTTCTTTCAGTAGTACCGCTACTAAGCCAGAACATACTCCCACAATCACGCTAAGTAAAAGCATGAAGTTACGATCACTGACATGCTTTACCCGCCAAAATAAAAATCGTGCAAGTAAGTCAAATCTGCGTTTCGGCATGGGCTAGTAATACTGAATTTTTGTGAGTGATCAATTATGTTGCGAAATAACGCCTTTTCTTTCCATTTATCCACTTTATGTACCTTATATTTCAATTGCAAGCTAAAATAGACCTCTTAATTGACGTCCATTTGTGACGCTTCAATATAACCTATTAATTTTAAAGGGGTGGTCGCTCGCTTTTCTGTTTTTTGAAATGAGGATACAATAAAGGTCATCAGTAAATAAAGCATCAAAGATGTTTATTAAAGTCTCTTCGGAGTTATTTTTTAAGACTTATTTTACCTTTACTTTTGTCCTCATGCAACACAGCCATTTCAATAAATGAACAAAAGCCTGAAATTGATCTTAATTAACTACAACTTAAGAAAAGGTCTATTTTAGTTCTTGCTACTCAACAATTCCTCTCTTTAGAAATTTATAAGCTATGCTTGAATGCTACCATTTAACTTATAGTCATCAATCTTCTGGGTTTAAACTTTCAGATATCAACTTTCGATTGAATGCAGGCGATCGATTGGGTATAGTAGGTGCATCTGGAGCGGGGAAAAGCACGCTACTTCATCTTTTAGCGGGTAAATTAATACCTAGTTCTGGTGAGATCTTCTTTGATGGAGAACCTCTAAAAAATCCCTCTTCTGACTTGATTGGTGGGCATGAAGAAGTAAAGCTGGTATATCAACAATTTGAGTTAGATCACAGCCTTACTGTTAAGCAAAATATTGCTGCCCCCTTACGAAGTTACGATAAGGCTTATGCCAAAGAAAGGGTTGAATTACTGCTCGAAGCTTTGATGCTCAACCCTATCGCTGACCAAAAAGTAGAAAAAATATCTGGAGGGCAAAAGCAGCGACTAGCGATAGCGCGTGCACTCTCCAATGAGCCAGCGGTGCTACTTCTAGATGAGCCCTTTAGCAATCAAGATGCGCACTTGAAGCATATTTTATTGAATGAAGTACATCAATTGCTTGAAAATAGCGGTACGGTAGCGGTCTTTGTAAATCATCAGCTATCAGAGATCCTGCCACTCTGTAATCAGATACTATGTGTCAATCAAGGGAACCCTTATCCAATCCAATCACCGAGTGAATTTTATTTTCACCCCAATGACATCTATTCAGCGGCTCTATGTGGTAGTGTTTTTCCTTGGGAAAATGCCTTTACAAGAGAAGAATGGATACAGCTTTCAGATGAAGGTAGTAAAGCTAGGGTTACCCAGCAACATTTTCTTGGGGCAAATTATCGTGTGTTTGCACAACTAGATAGTGGGGAAAAGCTGAGCTTTTTGAGTCCCGAAAAAATTAATCATGAACAAATTTTCATTCAAGCGGCTAGAAAGCTTTTTTTCAAAGATTAATCAAAAGTTTCTTCGTGTATATTTATAGAAAATGAAAAGTGGAATATAGTCAGCTATTCTAAAGGGAACCAGAACTACTATTGATGTTCAACACTTAGGGCTTGCTAAAAAAGCCCCAAGTACTGTAGATTCGAAGCGGTACAAGCTTCGCTTATGTTATTTGATAGAAAAAATGAAATATTTCAAAAAACTTATTTTAAGATTTCAATCTTTTTTAAATATATACCACTTACGATTTACGAATCATGATAAGGCTTGGGGCTAAGCTACAGGATGTCGCTCTAAGACATTTTGGTGCAAGCATTTTCACTGTTTTTGCTTAAAAACTATGCGCTCAGATAAATAAAGTTTAGACGTTATGATTTATTTATCAACAATTTAGCTGTTCTCAAGCACGCCCTATCATGCTAATGTTTTGGGGTACTATCTATTCGTATTGAATTTCAAATCAATCCGTATATCTACCGATTTCAGCCCTATAATTTTTTGCCATAACAATAAGGTTTAGTAACTTACTAGTAATCAGTGATATTGTGGTTATAGACTAATTCATAGGTCATCCTTGCGTAGTATTTTTTATTTTTACCCTAGCCTTTTCTTGTATTCGAGCCTCTACCGTTTTGCCCATAATTTTACTTTCCAACCAAGCGATGATGTCAAAGTATACGAAAGATCTTTTTTCATAGCGGATGTACTGAAGGGGAGCGAGTTGATCAAGTAGTTGTTTAAATATGGGCTGCAGCTCCTCGTCTGTTTGTGCCTTGGGAAGCTTGCGCAGGAAGCTCAAGAGGTATCGCTGAAATTGGTTGAGAGCGCCCTCTTTCAGTAGGTAGCGATAAGCAGAGCGGATGAAGTATTCGATATTTTCAAGATTGCGCAACTCGTAGTGAGCAATTAAACTTAATATTCGCGCAAAGGCGTGGATGTCGTTTCTCAATTCGGCTTGCTCGTCGCTCATTACCTTATTAAGCCAGTTGATAGCACCACTAAAATCACTCGCTCCAAAGTGCAAGCATGCCAGTTTATAATAGAGGATGATGCGAGAATGTTCATCCGTTTGCTTTATAAAGTCTTCCAAATGCCCACCTAATCGATGTAATAAACGAAGACCATAGCTGAATTTGCCCAACATAAACAAGCGGTTGAATTCATGCACAAAAAGATACTTCAGTATCCGCTGTCGCATGCGTGTATTGGTTGATTTACTGATCTGTAGATTAAGTGCATAGATTAATTTTCTATGAGCTACAAATTCGCTATAGCGCTGTATGCGAAATTCAGCTATCATTACCTGATTGATTGCTGAAAGGTAGTCATCAGCTTGTTGCTCTTTGAGATGTGGGTAACTTTCGTAAAGGGCAAGCCATTTTTTAGCATAAATATAACCCCGAGTCATTTCTTCGGTAAAGTAGTAATAGTTCACATAGAGCCGATAAAGATTGAGTTTCTCATACAGAGAAAGGGCCTCCTCCTCAAAATCAGGGATGCCGCCTCGAAATATCTGCTTCACTCGCAGGTATTGCCCATCATTCTGAATATATCCCTCCTTTAGATAAATCGCACTCAGCTTGGCCGATAGGTTGGTGAGCTGATTGATGAAAGTAATCTTTTGGTTGGCCTCATCAACAGCTTCAATGAGTTCGCGTGTTCTTTGTTCATAGTCTTTCAAAGGAAAGCTGTTAAGTAATTGTTTTTCCTTATTCAGTAGGTCGAGATGTAACTCTAGGCTTTCTGTTTTTTTTAGTAACTTCTTTGCCTTTTTAACTTGATCGTAAGCGAGCATGTATAGACCTCTATCTAAGAGTATTTGAACATAATCGACCATTTCTCGCGATCGTAATTCTATTTTTTTCTCTCTATCATATTGTCGCAAGCAACCCAATATTAAGCGGTATAAATGACCTTTTAAGTTGGATATTTGAGTAGGGATGAGATCAGGATTAGCTACTAAAAAAGCATTTTCGTCATACGCATTCGAATTGTCTAAATATTTGAAAAGGCGTATTGATTTCGCATCTTCCTTTTCGCTAAAGTTCAGGCGGAAATATCGCTTTTCTGATGCTGAAAGGCTTTTTACCAAGAGGAAGACATCTTCTGAAACTTTTTTAGGCATCGTAATTAAAATTAATTTAAATCCTTTGTAATGCGTTTAAATTGATTTATTGATTTTTTAGACATCGTAAATATATCATTTTTAGGTCAAAGCTGTGAACGGTAGCCTATTTATCTTAGCATTCGAAAGATTTTAAAATTATCTCTTAAAAAGTAAGCAAAACTTAAACCTTTTCATTATGGTGGAACAAGTGCAAATTTTTGATACCACGCTTAGAGATGGTGAGCAGGTGCCGGGCTGCGGCTTGAGTCCGCAACGCAAGTTAGAAATCGCTAAGCGACTAGAGGCACTGGGAGTAGATATCATTGAAGCTGGCTTTCCCATTTCAAGTCCTGGAGACTTTGAAGCGGTAAGGCTACTGTCCTCTGAGATCAAAAATAGTACGATTTGTGCACTAAGCCGAGCCGTAAAAGCTGACATAGAGTGTGCGGCTCGTGCCTTGGAAGGGGCTGCCAAAGCTCGTATCCATACCGGGATCGGCACTTCCGATCAGCATGTTCAGACTAAGTTGAGGATGAGTCGTGAAGAGGTAGTCAGGCGAGCAGTAGAAGCAGTAAGTTATGCTCGCACCTTTGTCGATGATGTTGAGTTTTATGCTGAAGACGCCGGCAGAACACCCAATGATTTTTTAGCACATATCGTGGAGAAAGCCATCGAGGCTGGTGCTACGGTAGTCAACATCCCCGACACCACCGGCTTCTGCCTTCCCGAAGAATATGGAGCCAAGATCAAGTATTTAAAGGATCATGTTCCAAATATTGAAAAAGCTATCATTTCATCTCACTGCCACAATGACCTCGGTCTCGCCACTGCCAATAGCATCGCCTCTCTCAGAAATGGAGCACGACAGATCGAATGTACCATCAATGGCATCGGTGAGCGCGCCGGCAATACTTCGCTAGAAGAGGTGGTGATGATCCTCAAAAAGCATCCCGAACTCAATTTAGAGACGCGCATCAATACTCAGGAGCTCTTCCCTATCAGCCGCCTAGTTGCTGAACGCATGAATATGCCCGTGCAGTCCAATAAGGCGGTGGTAGGCGCCAATGCCTTTTCACATTCCTCAGGTATCCATCAGGATGGCGTCATCAAAAACAGAGAAAATTATGAAATTATCGACCCTTACGAGGTGGGAGTCAACAAGTCAAGCATTATCCTGACGGCTCGCAGTGGCCGCGCAGCGCTCAATTTCCGATTGGGTGAAATTGGCATCAAGCTCTCTAAAGAAGAGTTGGAGTCCGTTTACGGTAAGTTTGTTGTCCTAGCAGATCAGAAGCATACCATAGAGGATGAAGATCTCCGACAGATTATGGTCAGTGAGCCTCATTTTCAAAAATAAGTTTTAGCGTGGGATGAGGGGCTAAGTCGGGCATTTTCACCTTCCCCAGCGATCATTCCTACATAATCAACAGCTACTATAGTTATAACAATCAAGCATGACATCAGCAAAAACATTATTTGATAAAATATGGGATCGACACCGGGTTCGCTCGGTAGAGGATGGTCCTGACATTTTATATATAGATCGCCACTTCATTCACGAAGTTACCACCCCCCAAGCCTTCGACGGGCTGCGCAAGCGGGGCATAGGTGTGCTGCGGCCACAACAGACGGTCGCTACGGCAGATCATAATGTGCCTACCAAAGATCAGCACCTTCCTATTCAAGAGGCACTCTCGCGCAAGCAAGTGGAGAAGCTCACCGAGAATTGCGCCGAGTTTGGTATCGAACTGTATGGCTTGGGTCATCCCTATCAAGGGATTGTGCATGTAATAGGCCCAGAGTTGGGTATTACGCGCCCCGGCATGACCATCGTCTGCGGCGACAGCCACACTTCTACTCATGGTGCTTTCGGTTGCATCGCTTTCGGAATTGGCACCAGCGAGGTAGAGCAAGTGCTTGCGACGCAATGCATTTTGCAAAAACGCCCGAAGAACATGAAAATTGAAGTCAATGGTTCTTTGAGAGATGACGTCACCGCCAAGGATCTAATTCTCTATTTGATTTCAAAACTCGGCACAGGCGGCGGAACGGGGCACTTTGTAGAGTTTTGCGGTAGTGCCATTCGTGCATTGAGCATGGAGCAGCGCATGACGGTATGTAATATGGCGATCGAAATGGGGGCTAGAGGCGGTTTAATTGCCGCCGATGAGAAAACCTTCGAATATCTGAAAGGCAGAACTTTTGCACCTCAAGGGGAGCAATGGGAAGCAGCACTCGAAGACTGGAAGCAGCTGCATACTGATGAGGGTGCCCTCTTCGATAGTGTACATACCTTTGATGCTATCGATATTGAGCCGATGATTACCTTTGGCACCCATCCTGGCATGGGCACTTCGATTAGTGCGGGTATTCCTCATTCGGAAGATCCCTCCTTCTTAAGTAGTCTCGATTATATGAACTTTCAGCCTGGTCAGCAGCTGTTGGGTCACCCGATAGATTATGTTTTTATCGGTAGTTGTACCAACTCACGAATCGAGGATTTAAGGGCAGTGGCTCGCTTGGCAAAGGGACGACGTAAGGCTGATAATGTAGAGGTATGGATTGTTCCTGGCTCAAAGCAGGTCGAGGAGCAGGCAAAGGCAGAAGGCTTGGATCGTGTTTTTGAGGAGGCAGGGTTTGAGCTGCGACAAGCGGGCTGTTCGGCTTGCTTAGGGATGAACGAAGATAAAGTGCCGGCAGGCAAATACTGCGTGAGCACCTCCAATCGAAACTTTGAAGGCCGACAGGGACCGGGTGCACGTACTTTATTGGCTTCTCCAGAAACAGCGGCAGCAGCAGCAATTACAGGTAAGATAATGCCAGCTCATGCGCTTACACATCCTGAACACTATAACCTTTCACCGGCATAAGACATGGAAAAATTCAAATATATAAAATCTACAGCAGCGCTCATCGCAAAGGAGAATATCGATACGGATCAGATCATTCCGGCGCGCTTTCTGAAGGCTACTTCACGTGCCGGCTTTGGTGAAAATCTATTTCGTGATTGGCGCTATCATGCTGACGGCAGCTTAAAGGAGGATTTTGTATTAAATACGCATCCCTACCCCTCCAAAATATTAGTGGCAGGTAAGAACTTCGGCTGTGGATCGAGTCGTGAGCATGCTGCATGGGCATTGGTAGACTTTGGATTCAGAGTGGTCGTCAGTGCCTACTTTGCGGATATCTTTAAAAATAACGCACTCAACAACGGCCTTTTACCTGTTCAGGTAAGTGAGGCTTTCTCTGAAGTTCTCATTCAAAAGTTGAAGTCCAATGAAGCCACTGAACTGGAAGTAGACCTAGATACGCAAAGCATTCATATCGCCGGCACAGAGGAAAAAGAACTTTTTGAGATCAACAGCTATAAGAAGTATTGCTTGCAAAATGGCCTCGACGATATCGATTTTCTTTTGGACAATCGATCTGAGATAGAAGCTTATGAAGCTTCTGAGAAGAAAAAATCATGGGTAGCTTTTTACTAAAATCAACAGAAAGATGCAGAAGAAAATAGCAGTTTTAGCGGGCGACGGTATCGGGCCTGAGGTTTGTAGGGAGGCGATACGCGTGCTGGATGCGGTGGCTCAGCGATTTGGTCATCAGTGGGAATATGATCATGCGATAGTAGGTGCAGCTGCGATCGATGCCACGGGCGACCCTTATCCTGCGGCGACGCAGGCGGCCTGTAAAGGTGCGGATGCCATCTTATTTGGTGCTATTGGTGACCCCAAATACGACAATGACCCTTCTGCCAAAGTACGACCCGAGCAGGGCTTGCTGAAAATGCGCAAAGACCTCAATTTATTTGCCAATATCCGTCCTGTTACAGCTTATGAGCCACTCTTGGAGATGAGTCCTCTAAAGTCACATATCATTTCAGGTACCGACTTTGTGGTCTTTAGAGAGCTGACGGGTGGTATTTATTTCGGTCAGCCGCGGGGGAGAAGTGAAGATGGCAGTACTGCCTTCGACAGCTGCATCTACCATGTAGAGGAAATCGACCGCGTAAGCAGGTTGGCTTTTCAAGCTGCGGAAAATCGAAAAGCTAAGCTCACCTTGGTAGACAAAGCCAATGTGTTGGCTACCTCGCGACTGTGGCGAGACCGTGTGAAAAAGATGGCCGCTGAGTTTCCTAAAGTTGAGGTAGACTATATGTTTGTCGATAATGCGGCCATGAAGATCATCCAGCAGCCGGCAAGCTTCGACGTCATCTTAACGGAAAATATGTTTGGTGATATCCTCACCGATGAGGCTTCAGTAATTTCAGGTAGTCTCGGACTACTGCCTTCAGCATCGGTTGGGGGTGAGCACATGCTCTTTGAGCCGATTCATGGCTCTTATCCTCAGGCTGCAGGGCAGAATCGCGCGAATCCCATGGGTGCCATTTTATCGGCTGCCATGATGATCGACTATGCTTTTGGGTGTAAAGAAGAAAGCGATTGCATAAAATTAGCTTTGGAAGACTGCCTTCTAGCTGGGGAGGGAACAGAAGATTTGTTTCCGAAAAGCGCAAAAACAACAGAAGAAGTTGGAAGTGTTATTGCTAATAGGCTACTTAAACTATCTGAAGTTTAATATAAAATTGAAATTTTTTATGGATATGTTTTCAAAAAACCAACTTTTCGAATTACCTTTGGACAAAAGAACAGCAGATGTACCAAAACTTATTCGTCATAGTGAACCTCCTGATTATTAGCGTGATCATTCTGATTTCGCCGCAGAGGTGGTATGACTATGGGATAAGTTAAAAAAATATAATTACTTTCTTCATAAAGCGCCACCTCCCAACGGAAGTGGCGCTTTTTTTATTTCTAAATCTCAAGCATATGTATTTCAACGATCAGACAATTGTTTTTCACGACGGCGAATGGAAAAAAGCCAAAGATGCCACAACAGGGCTCTACAACCAAACCATGCACTATGGCAATGGGGTATTTGAAGGGATCAGAGCTTATAAGAGCACGGTGGGCTTCAACGTATTTAAAGCGCATGAGCATTACGAGCGCTTACATCGATCGGCTCAAATGATGCATATTAAGCTCGATTACTCAGTTGAGGAGTTGGTAAGCATCACCTACGATCTGATAGAGCGCAATGACTTTGCAGATGCCTACATTCGACCATTGGTTTATTTGGGTGCCAATATGTCGCTGCAGCCGGTGGATGAAACACATCTGTTCATTTGTGCTTGGAAGTGGGCCAAATATTTGGGGGATGATCCGATCAAAGCCAAGATCTCTTCTTATCGACGTATTCACCCTGCCTCTCAACATGTGGAGGCAAAGGTAGTCGGCCATTATACCAACTCTATCTTGGCAACTACAGAAGCTAAGCGAGCAGGTTTCAACGAAGCAATTTTGCTCGATCACAATGGCTTTGTGTCTGAAGGTTCAGGTGCCAATATCTTTTTAGAAAAAGACGGCGAGCTTTTTACCCCCAATCGTGGGAATATCCTGCCTGGCATCACTCGTGCTACGGTACTGGATTTATGTAAAGAATTGGGCATTCGTGTTACCGAAAAGCCGATCACACAGCAGCAACTGATGGAGGCAGATGCGGCCTTTTTTGCCGGAACAGCAGTAGAAATCGCCTCGATCTCTCAAGTAGATGATAAAATCTTTCCATTGGCTTATGAAGACTCTCTTGCCCATGGTCTTTATGAAATGTATCGACAAAAAGTATTATTCAACGACTTACAAAATCAAACTATCATATAAATGAGCCAAGGTTTTAATAAATATAGCAAGATCGTCACCCAAGCAGCAGATCAGCCGGCTTCACAGGCCATGCTGCATGCCATAGGACTAACGGATAAAGACTTTCAAAACCCTTTGATCGGTATTGCGAGCACTGGCTTCGAAGGAAACCCCTGCAATATGCATCTCAATGATTTGGCTGTAGATGTGAAAAAAAGCATCGCTGCCTACGAGTGGACAGGCTTGATTTTCAATACCATCGGGGTAAGCGACGGCATCTCTATGGGTACTCCGGGTATGAGATATTCTTTGCCTTCTCGCGACATTATTGCCGACTCAATGGAGACAGTGGTTAATGCGCAAGCTTATGATGCCTTGGTGGCCATTACGGGATGTGATAAAAACATGCCGGGGGCGCTCATTGCACTGGGCAGGCTGGATCGTCCTGCCATCATCGTATATGGAGGCACCATAGCACCGGGGTGCTACATGGACGAAAAACTAGACATCGTTTCTGCATTTGAGGCGCTTGGCAAGAAGCAGGCCGGTACCATCACTGAGGAGCATTTCAAAGGGGTCGTGCAAAATGCTTGTCCTGGGCCGGGTGCTTGTGGGGGGATGTATACTGCCAATACCATGGCTTCTACCATCGAGGCTTTAGGATTATGCCTTCCTTATGGTGCCTCTAATCCCGCTAATAGCACTGAGAAAAGAAAAGAATGCGAAGCGGTGGGTAAAGCCATCCGCTATTTGATAGAAAATGACCTCACCCCTCGTAAGATTGTGAGTAAGAAGTCATTTGAAAATGCCATTGCATTGATTACTGTGCTGGGTGGATCTACCAATGCGGTACTGCATGTCTTGGCGGTAGCTCATGCCTTCGACATTGACGTGACGCTACAGGACTTTGCGGAAATCAGTGCAAAAACGCCTTATCTGGCCGACTTGAAGCCTAGCGGGAAATATTTGATGGAAGACCTTCACCTTAGAGGGGGTATTCCCGCAGTGATGAAGCTGATGCTGGAAGAGGGATTGCTTCACGGCGACTGCATGACCATTACCGGAAAAACATTGGTCGAAAACTTGAGCGAAGTGCAAGGCTTTTCGGAAGATCAGGATATCGTAAGGCCGGTGAGCAATCCGATCAAAGCTACTGGGCACCTGCGCATATTATTCGGCAATTTAGCAGAAGAAGGTGCTGTCGCTAAGATTACGGGTAAGGAGGGCGAGCTTTTTGAAGGCACTGCGCGTGTTTACGAGGGTGAGTTCGATGCTAATGATGGCATTGCTCGCGGCGAGATCAAAGCGGGTGATGTGGTGGTGATTCGATATGAAGGGCCTAAAGGTGGGCCTGGAATGCCTGAGATGCTGAAACCTACCTCTGCCATAATGGGCGCAGGACTGGGCAAGGAAGTGGCACTCATCACTGATGGCCGCTTCAGTGGCGGTACTCACGGATTTGTAGTGGGACATATCTCACCCGAAGCAAAGGAAGGCGGCCTCTTGGCATACGTGAAAAATGGCGACCGAATCAAAATCGATGCAAGAGCCAATACCATCGAGCTCTTGGTGAGCGACGAAGAAATTGCTAAGCGAAAAAAGGAAAAGCCGGTAGTACCTGATCGTAAGATTAGTGGCAGCTTAAAGAAGTATGCCAAATTGGTATCCTCAGCCTCTTTGGGATGTATCACCGATTTGTAAGCTAGGCGCATAAAAAGAAAGTGAATTGAATAAAGTAGGGATGTTGATAGATGTATCCTCATCCCACGAAAAAAGGCTCTGGCGCATTGATTGTGAATGAGCATCAACGCAAAAAGTATCAACCATGAAAACAGTAGCAGTAGAAAAACAGGACGAAAAGCAGGCGGAACAATTTTGTAGCGGTGCACACGCACTGGTAAAAGCATTGATTCACGAAGGTGTAGATACCATATTTGGTTATCCAGGCGGCGCGATCATGCCCGTTTATGATGCGCTCTACGATTTCGAAGGTAAGATTAAGCACCATATGTCGCGGCATGAGCAGGGTGCTACGCATGCCGCCCAAGGATATGCTAGGCAGTCGGGCAAGCCGGGTGTGTGCTTAGCTACATCAGGGCCGGGTGCGACCAACTTGATTACAGGGCTGGCCGATGCGCAGCTGGATTCTACGCCTTTGGTGTGCATCACGGGGCAGGTGCCGAGCCAAATGATCGGTACGGACGCCTTTCAGGAAACGGATGTGGTCAGTATTTCAATGGCCGTGACGAAGTGGAATGTGCAAGTGACCAAGGCTGAGGATATTCCTGCTGCGATTGCGAAGGCTTTTTACATTGCCAAAAGCGGCAAGCCAGGGCCGGTCTTGGTTGACATCACCAAAGATGCTCAATTTGGCAAGTGCCCCGACACCTACGAGCGCTGCGATCAGGTGCGCTCTTACATTGCAAAGCCTAAGATCGACCCTTTGGCAATCGAACAAGCGGCGCAAGCAATCGCAGAGGCTAAGAAGCCACTAGTACTTTTTGGTCATGGGGTATTGCTTGCCAATGCTAAGGATGAGTTTCGTGAGTTCATCGAAAAATCTGGCATGCCTGCCGCTTGGACCATATTAGGTCTTTCAGCTTTGGCTACGGATCATCCTCAAAATGTGGGGATGCTAGGTATGCATGGCAACTATGCACCCAACAAACTAACGAATGAGTGTGACTTACTCATTGCCGTAGGGATGCGGTTTGACGATCGCGTGACGGGAGATGTGACGCGCTATGCCAAGCAGGCAAAGGTGATTCATATTGAAATCGATCCTGCCGAAATAGATAAAAATGTGAAGGCTGACATTCCGATTCTGGGCGACTGTAGGGAGGCTCTGCAGCGGCTCATCCCCCACCTACAGCGAAAAGACTATCAGGATTGGTATGCTACCTTCAGCGCCTTGGATGCCGAAGAGCAGGAGCAGGTGATACAGCGCGATCTTTTTCCCGATGAAAGCGCACCGCTCAGCATGGGCGAGGTGATCCGTCATTTATCAGACATTAGCAAGGGCAGTGCGGTATTGGTAACGGATGTCGGACAGCATCAAATGGTGGCGCAGCGCTACTATCGCTTTGGAGAGTGGAATAGCAATATTACGAGTGGTGGACTGGGTACAATGGGTTTTGCTTTACCCGCTGCAATAGGTGCTAAACTGGCGGCACCGCACCGGCAGGTGGTTGCCGTAATCGGGGATGGAGGCTTTCAAATGACCCTTCAGGAGTTGGGGATGATCATGGAGGCAGGAATCGCCGTGAAAATTTTGATTCTCAATAATCAATTTTTGGGCATGGTAAGACAGTGGCAGGATATGTTTTTTGAAAAACGATATTCCTCAGTGGATATGAGCAATCCTGACTTCTTGATGATTGCTAAAGCATACGGCATTGAAGGTCAGCAAGTGAGCGAGCGGGCCGACCTAGAGAAGGCAATGCATACCTTCCTCTCTCACCCGAAGAGCTACTTGCTGGAGGTGATGGTGGGCAAAGAAGATAATATTTTCCCAATGATACCGAGTGGTGCCGCCGTAGATGAAATCCGATTGAAATAAAGATCGGCAGAGCGCCGAAGGAGAAGAAGCGGGGTTCATGGCAGTCTTTTTTGAGGCGATAAGCATTGATTGGGGTTGAGTTTTGCGAGGGATGACGGTACTCATCGGTATCCGAGGGAATCATCAGCCATCATCATCAACTCAGCAAGCGGGTCAAGAGTCAAAGATAAAAGCGCATAAGTGTAAAGAAGTGAAAATCCGATCAACTGATAAGGTGTCGGCAAATGAAAACAATGAAAGAACAATTCACGATAAGCATTTATACCGAAAATACGATTGGTATTTTGCACCGTATCACGACGATCTTTACGCGTCGGCATATCAATATTGAGAGCATTACTGCCTCGGAGAGTGAAGTACCTGATATTCATCGATACACCATTGTGGTGTGTCAAGAAGATGAAAAGGTGCGGAAGGTAGTGAAGCAAATCGAAAAGCAGATTGATGTGTTCAAAGCTTTTTATCATCCCAATGATGAGGTGGTAAGGCAAGAGCTGGCGCTATATAAAATGCCTACCCAAGCTTTTTCCAACACAAGGGAGGTGGAAAAGATTGTGCGCAAGCATCATGCGCGCTTGCTGGCTGTGGAGCCGGAGTTTACCATCATCGAAAAAACAGGCTACAAAACAGAAACACAGGCCCTTTTTGATGAACTAAAGGCCTACGGATTATTGGAATTCGTGCGTAGCGGCTGGATTTCGATCAGTAAACCAATGAAAGAATTTCAAGACTACCTCAAAGAGGTAGAGGAAGCATCAAAAAATAAGTAACAAACCGTCAATAATTACCAAAACATTAATTTGAAGAACTATGGCTAAGATCAAGTTTGGAACAGTAGAAGAAGAAGTAGTAACACGCGAAGAGTTTCCACTAGCGAAAGCACAAGAAGTATTAAAAGATGAAGTAATTGCCGTATTGGGTTATGGCGTACAGGGACCTGGACAAGCGCTCAATTTAAAAGATAATGGCTTTCATGTCATCGTGGGTCAACGCAAGGGGTCCAAAAGCTGGGACAAGGCGGTAGCCGACGGCTGGGTGCCGGGAGAGACTTTGTTTGAGTTAGAAGAAGCGGCCGAAAAGGGTAGCATCTTACAGTATTTACTTTCCGATGCGGGTCAGATTGCAAAGTGGGAGATGGTGAAGAAGCATTTGAAGCCGGGTAAGGCCTTGTATTTTTCGCATGGCTTTGGGGTGACCTTTTCGGATCAGACAGGCATCATACCACCCAAAGATGTGGATGTAATCTTAGTGGCACCGAAGGGGTCAGGCACGAGCTTGCGGCGTCTTTTTGTTGCCGGTAGTGGCTTGAATTCAAGCTTTGCGGTGCATCAAGATGCTACGGGCAAGGCGCGTGAGCGTTGCATAGCGCTGGGAATCGGTGTGGGCTCGGGATATCTTTTTGAGACCGACTTTAGAAAAGAGGTATATTCTGACCTTACCGGTGAGCGCGGCAGTTTGATGGGTGCCATCCAAGGCTTGTTTGCTGCACAGTATGAAATATTGAGAGCAAAAGGTCATTCGCCTTCCGAAGCTTTCAATGAGACGGTGGAGGAGGCAACTCAATCGCTCTATCCTTTGGTAGCAGAGAATGGCATGGATTGGATGTATGCTAATTGTTCTACTACAGCGCAGCGAGGAGCACTAGACTGGTGGAAGAAGTTTCGCGATGCAGTAAAGCCTGTATTCGAAGAGCTGTATGAAAGCGTGGAGAGCGGACAAGAAACCCGACTGACCATAGAGGCGAACGAAAAGTCTGACTATCGTGCCGAATTGGAAAAAGAACTGAATGAGCTTCGTAACAGTGAAATGTGGCAAGCAGGTGCTGCAGTTCGCAAGTTGCGACCTGAAAATAACTAAGCCATGCCTGAGACAAGATCGATCTATATGCCCCAAGTGGAGGATGTTCGACGAGCTGCAGAGCGCATACAGCCTGCAGCTTTGCGTACACCCCTGCAATTTGCCGAGCGACTGAGCAAGAAATATGCTGCCAATATTTATTTGAAGCGGGAAGACCTACAAACCGTGCGTTCTTACAAGATCAGAGGTGCCTACAATAAGATGAGCAGCTTATCTGAAGCGGACAGCGCGGGTGGGGTATGCTGCGCAAGTGCCGGTAATCATGCTCAAGGGGTAGCCTTGTCTTGCCGCTTACTGAAAATTAAAGGTACCATTTTTATGCCGGTACCTACACCCAAGCAAAAGATCGATCAGGTGCTCATGTTTGGTGAGGACTTTGTTGAAATCGAGCTGGTGGGTGATACCTTTGACGATGCCTTTGCTGCAGCCTTGAGCTTTAGTGAGGCACGTCAGGCGTACTTCATCCCCCCTTTCGACGACCCTAAAGTAATTGAGGGGCAAGCCACCATCGGTTTGGAAATGGTGGAGCAGGCTATTGAGCCTTTGGACTACCTATTCATGCCTATAGGCGGCGGCGGTCTTTCTGCAGGGGTCAGTGCAATGATGCGTGCTTTCTCACCGCAGACCAAGATCATTGGCGTTGAGCCTGCCGGGGCACCCGCCATGAAAGCGTCTATTGAGGCAGGTAAGCCGATTATACTCGACCATATTGAAAAATTTGTCGACGGTGCTGCAGTAAAAAGGGTGGGAGACCTCAATTTTGAGATCTGCCGAGAGCTTCTCGATGAGGTCATTACCGTGGAGGAAGGTCTCATATGCGAATGGATATTGGAACTCTACAATCGGGATGCTTGCGTGGTAGAACCCGCCGGCGCTTTGTCTTTGGCAGCACTAGATCAGTATCGGGAAGAAATAAAGGGTAAAAATGTAGCCTGTGTGCTGAGTGGAAGTAACAATGATATTACCAGAACGGAGGAAATAAAAGAAAGAGCCTTGCTTTATGGTGGCTTGAAGCATTATTTTATCGTATCATTCCCACAGCGAGCGGGTGCACTAAGAGAGTTTGTTGTCGATATTTTAGGCCCCACGGATGATATCAGTCACTTTGAATACACAAAAAAAACCTCACGAGAGAAGGGATCTGCCGTAGTAGGCATTGAGCTCAAGCAGCCGGAAGACTTTCAAGGCTTACTCGAGCGTATGAAAGCCAATGGTTTCTTTGGGGATTACCTCAATGATAAACAGGAGCTAATCGATCTTTTGGTTTAAGTTGGAATGAGAACAGTAATCGGCCGCTAAATTTCATGAGCGCTCATGAATATTTGATAGATAGGGCTTACTAGAAAGTAGCAGGTACTTCATCTTCCACTGGATATTACCCACAATCAGCAGGCAATTTTTTTATATAAGCTCTTAAGAGATATATTTGCTCATCCTTCCTTTTCATTTTTTGGATATATCATAGCTGATGTCTTTACTTATGCTTTAGCTTTTATATGGCGGGATATATAATATAATAGGTTTTTTTAGATAAAGACAGCAAACGCTATAGGCATTCGCTAGAGAGGAAATCTTAAACCTGCCCGCTAGCGCGAGCTTGTAGTTCGTGCTTGTTACTAGCAAAACACTAATTTAAATTCCAATCCACGGCAATTTAATACGCAAAATCTTATCAATAGCCCTGCCGAAGGCATTACGCTAAGCGAAGCCTTGGTTGCTTTTCGTGAAGCGGCGAACAGCCCCGGAGCTTATGGTTTCGACGATGGCAGCCACGGTGGCTATGCGCAACACTACCAAACTTTGGATTCTGAAGACAACCAAAACTACAGGGTAGCCTGGCTGGGTCTGCGAGTAGGCGGTGGAGCAACGGTGGAAGCCTATGCTTTGGCGGGAGATTTGGCTGAAGGAGAAATTGACTTCTACCAAAACGAACAGGAGCTGAGCGTGCAGTACAATGCCCAAAACAACAGCTTTGCTATTCCCTTCAGCGCAGGAAGCGACGGAGAGGTGCAGCCCATTCTCGCCAAAAAAGGTGAGGACAATACCGTGGGGATGCTGAGCGTAAAGACCTATGCGGCACAGACCAGAACCATCCGCATAGTACCCGTGGCTGATGCTGCCGCCCCACAAACCCAAGCCCAAGTCAAGGCGGGCTTAGACCAAGTGTTCGGCCAAGCAGCCACCGAATGGAATGTAATTGTTGATGAACCGCTGAACTTGCAAGAGTGGAGTAGCTCGGGCGACCGCATTTTGGACGTGAACAGCAGCAGTGCCATTGCCAACTACAGCTCGGAGATGCGCGAAATTTTGGAAGCCTACACGAGCGAACGCGGCAATATCCCTGATGGAGAAGGGGTAATTTTCTTGATGCCCGTAGAAGGAAACCAAACCGGCTTAAGAGGCTATATGCCCAGGGGGCGAAATGTTGGTTTTATGATGGAAGTAAACCAAATGAGCCCTGAAGTATTTCAGAAAATCTTGGCGCATGAGTTGGAAGCACGTTACGCATCCATAAAAAAATCAAAATTAGCGTAATCCCGATAGCGAAGCGTATCGGGAGATTTTTCAATTTGAAACACACCTTCCAAGAGACATCCTTAGTCCATTTAGGCTCTTTTAATTCTATTTGGGTTCATCTTAGTAGGAAAGAATTCTGTTATATAGACTTTACCTTCTTTTTCATTTATATAGTAAATTATCTTGATCTCAAAATGCTTCGTCTCTTGATGAAGAATAAATCTAAAGCCCTCTTCGTACTTTTCAAGATATTTTTCTTTTCTACCTCTATTAGGCTTTTTATTTAGTGTATTTGCTTTGGCTAAAATATTTTCGTTCACTTCAACAGCTCTTTCAAAACTGAAATTCTCATAGATAAAAGGCAAAACATTTTGTTGATACCGTATTAATGCAGGTCTAGCAATGATTATTTTATAGATTTTTTCTTCAGCCATTTTTCTGTGCTGCTTTTGAATTCTTCGATTGATAGAACTTCTTCTTTCTCTATGGCTTCTAATGATTCATTTATTCTTGATTCCATTTCAAGCTGTGTAATCAACTTTTTTAGTTTTTCTAAAGAAGAAGTGTTACGTATCTTTAATAAACGATCTATTATATCTAGTTTTATTATTTCTGCCTTCATGTCTCTATCTTAAAGTAAAATCTTATGTAAAGATAACGTTTTCGTTGATACTTGTGGTTTCACAAGTAAGATTCTTGATTCATACACCGGTTCACGAATATGTAAAGTTCTTTTGCTTTTTAGTTTTACACAGGAGTGTATGTAATTGTTGGAGAGTACCATTTTAAAATTTCGTAAGTAAATTATTAGCTCTACTAGACAAATCATATTTTTTAAAGGTAAAATTTAATTATTTCTCATTTTAGTTGGCTAATCAACAATAACTACGACTAACTAATGACAACTTTTGCCATCAGGATGTAATACTAACCCCCCTAGCGCAAGCGTACGCTTTGCTTTAATCTAAAAGCTTTCGCTTTCTAAAAATCAAAAAATAACATAGAAATTATTTTTCAAAGAGTAAACCTCTATGTCTGAGAGTAGTTGGAAGAGCAACGGTAGAAGCTTATGCTTTGGCGGGAGATTTGGCTGAGGGAGAAAGCTTAGGCTATACACTAGCCACCTAGAGTTGCATCAATATTAAAAAGAGGCTTACTAACTTATTGGCTAAGTTTTATATTGGAATGATAGAGATTGAGAGTTGGTGACTATTGATTAATGCTTATTGTTGTTAAAATAGGATATACTTTAATCATTTTTGTGCTATTGTCTTTATAACCTAAGAAACTGTATGATTGCAGGAACTCAACAAAATCAATACAAAAAAACTACTAACGATACCCTTTTAATCTGTCTTACTTCCAAAAAGCCCCTGCATCGATAGTTTTTTGATAGGTGGGGCAGCTTTCGTCATGGGCACCCGGCCAAAATGATGCCGACATCATAAATTCTTTTACGATCTCACCGCCTACAAACTTAAAGTGCTTTTTAAAGACTTTCAAGCATTCTTTTTCCGATAAATTTTGATGCTTTTTCAGCCAATTCAGCCAGCTGCCATTTTCCGCTTGAATCGCTTTGATAGCTCGGGCATTATGAATCACCGCCCTGATTTTAAGTCGGTTTCTGATAATTCCTTTGTCCTGAAGTAGTCGTTCGATATCTTGCTTATCAAATGCAGCAACCTTTTCAACCTGAAAGTTGGCGAATGCCTTTCTGAAATTCTCTTGTTTCTGTAGCATCAAGCCCCAATTCAATCCGGCTTGATTGATCTCTAATATCAATCGACCAAAAAGCTCATCGTCATCATGGATAGGAAAACCATACTGCTCATCATGGTAGTGATGATGCAGCGATTCGGGCGGGGCGCTAAGCACAAACTGGCAGTAGGACATACTAAATGTTTTTATATTGTAGATAATAAAGCAATAAAGCCACCCCATAGTTTGGAGTGGCTTTATTGATAGTGCTGTGAAATTAATCATCAGATGGTTTGGAAACCAACTCTCATCATTTGATTTACAGTAGTAGGTAGTGCAATTTGTCCTACTGATTCTAGTGTTTTGATATCCCTTATTTCAATTTGATCTCTTGATGAACTTAATACGTACAAGAATTGCTCAGAAGCTGAAATGACTGGACTTTCTTCATTCATTAATCTGTAATAACTTAAGTCGTCTAGGTTTTTTCTAGCATTTTGATCTTGAGCCACATCTATGTTTCCCTCAACTTTAAGACTTCCTGAGTTTGCATCATATACATTTACCTTATTACCACTGTGGTGAACGATAAAATGAGTTCCCGCTTCGCTAAAGAAAAAGCCATTGATCGTTTTACCTGATAGTAATTGGCTCATTGTTTTATTGTCAGGATCAATCATAAATAAACCATGATTTCTAGAATTTCCATAAAACTTATTAGAGTTGTCGTGTCCTCTTACAGTCCCCATCCAATTTCCTGACGCATTATTTAAGGGTTCTATATTTTCAACAAGAAAAAATTCATCGTCTGCGGTTGCAAATAAGATACCGTCAGTGCTACCAAAGGCGGAATAATTTCCATTAGAGGCATCACCGTGAATTCCGCTAACCTTGACGCCACTTCCATCAGCAATTTTTTCTCCACTGTTATTAAGAATATGCACCAGTTGAGGTAAACCACCTGGTTCGGAATTATCTTCCTTAAATGTAACAGCGAATTTATTACCTCTCATCCACGTAGCGGCACCATGATGTGCTACTGTTTCAAAAGGAGCAATAATTCTGGGTTGGAATGCTGGTGTCTCCATAGCCACCTCTCTTGCATGTGTTACACTGCCATCTCCATCATTAAAGACGATAATGTTACCTTCACTATGAGAATAATGTGTAGGCATAGGAGCTTCTGCAGTAGCGCTGAGCCATCTAGGATTGTGAGTATGCCCATGGTCTACATGGTTAACGATACCAACATCGAAAAACTTTACCTTGCCTTCTTGACGCATAGTTTTTGTAACAAATGAGCCAGTGGAACTAACATAAAGTCTAGCACCATCATGTATAGGATCAACCTCAGGAGTGTTGATTTCCTCAGTATTCGGGTCTAAAAGATGTATTTTTCCGTCTGATTCGACTAGCATCAATCGAATATAATCACTTTCTTTTTCTGAAAATGATAGTTCATTTTCAATTGGTTCTACATCAACATTGTCATCATTTGAGCATGCTATTATACCCGTTATTAGCATAAGCATTAAAAATAGGTTTGTCTTTTTCATTTTAGTTTTATTTATGCAACAATGTTGCAAAAATAGATTCAAAAAAATTATTCTCAAAGACATGATCATAATTATCTCCTATTAAAAAAAAGATTTTTAAATGCCTTACCCCCCAATCAAAAAGACCGTTGGGAGCTTATGTAATTTTGGGAGTTGCTGTTTCCAATTTTTGACGGGTAGGGTTTTGATCAATTCATTTTCACCAGTGATTTCACAGGCTACACAAAGTAATCGCTCAGGAGATAGCGTTTTCAAGAGGCTAGTCATCATTTGGTCATTGCGGTAGGGGGTTTCCATGAAGATTTGAGTTTGGCCAGTTTCCAAAAAAGTCTTTTCAAGCCTACGGATTTCAGCGGTTCTTTTTTTGACTTCTATGGGTAAGTAACCATGAAAGGCAAACTGCTGACCGCTAAACCCTGAGCCCATCAGTGCAAGTAAGATAGAGGAGGGCCCCACCAATGGCATCACTCGAATGTTCATTCGATGTGCTGTGGCTACCGCTCGTGCTCCGGGGTCTGCAACGCCGGGGCAGCCAGCCTCAGAAAGAATGGCCATATCTTCACCCTTTAGTAAAGGCTGCATCATTTTTTCAATAGCTTGGTCGGGAGTCTTCTTATCCAGTACCTGAAGTTGTAAGTCTGGAATGCTGATTCCCGCCTTTAGCGAGCTGACAAACCTCCTGGCTGTTCGTTCGTTTTCTACTAAAAGCTGTTGAGTGTGCTGAAGAATAGATACCACTTGCGGAGGTATCACAAGGTCTTGTGTATTTTCTGCGAGGGATGAGGGAACAAGATAAAGAATGCCAGTAGATGCCATAAATGAATACTTTGAGCAATGATTAACCTTTGCTTATCAAAGGCTAATGGGTTAATTGAATAGTATGTAGATGCAGATTTTTTAGAATCAGCTTTTAGAAAAGCAAGTTAAGCAAAGAAGTAAACTTAGATACAATGAATAGCGATTTTTCTCAATTGGGTAAGTTTTTGATGATAGGAGCTGGTCTGCTTTTTGTAGTGGGGCTGATATTGTACTTTTCACCCAAAATACCCTGGTTGGGTCGATTGCCGGGCGATATTTCGATCAAGCGGGAAAACTTCAGCTTTCACTTTCCGATCGTTACCAGCATTGTGATCAGCATCGTGCTGACCTTATTGCTTTATCTCTTTCGGCGATAGTGAGGCTAGTAGTAGCTATATGCTGACTCACAAAAGAAGGAAGGTTTAGTCAACTGAAAGTCGGTCAAAAACTAAAAAAAGGGATGAGTGGTGTGCTCATCCCTCGCAAAAAATTATTTGATTTTTAGGAAATAAAATACTTGCTCGTCGGCTTCTTCTTCAGGATTATTATATGAAGCGATGAGGGTGCCATCAGAAAGTGTCAGGCTGGGTCTAATGTTGTCAATAGGGAAGAATCTTCCCTCTTCTTGCTTCACGATATTTCCTTCTCTGTCTATTAACTGATAACCATAAACAGTTAGTTTTTGTAGCTCTTCAATATAGGCCTGAACATCCTCCATAGGATTAACAGTGGGTTCTCCAGATGTACCCGCAACATATTCAAAAAGATCAAATTCCCCCAAGCGATACATATTGTTGATAGTTGCATCGCCAAACCCAACAACCATCATACCTTGGCGCTGCGATTTTTCTATAGGATCTTTGCTGCCTTTGTCAATGTTCATTCCTTCGGTATTTAATTCGATAGTTCTCACTAAGACGGGTTCTTGAGAAACATCCTTCCAATCATAAATGAAAACTTTCATCTCCTTTGCTGAGATGATGGCTAATAGGTCTTCATCTCTGAGATGTTCAAAGGACCTAGCCATAAACAAATTTTTAAAATACCATCCTTCAGCATAAACCGACTTATCTGGTACTGGCACCATTTCACGTATGCTATCGCCTTGATAAACTTGAAGAAATCGTAATTTTTCGAAGTATTCCAAATCTTGATCTGAACTCAAGCCTTCCGAAGGATTAAGATTGTCAAAAATAAGCTGATCTTTCCATATAAAAAGTGTCCTTTTTCCCACACTTGTTACTATTGCGTTCATTTCAGGTGAATAAATGGTACGTTCAAGGCTACCATCGGCTTCATATAGGTTAATTCTCGTTTGACCTTTTAAATAAAACCGACCGTCATCGAGTAAGACTGCACTGGATAGGTATCGGCCAAGTGCATCAGGTTTATCACCTAATTTATCGTGTTGGGCTAGGATATTTCCTTCAGCATCTATTTGTAGTATGAGCGATTGGTTCATATCGTAAAAAAGACCTTGTTTTAGACTTTCATTCCAATCCAAAAGGTTGAGACTCGTCATCCAGTCTATGACAAGGGAGTCCGCTTTTTCGTATTCGAATGCCCATTCGCTTGAGGCTTTTTCTTTTGTGCTATCTTTTTGAGAGCAACTACCTAAAAACACTAATGCTAATAAAATAAAAATATAGTTTTTCATGATTTTGTTTATCGTCTTATAAAAATAAAGTCCCCACCTTCATCACCGGTATCTCTTATGGTGCCGAATTGGGGTACTGTACGCGTATTATTAATTACCGCAGTTTCTAGTCCGTAAAAAAGCTGGCGAGAGCTAGTGTATTGGCCTTCAGTGTCTTGAAGTCTTTTCAGGGTATGATTAGAAGTTGATTTTAAGCTTGAGCTGTGTTTCAAAGTAGGTTGAGTGTTTTTTCCTATAGTGGACCTAACTTTAGGTAACACTTTGACCTCAATAGCAAGTCCGCTTAAGAATTGCAATATGAAAGTGATCAAAACTGGAATAATAAGAAGTTTCTTCATGATATTAAAAATGATTGATTGTTAAAGCTTTTCGATGACCTAAGCTTTTAGTTTATACAAATAAGCTACATCTTTCTTACATAAACAATAGATCAGCTGAATAAAATAAGCAATCACTTAAAAATTAATCTAATCAATATTTATTTTGAATGTGTAATTGTATCAAACGTGCTAATTGGCTCACTTCCAAACTTTTTAAACGGCACTACTTAGTAAAAGGGGTAGGTGGGATGAGATGCTCAACAAGTCTGCCTGATAGAAACTAACATATCAAAAGTACACTGTGCATAGCTGCTTCCAATCAATGAAAATTTTAGCTGCCTCTCTTTCCTTTATGATCAATGTTTGCATCTATTTTAAGAAGGATTGATGTGCTTCAGCAAGGTGAATTACCCCCCTCATCCCACGCAAACAATTATAGTAAAAAGCATGCCTTGAAATCTTTTTCAAAAAATTTTCAACTTTTCGGAAAGTGTTAGGTGACATTTACCGCCGGAAGGAGACAAAGATGTCAGACTGATGCAAGAAGTGTTCATTAAAATGGTAAGAGTAGTATGTTCAAGATCTTGGTCTATAAGGTATCTTGCTGCTCAGCTATGTCTATCATCAGACCTCCCCTCGATTGGAACGTAGCTGCTGGATATCCAGTAAATCTTTGGGTCTGGAAGCTCTCAATTTACTGATTATCAAATCTTCATAGCTGAGAACTCTCCATTTTAGTAGGCTCTTTTTATTTACCTCAACCAAAATACTTTCCTCATAAGCTTGCTCAAAAGTTTTACCAATGTCAAATCTCGTGATGAGTTCTACGTCCAAATCTTCAGGAGAAAATTTTAAAGAAATATTTTGGTTTTTGGATTTGACTGATTCAGGGAAGTCATCCATTTCAAAGCCCATCGCCAAAAGCGTAATTTTGAGGTTTTCAAGGTTAGTGAGCGAATGATCAATCCAAAAATCAACAACTGCAGAATGTCTTTGGTAACCATGAAAATTTACCGCTCCTCCACCTACCATCAGCATTCTCACCTTATTTTTATAGGCTAGTTCAATAAATTCATCCACATTGGACTTCCACTCGTTGATCATTTTTTGCGTTCTAAAATAAAATTTTCAGAATTGGGCTGCTTTCTTTGATTCCTCGGGAATTGATTGATTTTTCTGCTTAATGATAGAAAAGAAAAAAAACGATGCGCAGGACTCAAAGCAAGAAACTCGTCGACTTGATTTCGATTGCTTTCTTCTTTTGTTCTGAAAATTAGTTTCTTACTTTCTATATTCATTTTACTGCATTAAATTCCTATCGAGACATCTATTCAAAGAAAGAGATGCATAGGTCTAAACCACAATTTGTAAGTATCAAACAGGAACAATTATACGCCTTCCTTTCTAAACTTGTTATTCAGTCGATAACGAGTAACAACCTTATCGTAAGCATTTTCAAATTATAACAATTAAGATTAAAAACCAAAACTCGGGCTTATAATCTTCCTCAGTCTATTATTAAGTGCTTTAAAGTGATTCGTGTATGAAGTGATATTTATATCATCTCAATGTGCTAATGATAATGTTTCTGATGGTTGATCTATTCATTTCTAAAAAAGCAATTTAAATATCTTTTAAGCTGTCCTAGATTTTTTTTCACTTTTTCGGTGACCTTTCTCCAATGGGTGACATTTACTGCTGAAACCGGATCAAAAAGCTGATTTTTCAAACTTTAAAGCTGGAATGCACCAGCATCAATCAGCAATAACCGGAAAGTAATGTTCACCTAAAATTAAACCCATGAGATTATTTAAGTACGTTTTAAAGAAGGCTGAGCCGAAGGAAGAAACACCCTATTCTAATCCGCCTCATTCGGATTCTTCAAAGGAGGAGTTGACAGCTGCCAGTGAGCCTACAGCCGAAAAGCAATCTGAATTGCTCTCTAAAAGTGAAGCGCCTAAAGGTACAACAGCATCTACAGTAAAAGGACTACTAGCCGACTTGCTTGAGCAGGATTATCACCGCATGGGCATACAGGAGGGCTTGCAGTGCGGTCGATATGAAGAAATCGAACTTTCACTCGAACGACTGTCCGAAGCCTTTCGAGTAGAATTGGAGCGCGTGAGTCAGTCGATCCAATCACAAGTTATTCGGCAGCGAAGCCGCCTAAGCGAACCCCTTAAAGCCCATGATCTAGGCCTATACCTACAAATCGAATCAGAGTTGGAGCAGCTTGAATTGCAAGTGGAGCAGCTAAGTCAGCAGCAACTTTTTATCTGCACCCAAGAGGGCTGGTTCCGTAAGGCGCTGCTGGACTTCCGATCTGGATACAAAAAGGGCGTCCGCCTTTGCATCACCGACGAAAATTTATTCAATCACAATCAACTCTTATAATCATGCAAAATATACTCTTAAAATATGCCTGTTCCATCTTTTCATATGATTACGAATGGATGAAAACACAAAGTATGAGCAGTCGAATGAAAGTTCGAAATTTAGCTTTGCTACTGCTAATTCCAGTATTCATCATCGGCTTAGCCATCTTCCTGCTGCTTCATTATCTATTGGAAGCTCCTTTTTTACTAAGTATCATAGCGGCGGTGGTTTTGGCTTTTTTTGTAGCCGTGGTAGATCAAAGTTTTGTTGGCATGCGTGCTGGCTTTTGGTCCTATTGCTTTCGGATATGCTTTTCACTGGTGATCGCTTTTATGGGTGCCGTGAGCTTGGATTTGATTGTATTTGGCGGTGATATCGAAGAATATCGCGAAAACCAACAGGGCGCACTCGTGCAGGATGTACGCCGACAGTATATACAAAAAAATGCCGACCGCCTTACGGGGCTTGAGGAAGCGATTGCTGATCAAGAGCTGCGCATTGCTCATGCAGAAGCTGACTATCTGCAAGAAATCAATGGGAGCGGGGGTACAGGAAAGCGGGGTGTAGGTGCTATCGCTGCTCGCAAGGAAGTGCTACTGCAGTCGAAGCAAGCAGAACTGCAAGAACTGGAGCGGCGTCTCCGAGTTGCCAATCAGCGCTTGGAAGCGGAAGCCGAGGAGGTGGCTGTCGCTGCCACCTATCGGTCACAGTCCTCATTACTCTCTAAGTTACGCGACCTGAAAGCGGTTGCCTTTAGCGATTGGCTGTCGATGTTCTATTTTGGACTTTTCTTTATGATGTTTTTTCTACTTGAAAACTTCTTCATGATCTATAAGTGGCTTTGTCCTACTACCGCAGGTGAAGCTTATATCGCTTGGCAAGATGAGCAGCAGCATGCACGCCTCCAACAGCTTGCTGCACAAGAGGCCCACAAAGCAAAAACTAGGCAACTGCTCGGCAATAGCTACTATGAAGAGCTGCAAGCGGCTGGGAAAGGGAAAGTAAGGCGACTGCTCTAGCTGAAGCTTCTATATCAGTCCATATATCCATCTACCAGAGCTTAAATAGCTCCTAACTCCAAAAAAAATATACAATGAGAACCCTATTTATTTATCTAGTCATCAGCTTGAGTGGGTGCATGTCATTTGCTCAGGAAAACCACCAGTTTACAGAACTCATCTATCAAGATGAGGAAGGAGAATATCAGACCTATTCCGCCGATATTAATTTGGAAATAACCGCCGATAGTGTCCGTATAGATTATGCCCATGCAGATACCAGATTTGAATTAGAAATCCTACAAAGAGACTTTCATATTGAAAGGAATTACAACAACCTTGATTTATTTGATAAGGTTGAGCCCGTCAGGAGGTCTTATATTTTAAGAGCTGATTTGTTTATTATAGCCATTTTAATGTTCACCGATGATTATGTTGTATTTAAGACCATGGCTTCTGAAGGTGTTACCGTGATATGGAGGCATTGAGGGGGAGGATTATAGGTGTTGGTTGTTTTTCTTCGAGCGTGTAATGGCAATTTCATTTTGAATCATTTTATTCTCAAATAGATTTTGCTTTATTCGGTTAAATAAAAGAGCAAATCGTAAGTGTTTTTTAGCCTAATTCTGTTAACTTCAAGTTTGACATTAGCGGATATCACGTTTTCAGACCTATGACCTACACCATCCTCACTCCAAGGAAATCACTCAACAAAGCTTTTCTTAAAGTAAAACCCAATCGCTCCGAAATAGACCGGTTTAAACTGCATCTTTCCGCCCTTTTAGATCAAATTAATGAGGACGAATCAGAAGAGTTTCACAAAAATATCATCGCTGATTTTTTGAAGAACACTTATTATGCCCCTGATTTTTACATTAATACAAAAGGGCGTAATGACTTAGTGATTCACAATGGTAAAAATAGTAAAAGCTCTGTTGGTCTGATAGTTGAAGCGAAGAGCCCCTCCAACAAAGCACAAATGCCTACAACAGAAAAAATCAATACCAAAGCTTTACAGGAGCTGGTATTATATTTTTTGAGAGAGCGGATTAGCCAAGGGAATGCTGAAGTAAAGCATTTGATTATCACCAATATTCATGAGTGGTACATTTTTGATGCTCGTTTATTCGAAAGACTATTTGCTGAGAATAAAAAACTGGTGAGTAAATTCAAGGCATTTGAGGCAGGAACACTTTCAGCGACCCATACAGATTATTTTTACCAAGAAATCGCCAAAGCTGAAATTGAAGCGGTTGAAAGAGAAATCAGCTTTAGCTATTTCAAACTGGACGATTACGAAAAGCCCTTGAAAAGCGTCAAGGAAGATGATAACAGTCTTATCGTACTTTTCAAGTTACTATCCCCCGAGCATATACTCAAACTACCCTTCGCCAATGATAGCAACTCGCTCGATAAGAGCTTTTACAATGAACTACTTTACATCATGGGCTTGGAGGAATTTCAGGAAAAAGGTAAGAAGCTCATCCAACGAAAGCCTGAAAAAGATAGAATCTATGGCACCTTACTTGAATCTGTCATTTCGAAGTTGGAAAGTAGAGGGGAACTGCATCGCTTAGACAATCCTCAAGAATATGGAAAGGATACAGAAGAGCGACTCTTTAATGTTGGATTACAACTTGTCATCACATGGCTCAATAGAATTCTTTTTCTGAAGCTACTCGAAGCTCAACTACTTGCTTACAACCAAGGAGATAAAACTTATGCCTTTCTCAATCTTCAACGCATTGGGAACTTCAATAAACTGGCGGATTTATTTTTTAATGTATTGGCTGTGCCCACGGATGAAAGAAAAGCGACTTTTCAAGAGGCTTTTAAGAAGGTGCCTTACCTTAATTCCAGTCTTTTTGAAGCCAATGAATTAGAAAATCGTGCCTTGCATATTGATACACTAGATGCTAGTGAACTCATTCCTATCAGTAAAGGGACCGTCTTAAAAGATGACAATGGTAAGCGACTGAGTGGGGAGCTGCCCATTTTAGCATATCTTTTCAAGTTTTTGGAGGCTTATGACTTTAGCAGTGAGGGCTCAGAAGAAATACAAGAAGAAAATAAAAAGCTCATCAACGCCTCTGTGCTGGGCTTAATTTTTGAAAAGATCAATGGCTATAAAGACGGCTCTTTCTTCACGCCGGGCTTTATCACCATGTACATGTGCCGAGATACCATTCGTAGGGCGGTGGTTGAGAAATTTAACACCTATTACCGGTGGAGCTGCAAGGATTTCAGTGAGTTGAGAGAAGATCTGCATCAGGAGATCAAGCAGAGTGAGCTGGGCAGAAAAGCAGTGAGAGCACAAGCCAATCATCTGATCAATGAGTTAAAGATTTGTGATCCTGCAGTAGGATCAGGGCACTTTTTGGTATCAGCCCTTAATGAACTGATTGCTATCAAGCATGAGCTAAGTATTTTGAGCGACCGCAGCGGAGAACCGATCAGTGATTATCAAATCAGCATAGAAAATGATGAACTCATCATCACACAGCTCGATGGAAGACTTTTTAGTTATCAACCCACAAATAGCAAAAGCCAAATACTACAAGAAACCCTTTTTCACGAGAAGCAGGTTTTAATCGAAAACTGCCTCTTTGGTGTGGATATCAACCCCAATTCAGTGAAGATTTGCCGCTTGCGACTGTGGATTGAGCTCTTGAAAAGCGCCTTTTACAAGGAGGCCGAGGGAGGAATGAGAGAACTAGAAACCCTACCCAATATCGACATCAATATCAAGACGGGCAATTCACTGATCAGCCGATTTGACTTAGAGGAAGACTTGAGCACGGCATTGAGAAAGAGCAAGTGGGACATTGCCACTTACCGCAATGCAGTCGATACCTACCGCAATGCGCAGAGCAAGGAGGAAAAGCGGGAAATGGAAAGGCTCATCAACAGCATTAAGAGTGATTTCCGAACTGAGATCAGTAAAAACGACCCGAAGATCAAGAAGAAAGCTAAACTAGCGGGAGAGCTTTACAACCTGACCATGCAGCAGGGCTTGTTTGAAATGAGTGCTACCGAGCAGAAGAAGCGCAAGAAGCTGACTGATAAAATAGAATCAGAGCTCAATCAACTGGAAACCGAAATTGAAGAAATTAAGAGCAATGCCATTTATCAAAATGCCTTTGAGTGGCGCTTCGAGTTTCCTGAGGTACTCAATAATGATGGCGATTTCGTAGGTTTTGATGTAGTGATAGGTAATCCGCCTTATATACGGCAAGAAGAGTTCTCAAGCATTAAGCCTTATCTGCTAGAAAAATACCCAGAGACAGGAGCTGGCACTGCGGATCTATTTGTATATTTTGTAGAGCTATCGATTCGTGTTTTAAGTAAAGATGGAGAATTTGCTTTTATCATCCCGAATAAATGGATGCGCGCTGGGTACGGAAGAAAATTAAGAGAGTTTATTTCTAGACATAAAATCAATCAATTAATCGATTTCGGTGATTTACCCGTATTTCAGGAGGCAACTACTTACCCCAATATAATTCAATTAAAAAAGAGTTTTGGGGATAAAATCTTCAATGCATGTAATCTTTCAACTTTGGATTTTGAAAGTAATTTAAAAGCTCATGTCGAAGCAAATCAAATACAGGTTAATGTAAAAGAGCTATCAGCAGATGGGTGGACACTATCTGATACTAAAGTTCAACGCTTGCTATCAAAACTAAAGAGCAAAGGAATGCCATTGGGTGAGTATGTAAATGGTAAAATTTATCGAGGGGTATTAACTGGCTTAAATGAGGCATTTGTGATTGATGCAGCAACAAAAGACCGTCTTATGACAGAAGATCCCAATTCCGTAGACGTGATAAAACACTTCTTGGCTGGTCGCGATATTAAAAGATATCAGAATCCTATTACAAATAAGTTTTTAATCTTCACGAGAAGAGGTATCAATATCGAAGCTTATCCAGCTATTTTAAGCTACTTAATTAGATTTAAAGATCGGTTGCAACCTAAACCAAAAGATTTTTCAGGTAATTGGCCAGGAAGGAAGCCTGGTAGCTATAAATGGTACGAAATTCAGGATTCAGTTGAATATTTTGCAGAATTTGAAAAGAAGAAAGTCATGCTTCCTGATATCTCATTGAGAAGCGAGGCTCTATATGATGATAGTGGGTTATATTGTGTAAATACCGCTTATGTGATTCCTGATCTAACCAAGTCTGATCTCGGTATTTTAAACTCAAAGCTGACATTATTCTTTTATTCAAATCTGTCTCAAACAATAAGAGGAGGATATTTTAGATTCATAAGACAATATTTGGCTCAAATTCCTATGATTAGAACAAATAAACTAGAGCTAGTAGTTAATAAAATCATAACCATCAAAAAAGAAAACCCTTTAGCAGATACCACTGATTTAGAGCAAGAAATTGATCAACTGGTTTATGAATTGTATGGTTTAAGTGAGGAGGAGATTAAAATAGTGGAAGGGGAATGAATAACCCTTAATATCAAATGACAGGGATCCAATTGTAGAGACGCACGGCCGTGCGTCTCTACGGTTGCGCGTCCCTACGTTGCATAAAAAAATCTTAATATAATCAATTACCTATGACCAAGACTGATGGAATTGAGGCATTCAATAAACTGATTTTAATTGGTAATGGATTTGATCTAGCTCATGGATTGAAAACAAGTTACAATCATTTTATGGAGGACTATGTTAGCAAAGCGGTGGGAAATGTAGAAAAGGAAAAATCTTATTCTGATGAGCTAGTTGATTTAAAAGATAAAAGTCATCTCGCAGTGAATCTTCTTCCTAAATCACCTGATAATGTAGGTAACGTCTTTGAACGAGAATCTATAAAAAGGGAAAGTATAAAAAAGCTTTCCGTAAAATATAAGAGCTCATTTTTAAAGAAGCTGCATAAGAAATCTACGGAAAGAGGGTGGGTTAATATCGAGCAGGAGTACTACGATCTTTTTGTTGAAATCATAAAAAGTGAAAAAAAAGAAAATAAATTTAGTGAACTTAACCAATTGAACAAGGATCTTAAGAAATTAGCTGAACTGCTTCATGGGTATTTAGAAAATGAATTCAAGAAACTAAAGCCCAGTAATCAAGAATTTTCAAGGGTGTTTAAAAATTTGAATCTAAAGGCCAGCGATCACATCCTCTCCTTCAACTATACTCGAACACCTTTTATTTACCAACAGATAGAAAAAGTAAACTTCATACATGGCGAGATAAAAAAAGAAGATAATCCGATCGTCTTCGGTTTCGGTGATGAGCGCGACAAAAATTACGAGTTGATAGAAGACCTCAATGAGAACAGCATACTCAATCACTTCAAATCCTTTGCTTATATCCGAAATGGAAATCTCGCCAAGTTGCTCAAGTTCATCGATTCAGAGCCTTTTGAAGTGCACACCATTGGTCTGTCTTGCGGCTTGTCAGATCGCACCTTATTGAGTCAAGTTTTTGAGCATAAGCATTGTGAGAAAATCTACATTTACCACCATAAGGGAATGGAAGGCTATCAAGACGTAGCTCGTAACATCTCTCGTCATTTTTCTGATAAGCAGGAGTTCCGCAGAAAGCTGGTCAATTTTGAGGATTGTTTGCCCTGTCCGAGTTGAAGAGCTTGTTGAGTTCCATAATCATATTTCTAAACTTTAGCTTACCATAATGAACAAAAAACTAAATTCTCTTATTCGAGAGCTGGCAAATGATGACTCTTATGAAGAGTATTTGACTGATAAGAATTTATTAAAATTTTTTCCAGATGGGTTTTTCACAATAGATACCGAACAAAAAAGGCTTGAGGCCTGGGAAAATATTAAAGTGAAGCTCAAGGAAATTGAGAAGTTCAATAAAGTTGCTAATCCGTATTATATTGGTTTTGGTAATCCGGATTCAGATTTACTCATTATCGGTCAGGAAAAAGCTTTTAATGCTTTTGCTAACCCTGAATTAATGCTTTTCGAAAGTATTAACAATTCTTTTCAATGGTCTAAAATAATCAAAAATGCCGAATTTGACATTAAATTTGACCCTAGAAATCCCAGAGAATACCATAAGGAAGGTAGAAAGGGCAATCATACTTGGTCAAAGTATTCCATTTTAGCGGATGCTTTTTATGATATCAATTCTTGTCATGATAGCACAACAAGGAAATGGAACAAAAACATGGTGAATACCTTATTCGACAAAGCCTTCACTACTGAAATAAATGTTACCCCTGCTGTGAGTAATTCCGGTTTAAAACTTATTAATCAAAGGAAAAAACTATTAAATCATCCATTTTTTAGGGATTTTAAAATGGTCGTTTTTGCAATAGGAAACCCGGAAGAGGGCAAAAATGCACAAATGAAGGTGTCTGAAATATATAATGGTATTAATTTTGAAGTAGTTTCTATCGGAAAGTACGGAAAAGATAAAGATAGGAATGTAGCAATAGCATCATTTGAAAACCAATTCATTGTTATCTGCAACCAACTAAGCGGTAGCAGTGGCTGGAAAAATGAGCATATTGTAGCGCTAGGAGAGAAATTGAGGGAATTAAGTAATATTAATAGTGAGTAAGGATATGCGAATGGTTACTTCCATAGCACCTATTGAAAAAAAATACAAAACGTCAGGAAGTAATCCGTTTTTAATTCTGGCAAGTGACTTTGAATACTATGTATGTAAATATCCAAGGTATCCCAAAGACACTATTTTAGTCAAAGAGTTCTTAGGTCAAAGATTTGCCAGAAGATGGGGTATAAAAGTACCTGAGATGGTAAGTATTAACGTGTTACGGGAGCATATTCCTGAAAATATGTTAGATGGTCGATTGAATTATATAAACCTAGATAAGCCCATAATAGGATTTAAATTAATTCCTAATGTTACAGAACTTATGGATAATTTTGCCTCGGGTATTGAGAGGAGTGAGCTCAAAAAATATAATAAAGAAGATTTTTTGAATATTGCATTGTTCGATTGTTGGTTAAGTAACGAAGACAGGAACCACAATAATACAAACATACTTATTGAATTTAAAAATCAGCAATATAGCCCAATAGCTATCGATCATGAAACAATATTTAACTCAGGATTTTTGGATAAAGATATTTATGAACTAAGCTATGAGGATTCATTGTTATACACTGCATTATATAGCAGGATATTACCTAACTCAGAAATATCAGTTAAGTTAATACAGTCTATTTGTACATCTTTCCAAAACAAAGTAGGAAAATGTTACACTAATTTAGAAGAAGTAATTACTGAAATACCCGAAAACTGGGTTTCCGATAAACAAGATTTATATAAAAGACTTCAGAAAAATATTTTCACGGAAGAGTGGTTAAAAAAGGTTGAATTCACGTTTAGATCTTTTGCTTCATTAACATTAAAGAAATGAAAACTTTGTACAGCATCATATATAGCCCCATAAGTGTTATTGGTCAAGAAAGAATTAATTTTGGTCTGCTTTTATTTAATGGGGAAGGAAAGCTATTATTTAATTATTCTACTGAAAAGTTAGAATCTGCAAAACAGCTCTTTTCAAGCGATGCTTTCAAGCTTATAAAGACATATTTGAAAACTTTAGATAATAAATTCACTGACAAAAAGCAGGAATTATTACAAGAGAATCAGGTATCAGCAGATTATGTAGAATACCTATCTCGGTACAGTAACAATCTAATGTCTTTCACAAATCCACAAGAAGTAAACGTAGAGTTGACAATTGAAAATTTCAATTCTTTATTCGAAAAGATAATTTTTAAGAAACCAGAAGTAAAACTTCAAGAGCTAATTAGACCTATTAATGGTATTGCAGTTGTTAAAATGAACTTCGCACCTAAAGTACAAAAAAGAGTTAATTTAGATGTGGAATTAAGAACGGACGAGCACGATTTTGTTTTATTCAATACACATATAGATATGATGGGGAAAAACGATATTCCAGTTTTAAATCAATTTATAGAATTTGAATATGATACTCCCGCGATGCTTGAGAAAAAAATTAATTCCTATATTGGTTTAATCAAACCATTTGAGGCCTACGATGGAAATGAGGGTAAGTATTTTATGGTAGGAGATGAACCTTCAAAAAGCAAAATAAAGCACCACCTAATTTGGGATCATTTAGTAGATTCTACATTAATAAAAAAGAATTTGGTGGAATTGGTTCCTTCAAAAGAAATAGATCTAATAGAATCATATTTCAATGATCATGACGTGAGACCCTATTTTAAGATAGAAAAAAAATAGCGAAATTTTCCCTACCAAAGTGCCCTGCATGACATTGCGCTCGTGTGCTGCACTATAAAATTTGATTAATAAGCCCGGACATGCTTCGGGCTTTTTACATTATCTTATTAGAATCACAGGATCAAGATTGCCATTTCATTGTCAAAGCTTGGTTCACCGATCTAAAACCCTCATCCCTCAAAAAATACTACCTCTTTATCCACCAGCGCATGCCTTTGGATCCAAAAATCAATCTTCCGCTCTTTTCACTCTTACGAGCTGCCAGCCCGATTGCAAGATAGGGATAGCATGCTCTTGCATGATCGATGCGTCAGCATCATCATTTGATTGAGCTTTATGATTGATCACCAGTGTTCTTTGGGCTTCGTATCGCTTCCATGCGGCTTGAGCTCGTGCTACGCGAGAGGCAAAATTAGGATCTTGCTCATATCGCACCACATAGCGGCGAATGTCTTCTACAAATGCAACCGTCAAGCGCTTGCTGTCGGTGCCTTTAAAAATGTAGGTATCCCCCTTTTTTTCATAAAACAAATCAACCCTCGTCAATAAATCCAGCCCTTCGCGATAGCGTTGGTAGGCATCCATTTCTGCCGTCGGCTCCTTTATCAGTTCATCATCAGCGCGACTGTTGTTTTTGGACCATTGCATCCTGCCTTGCTCAAGGCTTCCGTAGTAAATGTCCACCTCATAGTTTGCTGATTTGGGCAGTTGCACCAGTAGCTGCGGCGGAAATAGCGGGTTAGGGGAGAGTTCAGTGCTGCCATTGTACCATTCGATATAAAAGACCTCAAACACCTCTTCCTCGGGCCACCCCATGGGGTTGTTGGCGCGATAGGCTAGCCAAGTGCTCTCTTCCATTTCACGGAGGAGAAAATATACACTATCGCGATAGTGCTTGCCCTCAGCATCGAGCAGCGCACCCGCAGGTACTTCCATGCGCAAGCCAAAAGCACCCTGCACTAAGTTATTCTGCCTGTGATCCAGGATGCCTGCTTGCCGTGTGAGCCCTTCCCAATCCAAAGCATCGGTTTTTTCTTTATTTTTCGAGGGATGAGGTGCCGCGATGCTTTCCTTATTTCCACCCCAGTTGATACCCCAGTCAATCCACCCCAACTGTTGACTTGCATACACAAATACCACCGACAAGAGGATAAAGGAAGCAGCCATGTA
This sequence comes from Cyclobacteriaceae bacterium, assembly GCA_020832375.1. Classification (GTDB taxonomy): domain Bacteria; phylum Bacteroidota; class Bacteroidia; order Cytophagales; family Cyclobacteriaceae; genus JAFIEW01. Next base: position 86,337 of record JAFIEW010000002.1, read on the forward strand.
CCACCATTTCGGTGGGTTTTTAGGTGTGCGAGGGATGAGCATACGACTTTTGTCTTCCTGTGATCGATCTTCCTCGTGAAATTCGGCAAATCTATTTTTGAGTTCTTTTTTCGCTTCTTGCATTTTAAGGCTTTCAATCACGAACTCATACTCCGCATAGGCGCGTGCAAAGGCCTCATCACTCCCTAAAAGAGATTTGATTTCCTGCCGCTCGGCATCTGTTGCCTCTCCGGCAAAGTAGCGGTCGAGTAAGTCTTCGTGGGCCTCTGTCATGTTGTGAAGAAGTCAGAAAGTTTCAAATTTAATTTCTCCATGCGGTTGCGCAATTTGCTCATGCAGTCTCCCTTTTTCTTTTTTGCCATGTTCGCATTTTTATAGCCTAGTGCTATGGCAATCTTATCATAAGCCATCCCTTCCAAGTAGCGCGATTTCAAGAGCTCACCGCATGGCGACTTGATGCTGTCAGCTAAATCAAAGATATCGATTTCATTCTCATCCCCAAAAGATACTTCCATCATCTCCGAGGGTTCCGCAGCGAGTCCATTGGAATGTATGCGCTCCTGTAGTCGCAGCTGCTTGCGAAGGTGATTTTGAGCCACTCTAGTCACAAAACCCATAAAGTAGGTAGAAAGCTTGGCGGTCAAATGCTCTTCTTTCCAACTAGGGTTTTGCAGTTTCTGAAAGAAGATCAGAACTGCCTCTTGGTAGACATCTTCAAAGTCGAGTAGCCGCTGCCCATCCATTCTGCCCATCACAGCCTTGGCCATGGGGAAGTGTAGCCGATAAAAGCTATCTTCTATTGATTGATCACGCGATCTTATACCTGCTATGTAGTCGGTATCCTGCATACTGCAAGATAGTGAAAGGTGGTTACAATTGGAATTTTATTATTTAGAAAAATTTTTGATTTGTAGCTTATTCATTATTGTTCAATGAGCTTATTATTTAGCCATCATTGACAGCTCTGTTGCTAAGAGATGGTTTCAATATAAAAGCCTGTAGCGCTAAACTTGATGATAATAATCAAGGGGCATTGCTTTCAAATAGTTTCTATTCAAGACTTAGGCGACTTTATAAGTTGTTCTGATCATGCAAAGTAATTATTTCTTTCAGTTCAAAGTCTCAGTCGTATCCTCATTCCACACTATCTTTTCTTATAATAGCACACAGGCAGCTGCACCCTTTTGAATAAAGGGTTATTACCTCTTTTTCTGTACTTTTATAACAAGCACTTTGGCTGGAGTTTGGCAAATTGCATGGCTCATATCCCATATTTCATACGGATGCCTTTTTTATCTTTTTTACGGATCTGCCGGCGGAAATCAAACCGAAGGAGTAAAGCGGCTTGTACAGCAAAGGACTGATACTGGTCAGTGTCGAACTCGTAGCGAAGGCCCATCCGAACGGCAAACATCTCGATGGGAATATGTAGGCCTAAGCTGGCATAATAGAAGTCGGGATTTAGGCTGGGCATTAAGTCGGACATCCTCATTCCACCCTCAAGATGAAAAATATTGATAAGCACCATGTCTAAGCCGATCTCTGACACGAATCGCTCCTCGCCGCCGATCTGAGGTATGCTATCAGCATTCCACGCAAACCGATTGCCATGATCAATCACACGGTATTTTACCCCTACAAAGTCTGAAAGAGAGCGGTCGTACCCACTTGCTCTAATGCGCTCGGTGATATTGAATTTTCGATACAGACCAAAGGAATAAGCTAGTGAAAAAGGGTTATCGTAGTCGATATTACCCAGCTCCTCCTGTGGGTCGGTCATGCTCTCTATACCCAATTGAATGGAGTAGCGCTTTGGGCGGGTCATTTTTAGCTCTTTTAAATCCTTTTTATAGAGTTGGAATGCTGTTTTTTTACGAATTTTTTTGAACTCATCGATTCGGCCATAGCGATTTTCAAGTCGATTAAGTGTTTGCCAAGCCTGAAGATAGTTCGATTGGGCGTAGGAGATCTCCACTTGCTGTCTTTCTAGTCGGGTCTCTAACTGTAGTATCGCATCACTGAGGGTATTGTAGCGGCTTGGGTTTACATCTGCAAAGTTTTCTAGTTGTTTAAACTTGAGCTTTGCCGCTCTTAAGTCTGATTTCGATAAATCCAACTGAATGGCAATGTCTGTTTTATCAAACTGCTTTTGACGTAACTGCGCCTTAAGTTGGTTGACTTGCTGATCATTGATTTGTAAAGAAAATTCATTAGCCAGTTGTAATCCTAGGTGGTAATTTCCGGTGCTAATATTTCGGTTTAGCTCACGTACCACATCTTGGGTATAGTCTCTTTTCACTGATTCCAATAGTTCCTGCACGGTTTGATTCTTCGTTCGAAGTAGTCTTAGTTTTTGTAGCATACCATATGCTTGGTTAAAGTTGCCTCGCTCATATTCCATCTTTGCCGCTTGCAGGTAAGCTTCATAGTTTCGTTGATTTTCTGAGCTTTTGATAGAAGCAAGTAGGCGGTTGTATTTATTGAGGTAAACAGAATAGTCCTCATCTTGTATAGGCCTAAGTTGAAAAGCTACATTTCGTCCTTGGTCGATAGCGTTGAAATCGCTTTCAAGCTCAGAGGGTTCTACTACTCGGTTTTCGGAGGCATAAACTTCCATGCGATTGACGAGCCCTTTAAGTTGCTGCCTTGCAACAGAAAGTAGGCTTTTAGCCAGTGCTTCGCGATCCACTACCAAGATGCCTTTAAGCTGAGAGGGTTTTCTTTGTCTGTAGTGATCGGTATAATGAGCCGTGAGCCGAACCTCTGTTTTAATTTCAGTAGAAGATTGAAAAGACACAAATAACTGTTCTTTACCGGCAGTCCCTTCCTGCCTTACTTCTTGCTTTGTATTAGAGGAAACCTGAGTACTGATCTGCTGAGCCATCTTCTCATAAAGCTTCTTACGTAGCCCCTCTATATCTTCCTGCTGTGTTGAGCGAAATCTTCCAATTTTGATACTATCTACCACCACAAGGAAGGACTCGGAAGGATATGTCGCCTTCCTATATTGAGATTGCAGCCATGCTGGGCTTTGAGCGTTAAGTTGATGTGTCTTTATTTGAAAACATATCATTACACTTAAACTCAACCACCAGAGCGTAGGCATAAATGGGTGTCGGCGATTTAGGTTTTTTGTTGGAGTGAAACGAGAAAAGCGATTCATTGGGTTTATGGTTTTTTATATTCTGGTTCTTAGCGTGGGATGAGCAAACTTCATTAGCAGGCTTGTCAGCTTTAATTTTTCTCATCTTCTACTGGCGGTATATGTAATCAATGGGTAAAAGGTCACCGCTTGGTAATTCAATTTTATAGGTAGACTTATGGGTATAGTTGATCTATGCTAAAAGCTAAGCATAAATGATGCTAAACTAAGCAATTGTATTTAAAATAGATTAAAAAATGGTTTTGTTTTTTAGGTGTAGTACGATGTAATATAGAATTGAAGGGAGGCTATTTGTTTTGAGTATACATCAAGTCAAGGGGACTTAAACCCGGAATATGCAATAGAATTTCTATTCCGAGCTAAAAATACTTCTAAATCAAACGCTTCGCTGCATTTAACGCCTTCACCAGAGCGGAGCTATGCCTCAGTCGCTAAATACTTGATTTTCTTGTATTTTTAGCTCTCATAACGAACCCTAACGCATAATCCGGGTAAAGCCAAATACTACAAAAGCTTGCCGAAAAAAGCTAAACGGTTGATCATTTGCAGCTTATCTTCAGTCTCTATTATGGTGGTTATTATGTCAGGAAGGCTTTCTCAAATCGAGCTAATTAAGATTTCAAATTGCCCATTTAAAACCCAAGCGACGCTTAAGTGGTATCAAAATGATTACAGGTAGTTAAAACTATTCTGAAAATTCCTCATGTATTAAATTTGTACGAATGGCATTAAGGCAAAAGATACAGGGTTCTAAAATTTTCATCGAGCGATATTTACTGGAAAGGATCCATAATTGTAATCGGGAAGTTTTTTATCAACTAGTGGAGCTATAAGATTCAGTTGTTTGATTTTATGTTTTTTGCCCCTTTATTTCTTTATACAGCGATTTAACTGTCCATTTCATTTGTAATAAGAGGGGTGGAGTTGAACGATGACAATTCTTTTAAATAGTTGCTGTATGCTTTTGATGTAGGTTCTAGGCTAGTCATGATATGATTGGGGATTCGGATTTTATATCGTGTGTAGATAATGCCTTTTTCCTCATTTAATTGTTTGAGTAGCTTACAAATACTCTGCCTTGAGCTCATTAAGATTAATGATAAATCGTAATGAGTAAAGAAATTGGGAAATTCGATACAGTTATTTACCATTTTACCATATATTAGGGAGAAGTCGTAAAGAAAGTTTAAGAGTCTCTCTTTTAGTGTCAAGCCATAGTTTCTTACTTTTTGCCGATGGATTCTATTGAGACGCTCACGTAAAAAAAGATTCAGCATATCTGAGATATTGTTCACTTGAGGTATACCACTCTTAGGGAGATAGAGTATTTCTGAGAGCTTCATGGGTTCTACATAAAACAAGTCATTGCAAGGATAATCTGTCGGTTTGATCTGATATATTTCTCCTTTAAGGAGCAAGTCTGTATTTACAACATCCCCTTTTTGATCCACAGCAAAGATTTTTGCCAAACCTTGGTTTATATAAATCATTCCTTCATTTTCTACACTTCTACTATCATTGAGAGGGATAATAGATTTTTTTTCTCCGTCTGCGAGAAATTGTTTGATTATGTGTGCTAATTCCAGTTGCATGGTTTTATAGAATGAGATGAATATTCAACCCGGAATATGCATTAGAATTTCTATTCCGAGCTAAAAATACTTCAAAATCAAACGCTTCGCTGCATTTAACGCCTTCACCATAGCGGTGCTATGACTTAGTCGTTAAATACTTGATTTTCTTGTATTTTTAGCTCTCATAACGACCCCTAACGCGTAATCCGGGTTCAAAGGTTGATTGTACTACAAAATAAGGCTTTCCTGATCTAGGTTTGATTTACAAATTGTTAATCTTGTATTACATTTTTATTTAGTACTAGTTGTAATGAATGGATCTACACAATTAAATGGTCTTAAGGATACCAATAAGCTACTTACTATTGCAAGGCTTACCCCAGTAAATTGTGTTTAAAGCTTGTTGTTCTTGCTAATAAATGCAGTATTCAAAGCTTCTCATAGGTAAAAGTTATAAGCGATCTTAGGAGTGATAATCTTTGTTGATTTGAAATATTGATTGTATTAGTATGCCTAAATTAAGGCAATACTTGAGCATCCTTATTATTATAATAGTTGATGTACAAGTAAAGCATAAAGTCTTATTCCTATTTGTGAGATTGTAGCAGTCAGTTTACAAAAAGCATGGCACAAGCTTGAGGTAGCTACCAATTATCGTGGAAAATGGTCTAAAATATGGAGCGACAAGTTGTAATATTCTAAGGTCGCAGATAACCAAAATGTTAGCGTAGGGTGAAATTATTTAGAAACATTATCGTAAAATCGAGCTAATACACATCTCTCTTGTATTGCGATATTTCATCTTAATTGACTTTGATGAAATTCATTAGGTAGTGACCAATTCGCTCAGTTTTATTGGATAGCTGCTGAGCATATAAAATTTTTAGAGATTAGGCCTCCAAATAGTAAAACTACATATTTCCTGTATGCATATTCGCTTATTTTCACCTTAAATTTCTAAGGAAGTATAAATGTTTAAAAGTGCTGAAGTCGCGATATAGCAAAGCACAGGGTGAAGCCCTGTTAGAAATAGAAAGCAGCATACCTCTTAGCCCTTTAAGGATGTCACAGCATAACCTTTGTGTCTTTTTAAGGCGTATATCTATTGATGTGATTATGCGGGTAAGCATAATTTCCTATGTACAAATGGACCAATTTCATCTAAAAAGCATCCAATCTAATATTTTTTATACTAGGTTTTGTGGTAGGAATAGTAGTAAGGCTATTCTACTTACGATCTTATTTGATGAGCACTTTAGGTACTGCTAAACTAGTTAAGCTAAAGTTCATTTAGCTAAATGAAATAAGACCCGAATAAATATTCGAGTCTTATTTTATTGCATACTGCCTACTGCATTAATTTTTTGTAATTAAAATGTATATCTTAAGCCAAGTTGTATTTGATAAGGAGGGTTTGTTCTAATGGTCTCCCCGAATGTCTGGTTGACATTATATGCATATTGTGTTCTGCCTTGCTCTAAAGCGAATGGATCTAACCCTAGTGTTTGTAGTAGCACTTGGTTACTACCTGGCACTATAGGAGCTCCACCCCATTCGCTATTGAGTAAGTTAAGAAAGTTAAAGGCTTCTGCAATAAACTCTAAGCTGTTTTTACCTAATCTAGGGAATAATTTTTGATCGATAGCATAAGTGAAGCGCACGTCTACATTGTGCCAAAATGGATTGTAGACTTCATTTCTTGGTGCGAAATCATCTAAATTATCCAATAAGAGGTCCCTAGCGATATTATTGGGATTTTCTAGTACAGTTTGCATTCCTTGTGCCATATTTAGTTCGAAAGGTGTTGCATTTGGGTTGTTTAATATCGTTTCTGGGTTGAATACAAATGCGCGCTTGTTTGCATTAATGAGGAGTCCTGCTCCATCTCCTACAATGTCACCAAATACTAAAGGAGACCACGGGGTACCTGATTGGGCAACATATCTAAATGATAAGCGCATATTTTTATAGCTTGGTGTGGTAGCGAAAACCACAACTTTATGTCTAAAATCAGTGTTTGCCCCTCCTCTATTGGCCACCAAATCTCTTGGGTCGTCAATAATGGCTGTCAAAACTGAAGTTCGTGCAATACAGCAGTTGTAAGAATTGTTGTCCTCTGTTCTATTCCAGGTATAAGTGGCATTGATGCTACCACCTGATGGGAATAGATATCCAATTTCTGAAATGAAGCCTCTTTGCCAAATATCAGAATCGCCGTTAAGTTCTAGTACTCTTCCTAAATTGGGGTTTGCATTGACTAGGCTTGGATTGATAGGATAGACCACGGCTCTTGGTGATTCAGGGTTAGCGAGTGTAATATCCTCTGGGCTAGCATATATGCCGCGGTTTCCTTCATTTTGCAGTCTGGCGGCAAAGTCTTCTCTTAAGTTAAGATCTTGATATCGATAGTTATTGAGGGTTCTGGCGTAGTATACATTAGCCCCAACAAAAAGGTGGTCAGTCAAAAAGCGGCGATAGGCTATATTTCCTTTCCATGTATAGGGTGCTTCAAAATCTTCTCCGATAAGGTTGATATAGGGTGATCTTCCTTGCCCACCGGCGGGCACTCCAGGAACACTAGATGGGTTAGCGATGTATTCAGGGTAATTTGGTATTGGGACATCATCTCCAGTGAGCAATATGTCGGTGAGTTGTGTTCCTGATTGCAAGATGTTACTTAATTGAGCCCAATGTACAATGTTGGCAGAGTATCCTCCAACTCCAAGTCTTAGAACATTACGCTGATCTTCGTTGAAGTCATATACAAGTGACATGCGTGGCTGGATGTTGTTGTAATCGCTAGCTACTACGTCAGTTCTACGACCCAATTCCTGTTCTACCAACGGGTTAAATTCGGGAGTGGTAGCAAATACAGTAGCATCCCAACGTAAACCAAAAGTACCGCTTAGCTTTGAATTAAAATTGACATCAGCCTGGACAAAAGCTGAAAGATCTAAAGCTGTTTGTTGTAGTTTAGGTGTATATCGACCCTCTGGATTGTTAGGCACTAAACGCGAATATTGAAAGGGAGACTGGTTTGCAAGGTCTTCTAAAGAGGCAAATTGAAATAAACCTCCCTGTTCATTGGTGTTGAGTGTATTGGTGAAAGTAACAATATTGTCAGTGCCGAAGGTCCAGAATACTTTTCCCGTTTGCAAAAATGAGGTGTTGATCAATTGAATTTGCTGTTCGCCTTGTTCTTCTGGTGCTATGCGGTTTCCTCCGAACTGAAACTGTCGAAATAGACGGGTACCATCCTCTTGAAAGGACTCGATACCAACGAACCCTCGAGGGGCAAAAGATCGCGCTACGAAATTGCGCTGTGCTGATAAATACTGAAGTTTTAGCTCATTATTAAATCGTGGTGAGAAAGACGAGCGAAGAGCTAACTGAGAATTGAGCCCAAATATTTCAAGGTCTCCTCTTGAATCAGCTAAAGCTGTTTGATCGCCACCAACTACAAACTCATTCTCTCCCCAAAACATATTATTTCGGAAGGTCAACTTGTGAGTAGGGTTAATTTGCCAGTCAAGGCGTATAAATGCTGTTCTATTCGTTGGCTTACGATTAAATAGTCCGTATTGCTGACGGTCAGGGTCTAATCCATACTGACTCTCTAATATATTAATAAATCGATCGAGTTGTGCTTGGGTGATCTGTTCTGCACGCTCTGTCTGCGAATCTCTCACATCAATGATTGCGAAAGGCTCTGATCGATCCTCAAAGTCTAAAGCCGTGAAAAAGTGTAATTTGTCTTTAATGATAGGGCCGCCCAATGAAAAGCCATATTGGTTGATATTAAAATCATTAATAGGCCGCCCTAAATAGTCTTCATTGGCCGTGAGCGAGTTGCTTCGATTGTAAAAGAATGCACTTCCTTCAAGTTTATTTGTTCCTGACTTAGTTACCACATTGACAGATCCACCGCCTTGCCTACCTTCTAGCACGGAATATTCGTGGGTAGTTACTTCATACTCTCTAATAGCCTCCATAGATACTGTATATTGAGAAATTAAGCCACCATTCATCATAAATCGCTGATTACCTCCGTCTAGTGTTATGGCTGTAGAGCTGACTCTTGTACCTCCAATTGCCAATGACCCTCCCGGTCCGGTGGTGGGAGCTAGGCTCGCTAAATCCTGAAAGCTTCTACCGTTGGTCGGCATATGCTTCATTTCTGTAATTCCTAGTCGAGTCGCTGATCCAATAGGCGAAGTACGATTAGGAGCATAGTCTGAAGCTGTGATAATCACACTTTCTAGTTCTTGAGTTTCGCTAAGCTCGAAGTCTACCCTCGTTTGATCACCTAGATTTAGTTGATATCCCCTTTTTTCTAAGCTTCCTTCCCCTACGAAAGAGGCTAATAAGCTGTATGGTCCGCCGAGAGGAAGTTGACTTAATTGATATCGGCCATCTAGGTTGGTTACCACCCCTGTTGTAAATCCGGTGGATTCATTTTTAATTACAATTGAAGCTCCCGGCAATGGAGTACCATCGGAAGACTTGGCGGTTCCAAAAAAGGACCCGGAGGCTGTCTGGGAAAATATAGGATTGCTAAGCCCCATACTTATTGCCATCAGCATGATAAGTAGTTTTGTTTTCATTTGATAGGAAGATTTTGGTTTATTTTTTGACAAAAATAGGTACCATCTTCCCTCTGGAATGTCGCCAGATGACATTAGGAATAGCTTAATGAATATGTAAAACTGTAGTAATGCTCACGTAATTTGGATGGTGATGATTTCTATTACAATCGTATCGAGGCCTTAATCTTATTGCGATTATTGAAAAGGGTTTATGCCTTCACACACATCGATTTGATAAAAATTTACGCTCGCTTAATCAGCATTTCAATTTATAGAGCACATTAGATCATTTGAAATACTCCAAATATCCTCCATTAGTTTTAGGGCTTTCTAGTTGGAGGAGAGCAGATACTATCCCAAAACGATTGAACACTAATTGTCAATGGATCATCCTTTTCGAGGCACTATAATTGAAGATTAAGGAGTATTATCAACAAAATCTTATACGATATGAAAAAGAGATCCTTTTATTTTTATGTGGCCTTAATGCCAGTGCTGTTTTTTGGTTTTATTTTTTTCTCATGTTCAGATGATGATTCGCCTGAGCCAATCCTCGAAGAAGAACCAGATCGAGAGGAGACACTTTTTGTCGATGCGGGATCCGATCAAGTTGTGGATTACAATACGATCGTACATTTGGACGGCAGTGAAACACGCGACGATGAAGGTTTGCCGATCACTTACTCATGGGAGGTGATAAGCTTTCCGGGTGATGAGTTCTTAGATGAGGAGGAATTTATCGATATTGATCAAGCGGTGGCTCAATTCAGACCGCAGCAGGTAGGAGCATACGTATTCCGTCTTACTGCTAGTACGGAGTTTGAGGAAAAATCGAGTACTACTCAGGTAGAAGTAGAAGCAGAGCCGGTTGAGCTGCAAGGTAACTTTGATGAGGACATCGTGCTCGAACGTACTACTCCTCGCGGCATGGTTGATTATTATGTGCCGAGTTTTTTCAGAGTAAGAGGAACCGCGAATATGACGGTAATGCCAGGAGTAATCATAGAAATGCGTGAAAATTCTTCTGGGGCTATCGTCGATGATGCAAGCTTTACTGCCGAAGGTACGGAGGAGCACATGATTCAAATAAAGGGTAGAGAAGCTACCAAAGGCTACTGGAGGGGAATCAACTTTTCAACTTCTAATCCTGATAACAAATTATACCGTGTTCATTTGAGCGATGGTGGTGCTAATAATGGTAACCATAGAGGCATGGTGGTCATGCATGCAGATGGAGCTGCTTTGCATATGGAAAACGCTCTACTAACCAATGCACAAAATGCGGGGCTTGATTTGAACATTGTGACTGGAGGGGGGATTCGTAATTTAACTCATGTGAACAATGATTATAAGAACAATGAATTCCCTGTAAATGCGGTGCCACGGCATTTCCATTATTTGGATAAGGAGTCAGACTACACCGGAAATGACAATGATCGAATTAATAACAATAATGCTTTGACACCCTTAGCCGGTAGTGATGCAGATGTTATCACTTGGCAAAATCTTGGTGTGCCATATCATTTAGGGGGTGCATTTACCAACGGACCTGAATGGGTGATTGAAGCCGGTGTCATACTTGTAATGGGAAGTGATGGAATCTTACGTTCAAACGGTGGATCACAAGGTACCGGTGCTATTAAGTGGGAAGGTACATTAGAAAATCCTATTCGGATCGTCGGTAGAGAGGACCTCGAGGGTTTTTGGAATGGTATTTTTGTGTCAAGTAATCGTGGAAATACGATTAGTCATGTTGAGATTCAAAATGCAGGAGCTAATGTGATTACTAGCGGTGCGGTACGTTGTTCTGTTTTGGTCAATGGAGGTAGATTGAATATTGACAATGCTAAGTTTATAAGAGGAAGAGGTGATTTTGCTATATATGGTAGAAGTAATCCTACTTTGACTATTGGCGAGAATATCAGCCTAGAAGATATGCCAGGAGCAGCGACCTCCAATCAATAAATCAGATGTTTGATTCTTTCATCTATTGAATGAAGTTTTTTCAATGAAGCAAAATAGCCTGTTCTTTTGAGCGGGCTATTTTTTTGATGTGCTTGGTAGCTTAGCCAATTGAATGATGATAGTTAAGTCCCGACTTTGGATATATGACATTAAAAGTAGCCATCACAATTAAATTACTGATTAGAAATACCTCAGCATTTTTCATGAAGACATCTACCTTCTTCAAAATAATTTTTAAAAAAAACGCATGACTCATGCTTAATTTTGTCATCCTTATGTGTTTTGCGTCAAAATCCGATTCACTTATTAAATTAACTTAATATTACTCATGAAAATGCTTTTGAAAAGCAGCTTGTCTTTAATTATCATGACAGCTCTTGTATTTTTCACCTCATGCTCTGAAGATGACGAAGAAGCTCTACCAGAGAGTGTTACCTTTACTTTTACAACCGAGCCAAGTTTGAATGCTAGCGGTGATGTGGAGGTGATGGTTGGAACGCAGATCAATGTTATCTTAGCGATCAATGCTCCCGCAGGTTTTGCTACTGCCCGCCTTGTCGGGGGTAATAACCTTAATGAGACGATCACTAAGAATGATAGTGAAGATGATCAGGTATTGGCTAACACTAAGGTGACTTTCACCATCGATGCACCATCTGTGGTAAATACAACCCCGGTCACTCTAGAAGTAAGCGATGACTTGGGTAATATCGCTGTTCAAACCTTCAACATCATTACCACCGCCCCAGCTATCGATTCTAGAACTCAACTGGTATTTGTAGCTCAGAATAATAGCCGTGAAGCTGGCTTCTACAGTGTTATTGAAGATGTGAAACGAAATATTTCAGATGCCAGAGAAAATTCAGCATCTGTTGATTTTACTTATTTCTTTAGTACTGCCACCGGAATTCAAGCAGGATTAGGAGCTATTGACAGTGAAGTTACTGCGGTTACTTTCAGCTTAGCTTCCGCGAATATTAGTAACTTCCCTATCAAAAATAGTACAAGATTTGCCCCTCGTATAGTGAGTGAATCAGATTTCAATGCGATTAATGATGAAGTACAACTACTAGCAGCGGCTGATCCAGCCACTATTCCTAGTATTGATACAAGTAGTGGCCAAGAAATCTTCAATCTCGAAGTTGGCGCTGTTGTAGCATTTAGGCTTGATGCTGAAAATGGTAGAGCCAGTAAAGTCGGTTTGATAAGAGTAACAGACATCAGCCCAGGAATAAACGGATCCATCACAATAGATCTGAAAGTCCAAATTTAACCCAGATTATGCGTTAGGGTTCGTTATAAGAGCTAAAAATACAAGAAAATCAAGTATTTAACGACTAAGGCATAGCACCGCTATGGTGAAGGCGTTAAATGCAGCGAAGCGTTTGATTTTGAAGTATTTTTAGCTCGGAATAGAAATTCTAATGCATATTTCGGGTTTAAAGAGGCTTTATTACTTAGAGCTAGGAGGCAGGCTGCTGATATTAGGCAGCCTTTTCTCGTTTAGGGTAGGCATGAATCTAGTAGGCGTCTACAGTTAGACGTATACCTCTTATCTCAAGCTACTAGAAAGTAGGCTATGAATATCTTGATTTGAAATAAGGCAGGCTTTTAAAGGATTGATGAATAGTTTATACAGTTTGAGTTCATCAATTATATTTAGTACTTAGCTTTTAAGCAAAAGTGATCAGAATATCTAAAGCCTACATTTAGAAGCTTGGACCCAAGCACTTTCGCGATTTTTAAACATAATTGCTAATTGTATTCAAAAGACCTTAAAATCTGAAATAGGCTTTATAAAATTTAGTCTATTTCCCTTGGATAGAAAAAGCTTGTATCACTTCGATTCTGTTGTGCTGGTGACTTTTTCAGCAAGCCTTATGATAATTATATAAAGGTTAGCATACTTTTAGATCTGCCTGAACTCCTATCCATTTACAAAACTCTTTTTTGTTATTTCTAGCTGAATTTTATTACCTCTCAAATGGCAATTAACAAATCGATGGGGGCTGGTCAAAGAGGTCTGTGCTTTGCCTTCGGCAGACCGTTCATTTTACCCATGAAAGCTTCCTGTGAAATTTTCCTTCCGCTACTCATTGGGTTATTTAATTGAGTACTATTTTTTTGCGAGGGATGAGCAAGCTTCATTTACTTGCTTGTCAGGTTTTAGCCTTTCTCACCCTGTACCGGCGGTATAGGTGGAGCGTGCTTAAAAAGTCCCAATTACTGCAGATTCGATGCGGCACAAGCTTCGCATGTCTCATTTGATGTAAAAGAAGATATATTTTAAGAAGCTTATTTTAAGCTTTTAATCTTTTTTCAAATAAATACTACTTACGATTTACGAATCTCGATAATGCTTTGGGCTAGCTGAAAAATTCCGATCTCAGACATTTAAGCGCAAGCATTTTCACTATTTTTGATTAAAACCCGTGCACTCAAATCATTAAATTATAAATTTTATGGGTAGACTAATGAGTTGATGTGGTCCATACTAAAATAAGTATCAATAATGCTAAAACTATAAATTGTATTTAAATGAAGTTGAGGAATATTCAAGTTTAGAGTTTTTTCGTATACCGAATGCTGCCAAAATAGGAAATCCTATAATTTAAAGAAAAAGAGGGAGCTAGCTTTAGAAAAATTGGCCATCTTTGAGTTTAAATAGCAAGTAGCACACTTTTAAATGGAAGAAATAGATAACAATTTTGAAAACGCACAAGTACTAAGCGATTCAATCCCCAGCTTTGAAGGTATACCCACTGAGCCGATAGAGAAAGACTACCTTAAGATTCTTTTGATTCAGCTATTTTTTGAGTTGCTGATTATACATGGAGCTTGGTTTATTGTCTATCAAATCGACAATGCATTCGCCATGAAATGGGGCTTGATTGCACTTGCAGTTTTGGTGCCTATCATATTGATAAGAGTGGTTATAACCATTGCTGTTTTTCCTACTCGAAAATATCTTTTGCGTGATCAAGACATCTCTTACGAGCAAGGAAAGATATTTTACGCTATGACCACCGTGCCCGTCAATAGAATCCAGCATGTTAGTTTGGGTCAAGGTCCCCTCGAAGGTCTTTTTAAGTTGGCTCATATCAATGTATACACCGCGGGAGGAGTACAGGCTGACTTACATTTACCAGGCTTAAAGAAGCAAAAAGCTGAAGACTTGAAGGAGTATTTACTCCATAAAGTGAAGGATCTCAAAGTTGCAGATCAACAGCAAACTGAAAGAGAAAGCCCACTTGATAAAAATGAAGGTTTAAGCTCAGATCAAGCAATTAGCTTATGAAGGATATTATCTGGAGTAGTCCACAGCGCCTTTCACCCATTGCCCTGTTTACTAGTGGGGCACTATTTTTCCGATATGCATTGAGATTTGGATGGTATCTCCTGATTCCATTGTTCATCAACTTCACGCCAGAAAGACTTAAAACGACCCTCATTGGTTTTGGGATCGTCATCATATTAGCCTTCATTTTGGGCATAGCTTATTTTTATTTTTTTAGATTCAGGCTTGAAGAAAAGGAGTTCATTGTTCAACAATGGTTTTTTACCTTTAAAAAGACCAGCATTCCCTACGACCGCATACAGTCTGTTTCCTTAGAACAAGGCTTTTGGCATCAGATTTTAGAAGTTTATCAAGTAAAGATAGATAGTGCTGGTAGCAAAACAGAAGAGGTTTTTTTAAGAGCAATCGAACCAAAAGTGGCACTAGCTCTTAAAGATGAACTTGATAAGCGTACGAGTAGGGATGAGGGTAGAACAAGTTTCACAGAAAAAGCTGAGGATAATTCAAGTGCGGCAGATCAAATTGAAAGCGAATGGAAAAGTAAATTGCAAACTGCCAAGTTTTCTCATCAGCTGAGCTTTGGAAGGCTCTTACTAGTAGGACTTACGGAGAATCATCTCAAAACATCCACCTATCTACTGGCCTTACTTTTTTATTTGCCTCAGTTCAATGATCAGTTTAAGCTGGACGATTATTTTATTGAACAAATCGAAGAGCGTTCATTTGATTTAATGTCTTTGGCACTTTGGCTAAAGGTGCTTCTTTGGTTTTTACTTATAAGTATTTTGATTTCTGCTATCAGGATATTTTTGAAGTACAATCGATACATTTTGGTGCAGAATAATCACAATATTAAGGCGAAGCATGGACTTTTCAGAATTAGGGAAACACAAATGAAGCTTTCTAGGATACAACTAGTCACTGTGATTCAAAACCCTTTTCAGAAACTATTCAACTTTATGAGTCTGCAACTCAGTCAGGTGGGGGGCAGCGAGTATGAGGGGGAAGGACAGGTCACGCTGCCCGGCATCAATCAGCAACATTACGGTGAGTGGATGAGGCTTTATCGCTCTGCTGATCCTGATGGAGTAAGTGAAGATTTGATCAAGATACATCCCTACAGAAAAAAATATTTGATCATAGGGATGCTCTTTCTCACGGCTGTTGCATTGGCTGTGATGTTTGTTTTTCAGAACGCTTTGATTAATTGGCCACTCAGCTTAGTTTGGTTACTTATGCTCATATTTCATATTAGGAGCTATCAGCTTTATGGCGTTATTAGATATCCTGATGGCATTAGGTTAACTAAAGCCTTTTTTGAAATGAAAACTGTATTTACAAAGTATGAAAAAATCCAAGAGGTCACCTTAAGTCGAGGCCCTATCGGATTGATTTTTGGCTTTTATCAATTGCAGTTGAAAACTGCAGGGGGGTATATGATTTTACCATACCTTGATCTATCTACTGCATCTGAAATGAGAGACTATTTACTTTATCAAATAGAGAAGCATGAAAAAGCTTGGATGTAGATATCGATTACCTAATGTTTATTATAAAAAATAAGTGTTGATGCTTCTTGTACTACATTTTTAATGTTGGGATAATAGTAATAGTCATAAGCAAGACATACATGGTGCACTTATCATTTCAATGCTAATTAGGAGTGTTTTAAGCTTCACACTGGGTAAGTTAATTCATACAGTTCTGACTTGAATTGTAGTCACTACTTCATGGCCTGGGTAAACATTTAATTCACTTTGGAAACTATCTGTTCAGTTTCTGTGCTCAAGCTTGGCTAGGTGGTAACATAAAGAATAAGGAAATTTTTAGAAACCATTTTTTAACCCTGATTATGTGTTAGGGTTCGTTATGAGATCCAAAAATACGAGAAAATCAAGTATTTACCGACTAAGGCATAGCACCGCTATGGTGAAGGCGTTAAATGCAGCGAAGCGTTTGATTTTGAAGTATTTTTAGCTCGGAATAGAAATTCTAATGCATATTCTGGGTTTAATAGAAGTAAAGCATTGAAATAGTAAAAGCAACTAAAGAGCTCCATTTATGAGTCATAGTTGCTTTTACTTTTAGAGCAGCTATTTTTGTGAAAGGATACTACATTACAGGGATCGGTTTTTTTTCGTCGTCAATTGCGACGAAAGAAAAAATTCCTTTTATAGCCTGTTTTCTAGTGTCATCGTACATCTCCTCGATGAAAATTTCTACTTCTACGTCCAAACTGGTATTACCAACCCTCACAATTTTACCAACAAGCTCTATTATCATATCTGCAGGAATTGGATGGTTAAAATCTATTCTGCCTGATGAAACAGTTACCACTTTTTTTCTACTGAACCTTGTAGCGGTCATGAATGCCACCTCATCCATCAAATACATGGCCATTCCACCAAAAAGTGTGTCATAATGATTGGTTGTATTAGGGAAAACCACTTTGAATATTCTAGTTTCAGCGGCTTGGATTTTTTCTTCTATTGTCATTTGATTTGTCATAATTGTAAATTGATAAAAGTTAAAAGATTAGGTGCCTTAGAAAAATTATCTAATGCTAGCTTTGTCTAAATTCAAAACCAGACGGAACTAATCTCTATGTTCAAGTTTTAAAAGCACCTTTCTTATTCTTGCTCATTTATACCAGTAGTCAGATAGGATTCATTTCATCACATTTTTGCAATCTGGTATTTATGGTCTTTTCAGTACTTTAATACACTTTGGAGGGAGCATTTCGAATGATTAAGCTAAAGAAGTTTGGGCTTTCCCCTTTCTCTTCGTGTGGATTTAAAAGAAGACACAATCAATGGCAATGGCTTAACCACCAATGTCTTATTGGTACCCTTCATAACTCTATTCCAATAGCTCAATTTAAAAATTTCAAGGCTTGGATCTTTTTGGGATTCAGAAATAAGAAAAATGGAGCTGGTGAAAAACCATTTTTTCAAGTCCAGTGGCATGATGTTAAGGTCTTCTTTATGATGGTCTCTTGATTTGGTAAAGTAAGTGTCTAAGGTTGATCTACTTTTTTCTTTTTCCAAGACCTTCTGGGGCTTGCCTATCCGGAATAATCGGTCGGACTTTGTCAGTTCAGGCGGGCTATCTATCCTCGGATAGCCAAAGTTTTGATTTTGCATTGCACTTAAGGGTTTAAAAGAATTGAACAAAATAGCTTCAATACTTCGCAATGCTCTGTGTAGGGTAGGGATAAATGCTAAGGAAGAATACGCACAAATAGTCATTTTCCTTTTTTATATTAAAGGAATACCTAATATGAGCTCATCTAACCTGACGCTAACCCCAATCCACGAGGGCATTTGTCAATTCCAAATAGGCAAGTCTCCTGACTTATAACATTTTCACCGACCTTCTCATTTTCTTGATGAAAACAATGGTACACAAGGGTGAAAACTTAATGTTAATTACAGTTGCGGGACAGTTCGTGATTTTCACACGATTCCTTATTAATCGGCATCTCTGCCAAACCTCTTTGGGCTTGATGAATTTTGAAACAAGTTACATTCGTAAAAGTGCTTACTATTTTCTTAATCGCCAAGAGTTATTTAAAAAACCCCTGATGCTGGGGTGATGATACCTATAAGCTTTGGAGAAAAGTTTTTCAGTTATGGATTTTTTTAAGGGATGACCCTTTTAATTTTTATTGATAAGCATATATACCTTTTAAGCTATCTCAATGACCAATTTAGCGTGTTGTGGTTCGTACACTAAATCCAGCGTGATATAACAAAGTGGACTTCAAGCGGAAAGATAAAGCGCTGTAGCTAGCTTAACTTAATTTTAATGTGCAAACAATTGGTTTTTAGTTGATTATATCATTTCCTTTAGTTTGGTTTAAGCTTTTGTAACCAATAGAGTGCTCTTTTGTCTCATACCTAATGCTATCATAATACGGATCTAATATTCAGATCACATCTCATGATCACCTTTGCAAACATATAAACACGGGCGATTTATGAGACTACTTTATCTATTTGTTTTCATGCTGCTAAGCATGACCCAAGCAAAAGCAACGAATAAATATGTTACTGTTAAAGGTGAGGTAACTGACACCAGAGGGGAAAGTCTTATCGGGGCTACCGTTCAACTTGCAGGTACTACCCACTATGCAATTGTAGGCCTCGATGGCAGTTTTCGTATCCCTAACGTTGCCTTAGGGGAGTATAGTCTAACGGTTCGATTTGTAGGTTATGCATCTCATCATCAGGCTATCGATTTAGCAAGTCAAGATAATCCCTATTTTAAGATAATCTTAAAGGAATCTGAGTCCGAGTTGCAAGAGGTGCTGATCGTAGGTCAGGCGATGCGAGGTAGTGAATTGGAAGCTCGCTCAATCGAAAAAAATGCTGAAAATACGGTCAATGTGGTCTCTTCTAAAGCAATAGAATTGTCACCTGATATTACAGTCGCCAATGTGGTTCAGCGTGTTTCTGGCTTAAGTTTAGAGCGCAATGCAAGTGGTGACCCTCAGTATGCTATAGTCAGGGGTATGAACAAAAGATATAATTACACCTTAGTCAATGGCATTAAAATCCCTAGTCCCGATAATAAGAATCGATACGTTCCTCTGGATATTTTTCCCGCTCAAATGTTGGAGCGACTAGAGGTAAGTAAAAGCTTAACAGCCGATATGGAAGGCGATGCTATAGGAGGTGTGGTTAATATGGTGATGAAGTCAGCACCGGAAGATTTTGTGCTCGATGCTGATTTTCAGCTTGGCCATAACCAAATCAATAGCATTCGGGGCTTTCAGCAGTACGACTATAGGGTGGTAGATCGCTTGAGTCCTTATGATCGATTTGGACCAGAATATAATGCTACAGCCGAAGATTTTACCACCGCCAACGGCGTGATAGAAACTATTCGTCCCATGCCTGATTTTATTGCCTCTCTTTCAACAGGAGGGCGCTTATTTAGCGATCGTCTAGGTGTTATGGTGGGAGTAAGTGCTCAGAACTCATTTAGAGGTGTAGACAGTGAGTGGTATGATCCGCAGATCGGTAATTTTGGAGAATACCGACCCACGCTTATCGATTATCAGCTCAATCGAGAATCTATCAATCAGCAAAGATATGCAGGACACCTCAGCTTGGACTATCGGGTCAATAAGAGTCATGAAATATCCCTTTATGCGGGGCAGTATTATCTCAACGATCACTTAACTCGCGACGCAATCAATGTAGAGTTTAGAACCAGTGCCGCAGATCAAGGGTTTGGCGTTTTATCTCCTACCTTAAGAACTCGGTCGACTTATCAAACGATCACCAATACTACTCTACAAGGAAAACACAAATTTAACAATCAGTTTAGCTCGGATTGGTCAGCTGTTTATTCATTGGCTACCAATGATCGACCGGATAATCTGATATTTAGAACAGCGGGAAGGTGGGAAAACTTCGAGCGCATAGGTGAGCTGGTAGAGCGTCGTAGTCCAAGAAGATGGGAGCGTCATGAGGATCGCGATTTAGCCTTTTATGGCAATGTACACTTCCATAGCACATCAGATCAGCGCCTCAAAGCAAGTGCAGGTTTTTTAGTGCGTGATAAGGCGCGCGATTCCTTTTTCAATCGCTATACTTTCGATCCGGCACCCGCTACTCAATTCAGAGAAGTGATGGATGAAAACGAAGAAATCATTCAGGAGGGATGGAGTGATTTCAGTGAGGTTCAGATGCGCCTCATCAACCCGCGTGGCACAACATCCCACCCCCTTAATTTTAACTCTTATGAGCAAATCTTAGCGTATTACCTCAAAGCGGCTTATGAGCTGGGTAGGACCGATATCAATGCAGGGTTAAGAGTAGAGCATACCTGGCAGGGATATGAGAAAAAATTTCCTACCGAAAATCGTCTTCCAGAACTGCATCAGTCTTATGTTGACTTTTTGCCGAGTTTAGCCATTAAAAATAAAATCAACCCTTACACTAATCTAAGAGCATCTTACTATCAAGCAATTTCGCGACCAGGTTTTTTTGAAATTGTTGACTATACGCTCAATGAAAATGATGAATTTAACGAAGGGGGTAACCCAAATTTAGTCCCTACTCGAGCGGATAATTTCGATCTAAGGTACGAGTACTTCCCCGGTAAAAATGATCAAATTCTTGTCGGTGCATTTTATAAATACTTACAAGACCCGATCGAATTCATCATCGACCGACCTAATCCTCAGGCTGCTCGTGAATTAAGACCTGTCAATTTAGGGGATGCGACCAATTGGGGGATTGAGCTTGACTATCAAAAGTTTTTCAATAAAATAGGGATCCGCGCTAACTATACTTTTACGCAATCTGAAATTACCACTGATAAGACCATTTCAGTAAGAGAAAATCCAGAAGACCCTAGCTCCAATTTGGTAGATCGAATTGTGCAGCAAACGCGACCGCTACAAGGTCAAGCTCGCCATATTGGTAACTTGAGCATCATGTATAAAAATCAGAAAAGTGGTACTGATCTTCAGCTAGCGGGTGTATATACAGGGGAGCGAATAGAATTTGTGAGTCCATTTTTAGACAACGACCAGTGGATGAGACCCATTATCCAACTAGATTTTTCTGCCGAGCAGCGCATAGGTAAGCATTGGGTAGCCTTTGTTAAAATCAACAATTTACTCAATACGCCTTATGAGCTATTCATTAAAAGAGGGAGAGAACGACCAGATGTCAACTATCCTCTGCAAAGGCATTACTCTCAAGAGGAGCTGGATCAGCAGCTTTTCATTGAAGAAACAGTCACTAGACTCGATTATTTCTACCAATCCTACCGCCTAGGGGTGAGATATAAATTGTTTTAAGAAAATCCATTGTATAACTATCAACTCAAAATCAAGAAAATGATGAATTTAAGAAATTGGATGTTTTATTGTGTTATCGCTCTTTTTGCCGTGTCATTTATAGCATGTAGCGAAGATGATGAACCTCAGCCAGAACAAAATGGTGAAGAACAAAACGATAATGGAAATGAAGAAACTGGTCCTATAGAAGTATTTGGTACTTGGACTGCAGATTCTGTTTATACGATCACAAGAAGTATCATCATTCCGGAAGGGCAGAGCTTGACTATCGAGGCAGGCACTCAAGTGATCATTGATGGTGATGGTGGTTTTGGCACTAGTCCTGAAATCAATGTGAGGGGAAGTCTTTATTGCTACGGTACAGAGAATGATCGAATATTGATTTCTGTACCCGAAGAAAGAAGAACACAAGCGAATATTTTTGCTGGTCTTTGGGGCGGCATCATTGGTACAGAGACCACTCAAGACATGGTATTTGAGTATACCGATATCGAGTTTGCTGGTGCTCTTGCTGAGCCAGGGCAAACCATCGTTGAAGAGGGAGAGCTAGATGAAGGGGAGCCAAAGTATACTGTTTATATGGTTAATCCTGAGGGTAACTTCATCATGTGGCATAGCCGAATTGCTTACAGTAAAGACGATGCGGTAAGATTAAACGGTGCCAAAACATTGGTAGCGAATTGCACCTTTGAATTTATTGGCGAAAATGGTGGGGAAGCCTTGAATACCAAAAGCGGTACAGTAGGAGATTTTGCATTTAACCTATTCTATTCTGTTGCGACCAATGGCCTCAAAGCTGCTAATAGCAAAGGTAGAGAACCTCAGTGCAATAACAATTATTACAACAACACCTATATTGCTTGTGGCTGGAGAAGAGCTCAAAGTGGTCGAGGTGGATCATTGAATTATGAGAATGGTGCAAGAGGGGAAGCTTTCAATAATCTAATTGTAAATTCCCGTTTTGGCTTAAGGTTAAGAGGTGACAATATTCCAGACATGGAAAATGTTAAATTCGGTCACTCTTTCTATTATGGTGAGGAGCAGGAAATCATTGATGGCTTCTATCCAGAAGATGATCTTGTTGGAAATGAAGGATCTGAAGGGGTGGCTATACCTGAATCTGATATTGCTGGTGGTATCGGTGAAAATGACCCGCTGTTTGCCAATTATACTTTAGGTAATGGGTTTGACATTGCTGCAGCCAGAAATGGTAGTGATGTTCGATACATTCAAGCGAATGTTGCTGATTTCAAGCTACAGTCAGGATCACCTGCCTTAGGGAAAGGGTTTGATGGTTTTGATCCGATATTTGCCACTTATGAGGTAAATGGGCGTACCTATGAGACACCAAGGCCTAAAGATTTTATCGGCGCTTTTGGCACTAATTAATTTTAATTTTCAAATTATAGAAGCATCTTTAGCAAAGGTGCTTCTTTCTTTTTATGAGATATCTTTTTATCATTTTATTTGTTGCGCTGTTCTCATGTGCAAATGATGAGAGCCTTGATGAACCCACTATCCAATCTACCGATGGCCTAGAAGATTTTGAAATTAATTGGACGGTGAGAGATGCACAAGCTTCCAGTAAATTTCAATCGCCGGCCGAAGACAGGGGGTTCGTCAATATGGAGGAGGCCTCTGGTATTGTATTGAGTAAGACTAACCCTGGCTATCTTTGGAGTCATAATGATAGTGGTAATGACAATGTTATTTTTCTCATTGATCGACAAACAGGCGAGACCGTAACCAGATACCGCCTAAGAGGAATTCCAAATCGAGATTGGGAGGATATTGAATTAGGTACTGATGATAAGGGTGATCACTACCTTTATTTAGCGGAGTTTGGTGACAACAATCGGCGGTTTTCGGAGTATGCCATTCACAAATTTAAGGAGCCCGAATTCAAAGAAGACCATAGAGGAAGGCTCATCCCTATCGATCCAGAAAATCATACACCTATCAAATATAAGTACCCAAATAATCTGCAGCATGATGCGGAAACGCTACTCTACGACCCTATTTTCGACGATCTTTATATCGTTACCAAGCGGGACTTTCGATCCATCATATACCTGATGACCGATTTCAATCCAGCCATTGATTTTCAGGAGCCTATTCGCCTGGGTACATTCCCCTTCACCCGAGCGGTAGGAGGAAATGTAAGTTTTGCGGGGGATGAGATACTCATCAAAACAAATGAAATCATTTTCCACTGGAAGCGTGACATCAACCTTCCTTTGTGGCATGCCTTCATGCAAGAGCCAGAAATAGCTCCCTATGATCCTCTTGAGCCTCAGGGAGAAGCCATTTGCTTCGACGAACTTGGAGGATACTACACCTTGAGCGAATGGGATAATAATGTGAGGCCTCATCTTTATTTCTATGGTAGAAAATAATATCGTTTTAAAATAAAAAAATATAATTTTAATCGCTTGGTCCGGATTTTGCTTTATGTTGGACCTTACCATTATACAAATCAAAATATTTATGACTAAATCTAGACTAAAGATCTATTGGCTTGCTGCCATATTTTCTGTATTTACTTTTACTACCGCCTGCTCAGACGATGATGAAGATCCAATACCAGAGGAGGAAGAGACGGAGTTGCCTGAGGAGCAAGAAGACGAAAGTGATGAAGATGAGGAAGAAGGCTTTGTAGTTTTTGAAGATCCTTCCCTAAAAGAGGCTGTATTGTTGGCACTTGAAAAGGCCGCGGGACCTATTTCTGAGGAAGAAATGGAGGCTCTTTTAGAGCTCAATATCGACGACAAAGGCATCGAAAGTCTAGTTGGCTTAGAGAAAGCGATTAATCTTGAGAAACTTGAAATGAGAGCTAACACTGTAGTTAGTATGGATCCTATAGCGGCACTCGAAAAACTAGTTTATTTAGACATGCGATCTGCGGTAGTGCCCGATGCTGATCTTTCTTTTGTGTCTGAATTAAACCTCATTTATTTAGATTTAAGAGAAACAGGTATTTCCAATATTGCTCCATTAAGTAATCTAACCAATCTTGAGGAGCTGTTCTTAAGGGAAAACAATGTTGCTGATTTATCACCACTTGCTAATCTTACTTCTTTATTTTATTTGAATATTCATTCCAACGTAAATATTACTGATGTATCGTCCTTAGCAAATCTTACTAATCTTGAAACGCTCATCATGAGAGATGTACCCGCTGGTGATGCACTTTGGGAGGTGGTTACCAATTTTGATAAGTTAGTAAGAGCTAACTTTAGAAACACCGGAATAACCGATTTGACAGTTTTGGGCGACATGATGAGTAGGGGGATTTTGCAAGATAATCCCGCTGCTGGCATTGAAGCTGAGTTGGATATTAGAAACAATGATTTTGGTGAAGTGACAGCAGATAATGATCCTTGGGCACCCGTTCGTGAATTCTGGCCTAATATTGCTGATGCTGCACCTCAAGATTTACCTCCTGCACCTGAGCCAGGCAATACTTTCGATGATGCCAACTTAGAGGCGGCTATAAGAACTATCCTAGATATAGATGCTGATGAGGATATTACGAATGCCATGTTGGAGAGTATTACCGAAATTGAGGCACGTGACGCTGATATTGTCCTGCTCGGAGGTATTGAAAAATGTATCAATTTAGAAGTGCTTGACTTAAGAGATAACCCCGTATCAGACATAAGCAAGATCGCAGAGCTTACTAAGCTTACTTTCGTGAATTTCAGAGAAACAGAGGTAGCTGATATATCTGCTCTTCAAAATTTGAATGATCTAGAATATGTTAATTTGAATAGAGCTGGTGGTGTTACCGATGTCACTTCGCTTATAGGTAAAAATAAATTATACTACCTGAACCTAAGAGATGCAAGCCTGAGCGATGCTCAATTTTCTGCGGTATATGAGGACTTGGTTTTGCTTGAAGAAACCAACCTTAGAGGTACAGGCATAACTGATATTAGTATTCTTGCCGATATCATGTCTAAAGGCGCTCTTAGAACCGCCAATAGGCTCTCAGAAACTAGCTTGGATCTTAGAGGGAATAACATCACTAATTGCGAGGTGATCGAAGACTTTGTGTGTGATGTAGATGATCTTGATTCAGGAAATTGTAGCTTTGATTGTTAAAAAATCCATTTATAAAAGCCGAGTCTATACTTTTAGGCTCGGTTTTTCTTATTTTCGTGGGATGAGGGTACTTTTCGAGCCTTTGTAGTATTATCAATCAATCTCAACAGTCTATGCGCTTCTGGATTTTCTTTTACATCAACTTTTTTGCATTATCCTCAACTATCTGTGGACAGGCTTCTTTAATCTCTGAAAAACCGCTTCACTCAGTACTTTCTGGTTCAGGGATGACAAAAATAGGAGAACACCTTTGGGTGTGTGGGGATGATGATCCTTATTTATATCAGCTAGATCTTCAAGGCAATAAGTTGGATAGTGTACATCTTTGGCTTGAGCAATCGCTATCTGATATCCGCATCTCCAAAAAAGAAAAACCTGACTTTGAAGCGATTAATGCTTATCATATCGAAGGAGATAGTGGCTTGTTGGTTTGGGCATCGGGTTCGAAATCCCCAAAGAGAGATTTGATTTACCGTTATTCTTTTGTTGATAAGGAAGTGACAAAATATGCTGTAATTGATTTTTATAACCACTTACGATCATCATTCGACTGGAAAGAAAAAAAAGCACTTAATATTGAAGGAGCATGCAGTGATGGTGAACATCTTTATATCCTCAATCGGTCGAGTAATAGCTTATTGAAAATACCTATGATTGCTTTTTTTGATTTCATGGATTCAAGAACGTTACTTACTGACCTCTCCATTGAAAAATATGATTTTAATCTCAGCAAATTATCAGGCCATGAAAGTACTTTTAGTGGGGCAAGCTACCTTGGTGATGGACAGCTACTTTTTACCGCCTCGGTTGAGTTGAGTAAAGATGCCATCTCAGACGGACCTAATTTAGGAAGCTTTATTGGCGTCCTAGACCTGAATTCAATGCTTCAGTCTGACTTGAAAATGGCTCAAATCATGCAAGGTGATAAAGCTTACCAAGGCAAAGTTGAGGCGGCCGAATTGATCAACATAACGGACGGCGTTAAACAAATTATTGCGATTACCGACAATGATGATGGGGGTACGATGTTTTTACAATTACAGTGGGTTCAATAAGTGACTGGTCATTATACATTTTCTGCGTTGGGACTAGTTTTTTATAGAGGAGTAAAGCTTACCATGAATTTATTTGTATAATTTTGTAATTTACTCTTAAGTTATGCAAACCTTCCGGAATCTTAATCATCTGATCACGGATAGTATACGATTTTAACCTGATTTTATTTCTAACGATTTTGAGTCTTTTTACACCACTAAAAGCATGCTCAATCCATACCCTTACTGATCCTATTGCCTTATTGATTTTCATTTGTAAAGGTGTTTTTTTATGTTTTCTTGGCTTTTTATCAAGCATGATTACATTCGGTGGGTCTTTTTCAACTAATACATTCAGCTCTCCAAAGTCAAACGGTATTTCATCCCCAATAGTCTTATTATGGGTAAAGCCTTGATAGGAGTCGCTAATGAAAAACACATAACCTTTTTTGTCCCCAGTAGCTAAGTTTCTCATCGCATGCAGTTTCTTTTTTCCGCTATGGTCATCCTTTTTGTATTCATTGTTAATACTTCAAGGGACTTGACGTTCAGTTATATCAGCTAATAAATAGGGTGTCTCTTGAGTAGGATTTTTGAATTGAAAACCGCTTTGTGGCATAAAGTCCATCTTCTTGAGTGCATCTTCTATATTGGATAGTATGTAACTCACTCATTCACTAAGCTCGCTTTGAAATATCTTAAAAACATGACCCTGAAAGGTCGTAATGTGTTAGCCTTGGGTGCAGTCCTAGGTTTTAATTGATTAAACCAATAAGAAAAAGAGTTTTATAAATGCAGAATGAAAACAGCAATAGATTTAAGAGGAATTAAAAAGGCTTCCTGTTCCAAACACCATCCTATAAATTTCAACATTAAAACCCTCAAATTCAGTATTTTCATTCTGTTTGCTATGTTTCGAAATAATCAATGGTTATTTTATTGTTTTAAAATTAACGATCATTGTAATATCAAAAATTTTATCGTAAATAATTGACGAAAAATCCAGATATTTGAAATGGGGGGGGGTATATTTAAGCGTTCAATTATTTAGATAGACGTCTGTCGAAATATTTGAGCACTTGGTCGATCATTTTTAATTGTTATTTTAGCCTAGTCGGGTGACTGGGTTGATGAATTTTAATCTTTTAAATTTTAATGAGATGAAAAAGTTAATGTATGCTTTAGTAGCAATGTTCATTATGCTAGGTTTTGCTTTTGAGACCACTAAAGCGAATCCACAAACAGTTAGCGAAACGGCATCCGAGCTTACATCAGGTGATGTAGCCATGAGATACAAAGTTTTAGGAGTTTGTATTGTGAGTGGAGGAAATTGTAAAGTAACCAAAAAAGTAAAACAAAAATAAGATGAAATATTTGTTATCAATTTTTGTATCGTTAACATTCGTTTTGTTAACTAGTGCCAATCCAAGTATCGCTAATGATTCTCCTATTGAAATTGAGGAGAATACAGAAATAGAAACTAAAGGATTAGTTACTAAATACAGATGGTGGGTAGGAGGCCTTTGCGTTATAAAAGGAGGATCCTGCAAAGTTCAATGGGAGGAAGTAGCAAGATAATCTTCCAGTCAAATGCAGTTGATCATTTTAGATCAACTGCATTTCCAAAAAGCTAGGTCAAAATTTATTTTATTAAACAAATGAAAGCAATCAAAATACTATTATTCTCGGGTGTTATTTATTTAAGTTCATGCTCAGGGAATAGCGAAAATTTTCAAAATAGGATCATCTCATTTGAGGATTTAACCATAGATACATTGCGCGTTAACTTTGTGGATCGCTTTTATGATTTTTCTTTTGCCGATATGTATCATGATGAAGATAGATCATTGTTATATTTTTTTGATCCTGAAAATTTTACCATAGAGACTCTTAATCTTAATAGTAAAACCTTCAACTCTCCAATCCTTCTGGAGAGAGAGGGTGTTAATGAAATTTTAGAACCTACTGCAATTCATGTAGTAAGTCCTGATTCGATCCTGATCATAGCTACAGATGCAATGAAACTTTATATGGTCAATTCTGAAGGAAAGAAATTCTACCAATCTGATTTTGATTTTCAAATCCCCAAGGATGTTTTTGATGCAGATGTTGCTGAATTTTTTATTGCTAATTATGCTTATTTTCCTTTCAGATCATATTTCAATAGCCAAGATAATAGTTTAATTTGCAATTGGATCATCTATCCTGAAGAGGGTAATTTATTCAAATCCATATATGAAAATCCTCAAGTTGCTGCATTTGAATTAGATAAAAAGCAAGTTACCGCTGTGTATGGTAAAAGTCCAGATATCTATCAATCATCTAAAATTCCCAGAGAATTTAATTTTTGTTTTGATTATCATCCTCAAACAGGTATTTGGATCAATTATCCTTCATCTAATCAGGTTTATCATTCAGAAACTGGCTTTGTAAGCTTTGGCTCTAATGCTTTTAGTACAAAGAATATGGGACTTTTTGATCGTGAAGACCAAGAGCCTCATGATGAAGAAGTAGATTTTAACAATAGAGATAATAAATATGTAAATCTCATGATTTCCCATGAAGGAAATCATCTTATACGAATGTTGGCAGAAACTCATACAGACACTAAACCAACAAATAATAAACAAAATGCAAAATTGCGTTTATTAATAAAAAAATTAAATAATGATCAAGTGACAGAAGTTAAGATAAAAGCAAACCAAATAGACAGTTATTTCATGTATGCAATGCCAAACAGTGTGCTTTTTTTAGAAAATATAAATTCAAAAACTAATGAAAATGAAGTCGTTTTTTACCGGGTTTTTCTTGATAACTCTTTGGATGCTACTATCTAGTTGTGAGAATTCTGAAACTTTCAGTCAGGATCAGAAAGACTTTTTAAAAGATGGATTTGTTATACATGACATAATAGAATCTGAGAATGTATTCATCATCAATAGATCTTCTTGTTCCGAATGTACTTTCAGTAAAATTAGTACTAATCGAGTTGATTTAATAATTATTACTGGCAACCCTAATATTTCATTTAATACACGCTATCTAACAGATTTCGGATTAGATGCAGTGCCTATTCTATTTGATTCATTGAATGTACTTGGAGAATCAGGCATAGCATTGGCAAATCCCTGTAAGGTAGCGTGGAAAAACGGGCAATTTCAAATAAATGAGCTCAAGTAATTATTAATTTAAGTAGATATCATCATTTGATATTCAAAATATTCAAAGAAATCATGACAAGCTTTAAAAAAAAGGTGCTGGTAATAAGTTTATTTAGCCTAGTTCTTATTTTTACAAATATTCTTTTTATATATTCTCAAACTTATGAAGCCTCACAATTGCGGTATGGTTTACAGGGGACAGACCTCTATTTTTATTCGGATTTAAACCAAAACTACAGAGTCAATTCGGTTACTTCTGAAGAAGATGGGAAAGATTACCTTTTTCTATTATCTCATGAGAATCTAGTCTTGGATTCTATTGAAATAAAAGGCATTTTTATTGATTTTCATAAATTGAGTCAAAATGAATATTTGCTCAATGAATCTAGTCATTATCGTAGTCTAAAAATCAACAAAGGTAAATTTCAGATTTTTAGTACTTCATTTGAATTACCAAAAGTCAAACAAACAGAAACATATCTGATCAAATTAGGTGATCAGATTTTAGTAGAAAAAAGTGCTTTGATGAAATATTTGTACTCATTTTCTTATCATATAATTGACGAGAATGATAGTAAATTTTCCAAAAGAAAAAGTACAACCATTTTTGATTCGAAAGATTTACCACAAAAAACCTCTTATTTTCCATGGAATGGAAATGAAATTTATTCTAGAAAAATTATGGTTCATAAAGGCACAGTATATGGATTTTCAACTTTTTTCAATGTCTTTTGGAGCTATGATCCAACAAATAAAGATGTCATTTTTTACGAGGTTCCAGAGGTAGATGAAAACTCATGCCATATTGCATTTTATGATTTTTCTAAAGAATGCTTTTACTTAACACGCTATCAAAAAGAAGAGGAACATCCTGAATTGTATGTTTGGAACCCTAAAGTCCATGCTGAGCCTAATTTTGAATTAAAAAGAACTTTATTAATTGGTAGAAAGTCTACTACTAATCTTAATAATGACCGTATTTACTTCTTTGATCGGGAAGATGGAGAGACTTCTTCTTCCATGTATTATGTAGATATTAATAGATTGGATCACTAGTAAGTCGTCTACTTAAAATAAATATCAATCATCCATTATTTTTTCTTGAACTGGAATATGAAATTTATGGATTGGCGCATAAAAAAAGTACATTTTGTGATGTTAATTTGGTTTCTTGATGCAAATGAAATGTTTATATAGGTTAATATGTAATAGTATAGTCAATACCGATAATTGAGACAATTTGATCGTATTATTGTAAATGTGATTTGGTGGATAAATGGAGGTAGATTTAGTTTAAGGTATCTTTCACAAGAAGATAAGTAAAACTTAGCAAGTGTCTGGAAATGCCTAAAAGATTTACAATCTTTTAAATGCTCAAACTATCAATATGAAAGTAAAAATTATGTGCTGATTTCATGTAATACAGAGTGTTCACTAATAGTTTATTCTCTTAGATAATAAATTAAATTAATTAAAATTCAGATATAATTAATTAAAAAATTTGATACATTTAGTGGGCCAAATAACATGCTCAATCTATATCAAAATTACTGGCAGCCTGTTCTTAGTTTGATGCATCACTTTTAGAGTCACTTGCTCGACTAGTATTGGAAGCAACTTATGAGGCCACCTTTCAAGCAGCTTTTATAAATCACGCAAAAACAGGATCAAGAAAGCTTTTTCTCACTTTGGTAGGTGGCGGTGCCTTTGGCAATCGGGATATATGGATCGAAGACGCTTTAATTCATTCTTTGAATCAATTTAAAAACACACCACTTGATGTCGAAATCGTCAGCTATGGGCAATCTAATCCTGTTGTTAAGAAGCTGATAGAAGACCATAAGGCCGTATGCCGCTAATTTTGTCTTCTATAAGCTTTTTTGTGTAAAAAAAATTAGAAATAGGCCTTAATCAAGCGTTTTAGAGCTTCTTTTTCCTCTTTTTTGTCTTTTTTAATGAGCACGATTAAGAAATTTTCACGTTGGTATGTTGTCTTTGAAAGCACAGCGTCAACTTCGAAACATTTTCCCTCATAATGGCATTTGAGGTGGTTGCGTTCGCTCATGCCACTTGCTACAAATAGTGGGTCGATAGCAAGCATATCTACTGTATGATGCAGTCGCTCAATGGTGAAATATTTATTATTTTCGATTTGCCATTTCTCTCTTATTTCTGAAGAGATATAAGCTGGATGAAGGCTTTCATCAAAAATTAAAAAACCCTCGTATGCTTTGCTGATAACAGACTCATTGGCAGCAGCTACTATTTTTAACTGGTTGAGCTCTTCCTCAAAGCGTGCGGATCTTCTGCTTTCTTCCTCCTGATTGGCTTGCATTTCCTCTAGGGTTTGGCGCATTTCTTCTTCTTGCTGTGTTAATATTTCCGTCATTTCTTTGCTTTCAGCAAGTAGCTTGGTGGTTTGAGACTTGCTTCGTAAGCTATTTAAAAAGAAGGCGATTCGCTCAGCGATGTCACTAAGCCATTTGATTTCATTTTTGGTAAAGATTTTTAAAGAGGCTAACTCTATAATTCCTTCAATTTTTCCTTCGGCGATGCATGGTATTAAGATGATTGATCGAGGTGGCGTGTCTCCGAGGCCTGAACGAATGTTGATATAAGTGTCGGGAATTTCGGTGAGATAAATCAGCTCTTTTTCAAGCCAACAAGCACCGACAAGTCCCTCTCCAGCTCGAAAGCTTTTTTTAATGTACTTTTTTCTTTCAAACGCATAGGCTGCTCTGCATTCAATTTCTGTTCTCTCCTCTGAAGGGATGTAAACAGCACCCTGATTGGCACCTAAATACTTCACTAAAAACTGAAGCAAACCGTCACCGAAATGTTCTTCTGTCTCGTAGTGGTTTTTCAAAAGGTCAGCAAGCTTATTCACTCCCTGATCGTACCATTTACGAAGCTCTTCTTCTTTGGCTTTTTGTTCTAAAGACTCATTGGCTTTATTGATTTTTATCCATTGTGCTTCTTGAGTGGCAAGCATATATTTTAGGTTTTCGGCCAATCTACCCAGTTCGTCCTTTCGATTGATTCCATCTAGCTGATGGTAAGCGGTGCGTTTCCCTTCACTAGTTGACTTGGCCACGGCATCAAGGGTTTTGATTGGTGTAGAGATTCTCTTCGAAATGACCCAAGCAAACACCCATCCCAACAGTATGAGGAAAACTGAAGCGATGATGAGTAGGGTGTTCATTTGTCGTTGTTTCTCTTCAAATCTTTGATTGAGCTTTTTCGACACCTGAGAGGATAGACTAATGGTTTGCTGCGCACTATCATTAAGTCTTTTTTGAATACCTTCAGACCTGCTTAGTCCGATTGTTTTTTCTAAGTTAACTAAACGGTTAAATTGACGGTGATAATTGTCGATGGCAGTCAGCACTTGATTAGTATATGTTTCGTCAATTTCACCCAATTCGAATGAGTTATTGATATGGGATTTGAATGCGTCGACTCGATCATTCATTGTTTTTACATAGGCCATATCCTTTCGCAATACAAAGTCTTTCTCGTGTCTTCTCATCTGAAAGGCAAAAACCTGATCGCTTGCTCTATCGACTAGTTGAAGTGCGTGCACGTACTCCCTCATTTCACCCTCTAGTCCATGATCTTTGAAACCCCTTTGTAGGTAAGCGTCCGTCATTTCTTTGAAATTGATTCGATAGGATTTAACGCTCTGGTTGAGTTCGGTAAGCTCAGCAACAAGCCTTTCTTTTTTAGTCAGCTTGCTTTGCTTTAAGATTGATATTTCGTCAAGTACCTCTTCGATTAAAGCGTTGAATTGTACTATTTCTTCTGAATTGCCGCTTGTAAGAAAAGCATCCTTTTGATAGCCATGAGCTAAAAATTCAGCTTGTTCCAGTTTTGCTGATTGTATATTTGAATTAATAGCTTTTAGTTGATCATTGAATACTTGGTAGTCGTTGATTGATCTTTGGCTCCAAAGTGCCATCAGGATGAAAAAAGCGGCAAGTACTACTAAAGAGAGAAATGCTGCAAAAAGGCGAACACGGATGTTGTGAAAACTAGCTTTAATCATGTTTTTTTGATTTAATAGCGCAAAACTATCAATATCCGACTAGTTTGAAGGTCCTTGAACTATATGTTTGTGTTATTAAAAAGTTAAGATTGATATTTATATTAGGATGTTACTATTCTAAATTCATATCCTTCTATTTGGTTCTGTAAAGAATCCTAGAGTCATCAATCTCAGCTCACTAAATGGGGGTATTTTTAAATTGGCTACAAAGCCGATCATAGCGTCTTACTTCCATCACTTCTATTTCCATTAACTTATTTAGATTTAATAAAAACAAATGTTATTTTTGCAACGTTCAAGCCTACTGCGGGAGGACTATGCGCCTGCTAGCACACTATATACTAAAAATTAAATAAATAAGCATGAGGTTTTTACTAGCTGTTTTATTGATGTCAAGTATTCTATTCGCTTGTGGCGGTGGAAATGAATCATCAGAGTCATCAGGTGAATTGAATATCTATACTCACCGTCACTATGAGGTAGATCAACAAATTTTCAAAAAGTTTGAGGAAAATACAGGTATCAAGGTCAATGTAGTTTCTGCTGGTGCGGATGAGCTAATCAAGAAACTTGAAATGGAAGGTAAGCGCTCCCCTGCAGATATATTGATCACTGCAGACGCTGGCCGACTGGTCAGGGCAAAAGAAATTGGACTTACTCAGTCTCTTGATAGTGAAGTGATCAATAATAACATTCCAACACAGTTCAGAGACGCCGACAGTCATTGGTTGGGTTTGACTTACAGAGCGAGAGTCATCGTTTACAACCCTGATAAAGTGAGTGAAGATGAACTGTCTACTTATGAAGATTTGACCTCTGAAAAATGGCGTAATCGAGTGGTGATGCGGTCTAGCGAAAATATTTACAATCAGTCCTTGCTTGCCTCCATTATCGCCAATGATGGTGAGGAGCAGGCACGCGAATGGACCAAAGCCTTGGTAGCTAACTTTGCTCGCGCTCCCAAAGGTAATGATCGCGACCAAATTAAATTCGTTGCTTCTGGTGAGGGAGATGTAACGCTAGTCAACACGTACTACCTCGGTAAAATGGCTGTATCCGATAACGCAGAAGAACAAAGAGTAGCCAAAGAAGTAGGTATTTTCTTCCCCAATCAAAACGATAGGGGTACACATATCAACATCAGCGGAGCTGCACTTACTCGTCATTCTCCCAATAAAGAAAATGCTATTCAACTACTCGAATATCTTGTTAGTGAGGAGGTTCAAGAGGTTTTTGCCGCAGGAAATCATGAGTACCCAACCAGAGAAGGCATAGCATGGTCGGATATAGTTCAGGGCTGGGGTGACTTCAAAAAAGACGAGTTAGATCTCAATCAACTAGGTACACTTAATCGTCAAGCGGTTATCATTTTTGATGAGGCGGGTTGGAAATAATCTTTTCTTAGGTTTTTTCGAGAAATGAGGATGTCAATAATAGATTTGCTTCGAGTTCTTGATTGACCTGCAAATCTGAAGAACGTTAATTTGTGATAGGACACATAAAGGATAAGTTTAAAAACGCTTTAGGCATTAGCCAACTCAACCGATGGGCAATCTATGTATTGCTCATTGTGTTTTTATTGGCTTCCCCTATTATCGCTATACTGCTTTACTTACCAGCGGGACCAGGTGAGACTTGGTCGCATATCCAAAATAATTTGTTGCTCAATATCACCTTCAATACCTTTGCGCTCATGCTTGGGGTGGGGGTTTTGAGTTTAGTTTTTGGTATATCTACAGCTTGGATCGTAAGCACCTGTCACTTTCCTGGCAGAAAGTTTTTTGAGTGGGCATTGATTCTGCCACTTGCGGTTCCTTCTTATATCATTGCCTACACTTATGCAGGGATTTTTGATTATACAGGACCCTTACAAAAACTCATGGCCTGGTTAGGTATAAGCATAGAAGGTCAGCTATTTGATGTAATGAACCTTAGAGGGCTCATTTTTATATTGGCATTTGTGCTATATCCTTATGTTTACGTGGTTGTAAGAACAGCTTTTGTTAGTCAGGCACGAAATTTACTCGAGGCTTCCCGCATGTTAGGCAAAGGGGCTTGGCATAGCTTTTTTCGCGTAGCTTTGCCTATTTCCAGACCGGCATGGGTGGGAGGGGTATCCCTGGCATTGATGGAGGTGCTCAATGACTATGGTGCTGCCAAGTACTTTGGGGTCTCTACTTTTACCACGGGTATTTTCAGATCATGGTTCTCAATGGGCGATGTGCAATCAGCTATTTATTTATCGGCTATTTTGGTGACAGTGGTGTTTATTATCATTGCGCTAGAGCGCAGACAACGCGGGGCTGCAAAATATCATGCGCTGGGAGCAAATAGCTCAAAGCCGATTGCACGCTATAGGCTGAGTGGCTGGAAAAAAGGAATTGCTTTTACTATTTGTTTGATTCCATTTCTCTTTGGTTTTTTCATCCCCTTACTTCAACTCATTTCTTGGAGTGTGCAAACTGCACATAAGGTGGTGAATTTAAGCTTTCTCACCCTAGTGTTTAATAGTTTCTATCTCGCTGCACTAGCGGCTATCCTAGCGGTATTTGTTGCAACGATTTTATTGTACTCTGTAAGACTTAATCCGAAAGTTTGGATTCGATCAGTTGCTAAACTTGCTGTATTGGGATATTCTATTCCTGGCGCTGTGATTGCGGTGGGTATCATGACGCCCGTGCTCGGTTTAGATAAGCAATTGGCAGATTTTATTTATGGCCTTACAGGAGTAGACCCAGGTTTACTATTTACAGGTACTATTGCAGTTCTTTTATTTGCTTATATCGTTCGCTTTTTGGCTGTGGGCTATAATCCTATTGAGGCAGGATTCAAACAAACGGCCTCCAATTATGACGAAGCATCCCGAATTTTGGGAACATCTCCACTAAAAACCTTGTTAAAAATCAACCTACCTTTGGTGAAAACCGCTATACTGAGTGGGGCTTTGTTAGTCTTTGTTGACGTGCTGAAGGAGTTGCCGCTTACTCTCATCATGAGACCATTTAATTTCGATACCTTGGCGACTAAGGCGTTCGAATTGGCAAGCGATGAGATGGTGCCTGAGTCAGCCTCAGCAGCTTTGATCATTATCGCCACTGGAATTATACCTATCTTTGTGCTTAGTAATCTGATATCAGGAAGAAAAATCAATGGACGTACTGCAAATCAATGATTTAGAAAAACGATTTTCCTCGAAAGAGTCTTTTGCCCTCAAAGGTATCAAGCTCAGTGTGAAAGAGGGTGAGCTCCTAGCACTGATCGGGGAAAGTGGTAGTGGAAAAACTACTTTATTAAGATTGATTGCAGGCTTAGACCAGCCTGATAAAGGCGACATCTTTATCAATGGTAGACAGGTAGTTGGTAAGGGTATTTTTTTCGCACCTGAAAAAAGGAAGGTAGGGATGGTTTTTCAAGATTATGCGCTCTTTCCTCATTTGACTGTTTACGACAATGTGAAATACGGTCTCGATAGTGGATTAGCTAACAAAAACGAGCGAGTGATGGAAGTGCTTCAGTTGGTAGGTTTGCGTGGGATGAGTAAAAGATATCCACATCAGTTGTCAGGAGGACAGCAACAGCGCGCTGCACTTGCCAGAGCACTTGCGCCAGAGCCAAAGATTATCTTGCTTGATGAACCATTTAGTAATCTTGATGGTGTGCTCAAAGAACAAGTAAGAGAAGAGTTAAAGAAAATTCTGAAAGCAACTCATACTACGGCGGTCTTTGTTACTCATGATACTAAAGACGCACTAAGCACAGCTGATCGTGTGGCTATTCTTAAAGAAGGTAGTATACAGCAATTGGGTTCTCCGCGTGAACTTTACGATAAGCCAGCCAATATTTACACCGCTAATTTTTTCGGTAAGGTAAATGTAGTGAATGCTGTAGCTGAAAATGGTCATTTTAATTCTCAGATAGGCGTTATTCCCAATCAACAGGGACAGGACTTAAGTGGTAAAGTTATGCTTGCCATACGACCTGAGGATCTAACTGCCTCTATTCAACCTACTGAGCTATACGGACAGGTTCAGCTCATCGCCTATCACGGTGATAGTTTATCCATTACCTTATACATTGATCATCATGTTACTCCAATTAAAATTATCCTGAAAGCTCCTACAGATATAGATATAAGGGTTGGGGAAAGACTCTACTTTAAAGTTTTGCCTGAAAAAGTGAAGGTTTTAGATACTTGTTGGTATCCGGCTGCGGCTAAACTGACCCAAACAAGCGATAACTGCTAAAGTTCCTATCTAACCTCATCCCACAAAAAATGAAAAAGCCCAATGGTCAAACCATTGGGCTTTGAAAATGATTAAGCTGCAAACTACTAAGCTGACTTTAGCTGTTCATCGAAAAAATCTCTGATTTTTCCAGACGGTCGCTCTGCAGATGGGTCTATGATTTTTCCTTCCTCATCTAACAATAGAAATCTTGGAATACCATTTACCTTGAAGTGAGTAGCCAATTCAGATTTCCAAGCACCTTCGGCAAACCACTGTAAGCCTTCCATATTTTTGTCAGCAACCATTTTTTCCCACGGATCTCTCGTATTGTCGATCGATACGGTAAGGAAATGGATAGGCTGATCTGCATAGTCCTCCTTGAGCTGATCCCAATATGGATGCTCCGCTATGCAGGGACCGCACCAAGTCGCCCAGATATCGATATATACCAACTGACCTCTGAGATCTGAAAGCTTTACTTCTTTACCGTCAATGTTGGTAAAAGTCATATCTGGTACATCTTTTCTAGGGCTGATGGGCTCCCATTTTTCTTTCGACTGCTCGATAGACTTCTTGTAGATGGCTGTTTGATTTCGCTCTAAAAATTCTCTTACTAGTTCATCCGAATGTACAGGGCCTCTGTATTCGAGTAGTGCGTTGACCCCATAGTAAGAGAAATGATCTTTCATGCGTTGATTGTCAAATAGAGAATCAGCAGCCGTTATCATTTTACCATACATATTATTTGCTGTCATTTCTAGGCTGTCTCTTTCCATAATTGACATGATTAAGCTCTCTAATCGATTAAGCATCAGCTCTTCATATTCAGCAATATCCAAATAACTTACTCTATCAGTAGGCACAGACTCTTTTCTTTTCTCAAGCTCATCTTTTGGGTATTCTACCTCATCAGGACTTTTCTGTGCAAAATAAGCGTGGTAGTTGGGGTACATTACATCCATGCTCAGTCGCTTATACTTTAAAAAGGCTTTCTCCTTTTCAACGAATGCTTCATCAAGTTGCTCCTCTGAGGATGCTTTCGAAATCAGATTGTTCATTTCATCAAAAGCACTATCTAGTTGAGCGGCGTAATCTGCATACTCCATTTTCATCAGCGATGGAAGGTCGTTGATACCTAGTTCATTCATCATTTTGATACGAGTACGTAAAAAAGTATTCTCTGCAGCTCGATCTCCTGAAAACTGCAGGCTATTGTCTTCATTTTCAGGATCATAAATGATATGTAGGCTGTCTCCTGCGAGTAAGTACAGCTGTAACTCCATCTTTCCCACCGCTGTGAAAGTGTAAAAACCATCTTCAGGGTTTTTTGCGGTCAGATTAAATTCACCATCCTCCAAGATCTCAGTCTTATCCAACTGAGCAAAGCGTTCTAAAATCACTTCGCCCTCTAGCGACTCGGTTTGGCCACTAATTTTGATGACCTTAGCCTCCTCTTCTTGCGCGTCACATGCAAACAATACAAATGCACTTGCAATAAAATAAATGATGTGTTTCATAGGATAAAAAGTTGTTTAGAATTGAACTATTTGTACAAACTTAATCAATCAACTGAAATAATTAAATTTTATTTGAATTAATTTTATTTCACAGCATCGGGAAAGTGTGTGTGGGTTATTTTTTGATTGACAGTAAATACCAATGATCGTGTGGATATTTAGCCTTTATCTTGTTCTTGATGAAATGCTCTTTTTAAGAGAATACTTAGACAATGATCTTGGTGGGCAGTGGACTGTGCTTTTAAAAAAATAGGTTTCGCTGAGCATAAAAAAAGTCCGAACCAAAAAAATGATCCGGACCTTAACTTGTACTAATTTGCAATTACTCGTCACTTTCTGAGGACTTCTCCTGCCTTTTTTTACGTTTGTATTCCATGACCATATCGCGAAATTCCATTTCAGCCTTTTCGAGTTCTCGGATCTGTTCATCACTCAAGTGTTTGGTAAAGGTGCTCAGTTCCTCTTCTTTTAGCTCGAGTTCTTGTTTGCGTAGGTCTATCTCACGCTGCCGCAATTCTGTTACTGAGAGTTCTTGACTTTGATTCAATCGGTGCTGTTTCCTGATTTGCTTGCGCTTGTGCCAGATACTTTCGTACTCCTCCCAAAAATCAGCAATTTGCTCATCGGACAGGCTCACGCGCTCCAAAATGAAGTTTTTACGCATTTCGCGCATCCGCTCGTGTCCATGGCGCTCCTGCGCAGCAAGTTCTCCGGTAAAAATCACCAGCAACAGCAAAATTAAACTAAGGTTTTTCATCGTAAAAGTCATCATAGTCCATCAGTTGATCATAGAATTCTTCCAGCTCCAGCTCATCGATTTCTTCTAATTTTTTAAAAAAAGCCGCTCTTTCTTCACCCTTAAGCTCCTTATTTTTATTCGGGTCGTTTTTCTCATTACCATCAAAATACACCACCCACTCCTGTAGGATAGCACCATTTGAGTCTTTATACTCGTTAGAGGAAGGGCTTACGAATGTCCAAACCCCTATCAATATGGCAACAGAAGCGGCTGCACTCATCACAGCAGGC
Organism: Cyclobacteriaceae bacterium; assembly: GCA_020832375.1. GTDB lineage: Bacteria > Bacteroidota > Bacteroidia > Cytophagales > Cyclobacteriaceae > JAFIEW01. The sequence continues at coordinate 126,856 of JAFIEW010000002.1, forward strand.
CATCTAAAGAGTTGAGCACTTTTTTTAGCTTCCTTTTCTTCCGATAAGCGATTGATCGTCCTACCCTTAGCAGCCTCAAAATAGCCTTCAGGTAGATAATAACCTTTATTATTCGAATTTTTCTCGTTTTCCATCTTAATTACTTGATGCAACTTTGACTTTTTATTGCTCCCATCTAATGCTCAACTTCAACCATGTATTTAGATGACAATTAGTGCCTGAAGTTTAATTCGCTCATCAATTTATTTTTTGTCATCTTCTTTTTTGCTTTTCAGCTCATCACCGCCCAGCTCCAGCTGCTCTTTGATTTTTTTACTCGCATGATGATAGTTGGCCTTTACCCCCCCTACGCTCGTCTTCAGCACTTTCGACATCTGCTCAAAACTCATCTCGTCGTAGTAGCGCAAATTGAAAACCGCTCGCTGTTTTGCGGGTAAGCCTTGGAGTGCCATTTGCAGGCGCCGCTCTATGGCATCCGCATCTGGCATCTGCTCTTCGATTTTCTGCCTCATCTCACCATCATAATCTTGAAGCGGCAGGAAGAAATAGCGCTGCTTTTTTCTTAAAAAGCCTAGTGCTTCATTGGTGGCGATGCGATACAGCCAAGTGAAAAACTCGCTTTCCCCTTTAAATTGATCAATCTTGCGATATACTTTCACAAAAGCTTCTTGTGTCAGATCATCGGCGTCCTCATGATCTACTACCAGCCTCCGGATATGCCAATATACTCGCTCATAGTAGCTGTCAACCAAAAAGCGATAGGCTTTTTCGTCCCCATTTTTTAATCCTGTAATGAGCGCTGCTTCTTCCAACTGATGATTTTGATTTGCTGTGCTTGATGACTTGATAGATTTACCACGTGCGACACCTTGTAAGCAAGATTAATCATTTTGCTCTTCAGTTCCAATCCTATTTTCTTTTTTTAGGTGGGATGAGCATATAAGCCGATACTTTTGTGAAAAATACGCTTTTTTGCTTCTTGCTAGCGCTAGCTTAAGTGCAAAAATATGCTTTCATCAATACCATTTTAACTGTCTTAGCGATAGAATTCAATTTTTTGTAAAGTAGGGGAGTGAGCCCGAGGAGGGTCTCATTTGAAAATGGGTGGTAAGATGCTCTAATAAAGCTAGAACAGTTGATTACTAATTTAACTGTATAATTTTATAATGTACCAATGATTATTTTTGAATTGTTTCACTGCAGCAAAGCAAAAAAGGCAACTAATTTAAATCGCCTAATCCATATTTGGTGATCAGCTTTATGATAATGTTGACAAAAGGTTATTAATATTTTTTACATGCGACCGCCTTCGGGGTCGATGCCTAGCTGCTTTTTTTCTATAAATATATGATCCCTTTGGGATCACGAATCTTCATGATTGAGTTGGGGCAATCAGGAAATCGACTTGATTAAATAATATCCAATTCAATGATGAGATTGAAATTAAGGTATAAAAAACACTTGAGGATTATCTAAACAACTGTAAAGCTTTTTAGGACGATAACTAATGATGTGAGCAAATTCTTGCTAGCGCTAGCTTAAGTGCAAAAACAGGCTTTCATCAATACCATTTTAACTGCCTAGCAGTAGAATTCGAATTTTTGTGATGTAGGAGGAATAACTGCTAATATTTTATATTTTCAAATGGATTAAACTTCTTTCGGCATTTTGCATCTAAATGACGTAAACTAACTAGCCCGAGATTAATAGGTTGAATTGTAGATGCGGCAAAATTCAGCCATGTCAGCATATTTATTTTAGTGGGATATATAGTCTTCACGGGTTGAGGCTTGATTTTTCTACTGACTATGTTTTTTGCTGACTATGCCTTTGCATCAATCGGGTTTATTTTAATTCATTTTTAAACAATGGTTTTGTGATAAATGAAGAGCGCTTCAGCCGCCATCATGACAGCAAAATCAGTAAACATTCAAACAGATGAAACAACTAGTAATTATTGGGATTTGCTTATTGATGAGCACGAATATTTATGCTCAAAAGCAAGAGCGTCAAACAGGAAAAATGCAGGCCGATCGCCAGCAAGAAATGCGTGAGCAGCGGGTTAGTGAGCTTACTGAGGCCTTAGACTTATCTGCCTCTCAGCAAGAAGAGCTGCGTGAATTACTTTCACGCCGACAAGAAGCTAGAGCAGAGACTAGGCAGGAAGTGCGTGAGCAAAGAGAGCAAATGCGGGAAAACAGGCAAGAACGTAGAGAAGAGATGATGGAAGAGAATCAAGCTTTCCAAGCTGAGGTGCGAGCTATCCTTTCTACAGAGCAGCAAAAAAAATGGGATCTGCACCGCCAGCAAAAACAAGCCGAAATGCAAGAGCGTAGGGATGATCGTACCGAATTTCGCGAGGATAAAAAGGCGGAAAACCAGCAGAAACGCAAAAAGCAACAGAAGCGTAAAAAGAAAAAACAACAGGATGACAACTAGATCGTCACCCATGTAATTCATACAGTAAAAACGCAGTGATTCCACTGCGTTTTTTTGCTTTTCAACCATTTGCGCTTATCAGAATCACGGTCTTTTTCTAAAAGCCATTGACTACTTATTCAAGTACTCATTCTAATGTAGGCTCCCTATCTGATGCATCATAATTCTACTACTTAGATTTTCTACTTCTTTTTTTCTGTCTAAATTGCGTAAAATTTAAAACTATGGATGAATTACAAGCGCAATTGAAGAAAAAGTATGGGATTTATCTCGCTGTCATCATCTTGATTGCCATTTCAATTTATTTTTTCTTGGAATATGGTCGACCCGGTCAGCCTGCTGCTGTAGAGGGTTTTCAGCCAGGTATGATAGGCCCTATCCTTGGTATTATCGCCATTATCATCGGTGGAAGAATGTATAAAGCAAAAGTCAATAAACTGGTAGATTGGGAAAACAATACCGAAAAATGGGAAGCTTATAAAAAAGCTTCTTTCACTAAGTGGAACATCATACTGATCGCCATTGTCGTGAATCTTGCTCTCTGGTTAATCGGTGGTGGGGATGCGAACATCCGTCTGACTGTTGGGGTGCTCATCATGCTTTTTGCGATGCAATACCCCTTTAAAACTCGGCTGATGGCTGATATGCAAATCCGACCAGAAGATGAAGAGGAAACCTCATCTCAAGCTAAATAGTTGGAAGATGAGCGAGAATAAAAGTAATACAAGTTTATTTTTAGTTCCTACGCCTATCGGCAACTTAGGGGATATCACCTACCGTGCCGTTGAGGTGCTGCAATCGGTAGATTTGATCTTATGTGAAGATACCCGCACCTCGGGCAAATTGCTCAAGCACTATGGTATTACCACTCCTACACGCAGCTTTCACGCATACAATGAAAACAAGGTAGTTGATAGCATAATCGAGGAATTGAAAGCGGGAAAGCGGATAGCGCAAATCAGCGATGCTGGCACACCTGGAATTTCAGACCCAGGCTTTTCGCTTGCTCGTGCATGTCAAGAGGAAGGGATTGCTTTTGAGTGCTTGCCTGGAGCTACTTCTATCATTCCCGCACTTATCAAAAGTGGCTTCCCCACCGATAAGTTTGTCTTCGAAGGCTTTCTACCTCACAAAAAAGGTAGACAAACGAGACTGCAAAATCTTGCTTCCGAAGAGCGAACTATCGTATTACTTGAGTCACCCCACCGCATCGTAAAGCTGATGGAGCAATTGAAGGAACACCTTGGTGACGAACGTGAGATCTCTTGCTCCCGCGAGCTAACAAAGCTGTATGAAGAAACCGTCAACGGCACCGCCGATCAGTTGCTGTCACATTTTTCACAAAAGCCTCCCAAAGGTGAGTTTGTGGTTGTGATTAAAGCAAAGTAGACGTGAATTACTGATCGCAGCTAGCTGCATTCTTGTTGATGATATCGGTTTTGATGAAGTCGGTCTGTTATGTCCACTTGAGTGGTAGATGCTTGACGGTAAAAAAGTTGCTGTCTTCTTCGAGTAAGTAATTGGAAAAATCATCTTCCAAAGCTCTAAGTTTTTGCAGATCGCAGGGGTTGAGCTCTTGGTTTACGGCTTGTGATCCCATTTCATCAATGATGGCGGGTTTTACGCCCTCATTGAGACTTACGCTGACCGCCTCTTGGGTGTCGATGCGCTGTATGAGGTAAAGCCCATCAAAATCATTGCGCACTTCAAAACTACCAAATGCAGTACGCCCACCGCTGATATACATGCCGGCATCCGCTAGGCAAGGACTTGGCTTACTGATCAGGCGGGTGTTCGTACGGTCTACCGGCTCATCCGCATAAAGTGCATGCATTCCTTTTTCCAGCGCCCGCCAGCCCACTACCAAGCCATCGCAGAGGTGACCGTGCAGCTTCACCAAATCTGCCAATTCAATTTCCTGCTCATGCCCTAATCGACCTTTTGAAAACTCGGTATCGACCACTCGGATGGTCTTGAGATTGGCGATGGCATCCTCTGAGAGTACATTTAGGTTTTGAGCTATCGTAACTCCTATTGTTAATGAGAAAATCAGGACGCTGAAAAGTATGGATTTCATGATGAAGTGCATGGGTTTAGTTTTTTTGAAGAGGAATGAGCACATCTATTTGCCGTATTTGCTAAGCCAAGCCAGCTGACCACTATGGTAGGCCGTGTGTGAGACGATTCTTCCCAGCGCCTCGGCTTTGGTTTTGGTGCCAAATTCTTTGGTACTGACTTCTTCTTGCCACTCGCTGTCTGCTTGCGCATTTATGGCCTGTTCCATGGCTTCATAGGCTGATTGCTGATACTCCATGAGCTCTTTCCAATGGGTGTACTCACCGCTATCTTTTTTGCTGATCACGGTTTCGGCTCTCACCTTGAGGTCTTGCTGTCCGAAGATGTTTTTTGCAAATAGCAACTCTACATCGGCAATGTGTCGAATCAGCCAGCCGGCACTATTGACCGCATCACCCAGTCGGTGGCTTAAGCCAGCTTCGTCTAAGTCTTTTATGGCATGGTCAAAGCGAGTTCTACTTTCTTTCCATAGTTCATAAAAATGTTCTGTTGTGTTCATTGGTTTAGGTTGTAAATTCAAAATGATGATTGGCCTGTAAGCAGATTCAATACTGAGTTAGGCCGTCAGCTACTATCCTCATTCCACGCTAAAGAAGAAAAATACCTAGATAATAGATGCCTGCAAGCACAAATGCACCACCTGCCAGTTTACGCATGTACTTCTCTGCAGTTTGGATTTTGGTGAATGCCTTGCCGATTTTAAAGGCACTGAAGGCTAGTAGGTAGGCAAACAAGATAACCGGAATGCCCGTGCCCAATGCAAAAATGGCGGGCAGCAACAAGCCTGACGACTGCTGTATACTCATAGGGATGAGCATGCCGAAAAAGAGTGCGCCGCTATAGGGACAAAATGCCAATGCAAAGAGTATTCCCAGCACAAAGGCACCTAGCTGCCCCTTGTCTTTAAACTTTTCGCTCATGCGCTCGGTGAAGTTTCCGCCACCTAAGAAATTGAGGCGAATTACATTGAGCATGACCAAGCCAACCACGATGAGAATAGGTGCGAGAAAAAGTTCTCCTTTGGTTTGGAAAAAGCGCGCAATCTCAAACTTACTCGCTCCCCAATAGATGATCAGGGCTATGATGAGGTAGCTCATTCCACGTCCTAAAGTATACCACAGTCCGCTGATAAATACGGCCCGCTTGCTTTCGAGCTGACGAGATATGTAGGCCGTGGCGGTGATATTCGTAGCTAGTGGGCACGGACTTACCGATGTGAGCAAGCCCAAAGCAAGGGCTGCCACTATCGGAAATTGAGTGTTTTGTGCTAAGTTTTGTATCCACTCCATGCTTATAATTTCTGAATGAGCTGATCGATGGATTCTTTGAGTCCAAGCTCAAACTTGTCGCCCTCTGCGCGAGCATTCATGAAGGCAAATTCCGTCATATTCACGATTTCCGACTTTTCTCCATTGCTCAAATGAAGGAATAAGGCAGTGCCGGAGGCTTCAAATTTTTTCGCTAATTCATAGTTGGCATCATCGTCTACATTGATGGTTTTGAAGATGATTTGCTCGCTATTTAGCGCTTCGGCAAAGTGTTTTCCTAAGGTAGCCTTTGTTTTCTCTTCAATGCTGTTGCAGGTCATGCAACGGTGAGTTGAGTGAAAATCGATGACCTCAATGCCTACGAAAGAGCTTGCTGTTGTAGCTTCGCTTGAAGCGGACTGCTGCTGATCATTGCCGCAAGCGGTGATGCCGATGATGACAATGCTGAGTGCAAAATAAAAGATAGTTTTCATCTGTGTTTTGATTAAGTGTTTTTATAAAATGAGATTGAACAAGTAGCCGGATAGTATGATAAATAGTGTGACCACGGCGAAGAAGATTCCGATGAGCTTGAGCGTCATCACTTTTTTGAGTAGGGTAGCCTCAGGTACCGATAATCCGATGGTACTCATCATGAAGGCAATGGCCGCACCTAAGGGAACACCCTTGGCAACGAAGACTTCTATAATGGGTAAGATACCGGCAGCATTGGCATACAAGGGTACTGCCAAGATGACCGCTGCAGGTACCGTCCACCACTGGTCGGATGAAAGATGCCGCTCGAAGAAGTTTTCCGGCACATAGCCATGCATGGCTGCACCAATCGCAATGCCGATCACTACATAAAGTGCCACACTGCGTACGATCTCCCATGCTTCGGCCGAAATACTGGGTAGTCGATCGCGGAAGCTCCTTTTCTCTTCTTCATAGTCGACCGTAGCATTTTCCGATTGTTCCAAGATTTTTTTTACTCAGTCTGTTAAAAGCTCACGCAAAGGCATTTTTCCTAGGATCATTCCCCCGAAAGTACCGAGTAAAATACCTGTGACCGCATATATCAAGGTCACTTTCCATCCGAAATAGCCAATGAACATGGCCAAGGCGATTTCATTGACCAAAGGGGAAGTGATCAGAAACGAGAAGGTCACTCCTAGCGGAATACCACCCTGCACGAAGCCAATAAAGAGGGGTACGGATGAGCAAGAACAAAAAGGTGTGATTGCTCCAAATAGCGAGGCGATGAAGTTTTCTAAGCCGTACAGTTTCTTCTTGTTGAGAAAGGCGCGTAGCCGATCTACCGGAAAGTAGGCGTTGACTACCCCCATCACTAAGCTGATGATGTACAGCAAGATCAATATCTTGATGACATCATAAACAAAGAAGCTGAGCGCATCGCCCAGTTGAGAACCTTCAGCAATGCCGAGCCACTCGTAAATGAGGTGGTTGGAAGCTGATTCTAACCAGTCAAACATAGATTTTATTTATAGAGGTATAAAGATAATTTCTTATATTTGAGTACAAAATATATCGCTATGGAAAAATTTGAA
>JAFIEW010000024.1 GCA_020832375.1 Cyclobacteriaceae bacterium
TGCTATCTAAAATTATTATCCTTGTAAAACTGTAACGTTTATTTAGGACTAGACACAGATAGTCAGGATTATGAAAGTTTATCCAATACTTCCATTACCTCTCGGACGTGCTTACGAGAAGTTTCTAGAAGTGCTTTTTCATCCTCATTTAGGTCAAGCTCAATGATTTTTTCAATACCATTTTTGCCCAAGATTACAGGTACACCAAGATAGCAATCACTGATGCCGTACTCACCTTCTAGTTTCACACATACAGGGAATACACGTCGCTGATTTTTGGCTATAGCCTCAACCATTTGTGCAGCTGCAGATCCTGGCGCATACCAAGCAGATGTACCCATCAGTTTTACTAATTCACCGCCACCATTCTTAGTGCGCTCTACGATTGCATCTAATTTATCTTTATCGATCAACTCTGTTACTGGGATTCCTGCCACAGTAGTATATCTTGGTAGTGGTACCATGGTGTCACCGTGTCCTCCCATCAAGATGGCTTGGATCTCTTTTGGCGAAACATCTAAGGCCTCAGCAAGAAATGCTCTATATCTGGCAGTATCTAAAATTCCAGCCATTCCCATAACGCGAGTACGTGGAAGCTTCGACACTAAGTGTGCTTGATACGTCATTACGTCAAGCGGGTTGGATACTACAATAATGATCGCCTCAGGTGAGTGCTTCAGCACGCTTTCAGTAACTGTTTTCACGATTCCTGCATTGGTTTCGATCAAGTCGTCACGTGTCATTCCTGGTTTACGTGGCAAGCCTGATGTAATCACCACGATATCAGATCCCGCAGTTTTTGAATAATCGTTTGTAGAACCTACTGTTCGCGTGTCGTAGGTGTTGATGGGTGCCTTTTGCCAAATGTCTAAGGCTTTGCCTTCAGCAACACCTTCTTTGATGTCTACCAAGACTACTTCTTCTACAATTTCTTTGTAAGCCAAAACATCGGCACAGGTTGCACCTACATTTCCAGCTCCTACTACGGTAACTTTCATAGTTTTTGTGATTTATTTAGATTTGTTGATTATAAACTCTTTGTTATACCCCCAAAAGCTTTGACATTAGCTAATCTGTTCTGAAAAATCCAAACAAATAAGTCGATAGGGTAACTATTTTCGTTGAAATTTGGTTTTTGTTGATTACATTGAATAAACCAACTAAAGCTTGATCCTTACACAACAAAATTAATCAAAATGCTTTCATAGCCAAAGCAAACGATTGTTTTTGTCAGCATCTCACCTAAATAGATGCTAATTGGAAGTTATCTATTTTAAATGGCGGTTTGGTTAAGTGCTTCCTCACTCAATTGCTCATTTAAAAGCTTTTCAATTGTTCTTTCAAACTCTTCTACATGTCGTCTATAATAAATGCCTGTACCAGGTCCGCTAAAGCCTGTATGGATTTTCACTACCTCATGTTTCCTGTTTAAAAATATGGTAGTGGGAAATGACATTACTTTATTGAGCATTGGTAGCGCTTTTGCTGTACTTTCAGCATCAGGCGTGCCGGCTATTAAAAACGGATAGTTGGCTCCATACCTCTCAGTGACCTTTTTTACACGACCCGATGCGTACTCAAAATCATCTTTTCTTTCAAAAGAGAGCGCAACAATCTCTATACCTTTATCCTTATTTTCATCATACCAAGGAGCCAAATATGCGATTTCATCCATACAATTAGGGCACCAAGAACCAAAGATTTGCACAATCACAATTTTGTCTTTAAATCGCTCGTCTTCTAAATTAACTAAAGTACCGTCAAGATTTGGGAAATTGAAAGCGAAACCCTCGGTTCCTTCTTTTAAATAGGTGAGTTGATCGGCATCTGCAAGCTCAAAGTCTTCATTTTTTTTCGCCGTCCAAGTATCTTTGCGTCCAATGCCACTGTAAAAATCACCTGATAACTCATCATTTTTCAAGTTAGCTTGAAAAAGATAAGCATTTTGGCCATCAAATGCACTTAATTTGATGCCTTCGTCATCAGTATAACCTTCCAAAAACCGATAATCACCAGTAGCATTAAGAAAAGTACCCGTTGCAATACCTTGCGAGCTCACTTCAAAAAGTCCCAAAGACTTTCTACTCTCACCATCCGATTTAGTAAAGGTAACTTCCCATTCGCCGGCTATGGCTTCGTTGGCCTCTTTTTTACCTTCAAATCGATCAGCGCCTTGCTCTACGTATAAAGGTATTTTATAAGTTTCTTCACTGTCAAACTTTTCCCAATGACCTACAATTTTACCTTCTTTATTGGGATGTCGTACGAAAAGAGCGCCATCAAAAATATGAAGTGGAATGGTGATGCCACCCTCAGTTTTTTCATTCTCGTCTAGTAGTATTTCTTCTTCTCCATTGATCAGATATGCCTTCGGTAACTTACTGGTGTCGGCTGTAACCTCATCCCACCTTAGAATAAAGGGAACTTCAATGCCTTGGGTTTCAAGCACTACGCGCCAGTGACCTGTCGTTTCTAAATTATTTTTTTCTTGGGATGAGGGTGTACATGCAAATCCCACCGCCAAACAGCTTATCAATACAATTAGATTCTTCATTCGATTTTTAAAAAGGATATAGGTGTATATTATTATTTGAGCTATCATGATGATGCTGAATTGCAATATATTATTGCATAACGATATATTGCAACTTTTTGTAAACGGGCAAATGTGTGACAAGTTTTCTGTTTTCCTTTCCTCTCCTCGTTAGATTGTTTGGCTGATTTAATGCCGTCTTAAGAAATATAAACTTGTGTAAAATAAATCAAGGAGGCAATGATCAATAGGTTAATATCTTATTTGGGATTTACTTTCGTCAGCTTATGGGGTTTTATGGGTTGAATTTATTCGGAAGATTGGGCTTATAAAAGCTTTTCGTACAATAGATGAAATAGGTAATTATATATGGCTTCCATTTATTATTACACAAATTTTGAATGTAACAAAAATTAAGAAAAATCATTTTTTTGAAGCGTTGGTAAATCGCTTGATTTTGACCTGTTTTTCACATCATCCCACTTTCTCCCACCAATCATAATTTTACTAGATCCTTAGGCTTTTTAAATATCTTTTCAATACCTCCTCTCTTTATATTCTTTTGCTTTTCTCTATTTAAGCCAAATAAAAGTGTAATTTTAGTATAATTCTAATTTTTTTAGCTATACAATCACACGATGTGAGATAGGATTATATAATGAATTTTCTAATTAATAGGCTTGTAATCAATGAATTAATTGTAATTTTTGAAGAGAGTGGGAGAAAGTGGGGAAAAGTGGCACAAAATGTCAAGATATTCCGTAAGTTTGCATAGTGTAAGTATGTAATGTTTAATTAGGATAGATGGCATTTATTACCGGAGAATATGACTGTAAACTTGATGCGAAAGGGCGACTGGCCCTTCCAGCCAAGGTGAAGCATGCTTTTCCGGTAGGGGATACCTCTGAAATGATTCTTAGACGAAGCTTTGAGCCATGTTTGGAATTATATCCTATGGTGGAGTTTAAAAAGCTTTATGCGAAAGTAGCGGGGCTTAATGAATTCAATAAAGAGTATCGCAAGTTTCAGCGTAACTTTTTTAGAAACAATGTGCATGTGGAGCTAGATAGTGCTGGTCGCTTGCTCATTCCTAAATCACTTTTAGAGCATGGTAATTTTTCTAAAGACGTCATCTTGGTAGGGGTAGGTAATCGAGTAGAGATTTGGGATCCTCTGAAATATGAGGAGTACCTCATTCAAGATCAGGATGAGTTCTCTGATATGGCTCAAAAAATATTGGATGACTAAGTCCTTTATCTTCATACTTCAAGTCCTCGGTTTTAATAAAACTTAGGCTCAATTTAAAGAAAGTTCGACTCAAGAATATAAAAAGTTCAAATCAATGGAATACCATTTACCTGTCTTATTAAACGAATGCATCGAGGGCTTATCTATCCGTCCAGATGGCGTTTATGTGGATCTTACCTTTGGTGGTGGTGGTCATAGTAGAGCTATTTTGTCACAATTGGGTAATGAAGGGAAAGTCTTTGCTTTCGATCAAGATGCTGATGCAGAGGTAAACTACAAAGCCATTGGTGATGATCGCCTTCATTTTGTAAGTGCTAACTTCCGTCACCTGAGCAAGCAGTTGAGGTTTCGAGGTGTGAGTCAAGTAGATGGTATTTTAGCTGATCTAGGTGTTAGTAGTCATCAGTTTGATGTTCCTGAACGAGGCTTTAGTACTCGGTTTGATGCGCCATTAGACATGCGCATGAATGCCAATTCTGGACCTACAGCCGCAGATGTTTTGAGAGAATATAGTGCTTCAGCTTTACATCGTCTATTGGGCATGTACGGTGAAGTAAGAAATGCAAAGACGCTAGCCGAAGCTTTGGTGTCGCAGCGAGTGGATCGTACGATCAATACAGTAGAAGAGCTCAAGACGGTATTGAAGCGTTTTGCACCTCGAGGAAAAGAGAATAAATATTATGCACAGGTTTTTCAGGCACTGAGAATAGAAGTAAATCAAGAGATGACCGCTTTGGAAGAAATGTTGCCTCAGTGTGCGGAGGTTTTGAAGCCTGGCGGCCGATTGGTGATTATGTCCTATCATTCTTTGGAAGATCGCTTAGTTAAAAACTTTATGAAGAAGGGCAATTTGAAAGGCGAGGTTGAAAAAGACTTTTATGGCAACCCTTTAAAGGCTTTGATAGAGGTGAATAGGAAACCTATTGTAGCGGGGGATGAGGAGCTTCAAAGAAACAGCAGGGCAAGAAGTGCTAAGTTGAGGATTGCCTACAAAAAGTAAATAGTAAAGAAAGGTAGCAAATAAATAAATAGAGGATAGCCTATGGCAACAAATACGATCAAAAAAGAGCCAAAGCCGAATTTATTTACTCGCATTGATGAGAAATTATCTCAGGCAATGAATCTAGAGAATGGTGTTTCCATACGATGGTTACCCCATATTTTGTATGTATCGCTTCTTTTGATTTTTTACATAGGCAATAGCCACTATGCCGAGAAAACCATAAGAAAAATTGATCATTTAAAAACGGAGGTGGAAGATCTAAGAGCTGATTACACCACCCTTAAATCAGATTATATGTTTGCCGGCAAGCAGTCGGAAGTGGCCAAAAGAATGGCACCCAAAGGTATTTATGAAAGTTTACGTCCACCCCAAAAAGTAGTGATTAGAAAAGGTGAATATTAAGAAGTCCATATTATTAAGAGTGCGAATAGTCTTTCTATTTGTCTTTCTCTTTTCGATTGCCATCGTGATCAAGTTGGGTGATATCCAATTTGTGAAAGGTAGCTATTGGAAGGAGTTAGCAGAAAAGTCTGGCTTGAAATACCGTATAGTACCTTCTACTCGAGGCAATATCTATTCTGATAATGGGTCTTTGCTTGCTACTTCATTGCCTTTTTTCAAGGTTTCTTTCGATCCTACTGTTGCTGATAGGGCTATTTTCGATCAAGGAATCGATTCTTTAGCTTTGAACCTTCATTATTTTTTTGGGGATTACACCAAAGACGAGTACAAGCGTAGAATCATCAATGCTCGTAGTAGTGGTCGGCAATATTTACAGCTATCAAAGAGGAAAATTGGTTATCAGGAGAAAAAGGAATTGACTCAATGGCCTATCTTCCGTGAGGGCAGAAACCGCGGCGGGGTCATATTTGAAAAAGTATATGAGCGTTTCCGTCCATTTTCTTATTTGGGGCATCGCACCATCGGTCTAGTAAATGAAGACAATAACTTTGGTTATGGCCTAGAGTATAGTTTCAATGCTCAGCTTGCAGGCCAGCAAGGAGAGGCATTATTTCAGCGTATGGCGGGAGGCAGTTGGAAGCCGGTCAACGATAAGGAGGAAGTGCCTCCAGTAGATGGACTCGATATACAGACTACCATTGATATCAATTTACAAGATGTCGCTGAGTCGGCTTTGCTTCGCGCTGTAGAAGAGCATGAAGCAGATTACGGATGTGTTGCGGTGATGGAAGTAAGTACAGGGCAGATTAAGGCCATATCTAATCTTACTAGAACGTCGACAGGTCGCTACTCGGAGCGAGTTAATTATATTGTAGGTAGTCAAGGGCTTACCGAGCCGGGTTCTACTTTTAAGCTGGCATCCGCGCTAGCACTCTTGGAGGAAAAGGCAGTTACTCTGGGTGACTCTATAGAAACAGGTTTTGGAGAGGTAGCCTTCTATGATAAAGTAATGCGCGACTCTAAAGTGGGTGGTTTTGGTAAAATCACTTTCAAAGAGGCCTTCGCCAATAGTAGTAATGTTGCCATCAGTAAGCTCATTGATGCTACTTTCGGCTTAAATCCTCAGCGTTTTATTGATTATCTGTCCACTTTTTACCTTACCGAACCTTTAGGTTTTCAAATGGTGGGAGAGGGGATTCCTTATGTGAAGTCCCCTGAAGATCCTACTTGGAGTGGTATTACTTTGCCTTGGATGTCGATAGGATATGAACTGAAGCTTACCCCATTGCAGACACTTTCATTTTATAATGCTGTAGCTAATAAAGGATATTTCGTACAGCCTATCATTGTCACCAAGGCAAAGCGTGCTAATAAAGCCGTTGAAGATTATCAACCTGTAGTATCGAAAAAGCCTATTGCCTCATCGCAGACTTTAGAAAAGCTACATGAGCTATTGCTGGAGACGGTAGAAAATGGTACAGCTCGCAACATTAGAAACAATTACTACAGCATTGCAGGAAAGACAGGGACAGCGCAAAAGGTAAAAAGAGACGGGATAGGCTACTCGGAAGAGCATTCCACCTCATTCGTGGGCTATTTTCCCGCTGATAATCCAAAATACTCTTGCATTGTGGTAATTGACAATCCGAAGGGCGATAGACAAAACGCTGGGGTGGTGGCAGCACCCGTTTTCAAAACTATCGCAGATAAAATTTATTCGCTTGATATAAATATGCATGCGCCTCTGCCAAGAGGTCAGGTTGCAGATCAATCAGTTTTTCCTCATATCAAAGGAGGAAATTTGGTTGACTTGCAGCGTATTTGCGATGAATTGGGTATTCCCAATTATTCGGTTTCACAAAAAGAATGGGTGCGTACCTCAATCGATGATCAAAAAGTAGCATGGAAAGATGCTGGAGTTAGAGTAGGTGTAGTGCCTGATGTACGAGGAATGACCCTGAGAGATGCTTTGTATTTATTAGAAAACCAAGGTTTACAAGTCTCTTTCAATGGAAATGGACGAGTTAAGTCTCAAACCCAAGATCCTGGAAGTAGGGCTTTGAGGGGAAGTAGAATAATATTGGATTTAGGATAGCATGAATATATTAAAAGACATATTGTACAAAGTTTCCATTTTGAGCACCTCAGGCGATATGCATTTGAGGATAATGGACATTCAGTTTGACTCACGCAAAGTAGGGCCAGGATCTCTCTTTGTTGCCATATCGGGCACTCAGGTAGATGGACATGACTACATGGAAGCTGCACTAGAAAAGGGTGCCTTGGCTATCGTTTGTGAACGTTTTCCAGAGGAGCTAATGGATGATGTCACTTATATTCAGGTGCAAGATTCAGCTCAGGCCTTGGGTATCATGGCGGGAAACTTCTACGATAATCCATCTCAAAAAATGAAGGTGGTTGCGGTCACTGGTACCAATGGTAAGACCACCACAGCCACTTTGATGTATCAGCTTTTCATGGGCTTAGGTTACAAGAGTGGGCTTTTTTCTACCGTATCTGTTTTTATCGGTGAGGAAGAGCTGCCAGCTACGCACACTACGCCTGATGCCTTACAGTTGCATCACATCATGTCCGAGATGCAGAAAAATGGCGTGACACATGTATTCATGGAAGCTAGTTCTCATGCTATCGTTCAAAAGCGACTCGCAGGACTGGATATCGATATTGCTGTATTTTCTAATATAAGTCATGATCATTTAGATTATCATCGCACCTTTGATGAATATATCCGAGCAAAGAAAGCGCTTTTTGATGGCTTGAAGGCATCAGCTTTTGCATTGTCTAACTTAGACGATAAGCGTGGGCGGGTGATGCTTCAAAATACACGTGCTAAAAAATACTATTACAGCTTACAAACTATTACCGATTTTAGAGCTAAGCTACTGAGCAATAGCATGAATGGCCTCGAGCTAGATATAGAAGGTCGGCAGGTGTGGTTTCGACTGCCAGGTGTTTTCAATGCTTACAACCTACTTTCTTGCTATGCTGTGGCTTCACTTTTGGAAGAGGAGGAGGAAGAGATCTTGTTGCAGCTATCTAGTCTGCGCGGCGCACCGGGCCGATTTGAATTGCTCAAAAGCGCAACAGGTGTTTCCGCTATTGTGGACTATGCTCATACCCCTGATGCACTAGAAAATGTCCTCAAAACCATCGACGCTTTCCGAACGGGTGCTGAGCAGCTCATTACCGTAGTGGGATGTGGGGGCGACCGAGACGCTACTAAGCGACCCGAGATGGCCGGTATCGCCGTAGAATGGAGCGAAAAAGTAATCTTTACTTCTGATAATCCGCGTTCTGAAGATCCAGAAGCAATTATTAATGAAATGAAAGAAGGAGTGCCTTTTACAGCAAAGAAAAAAGTGCTTAGTATCACCAATAGAGAAGAAGCTATTCGCACGGCAATTATGCTCGCAAACAAAGGTGATCTTGTATTGATAGCTGGAAAGGGACACGAGAATTACCAAGAGATAAAGGGAGTAAAGCACCATTTTGATGACAGAGAAGTGGTACTTGAGGTATTTAAACAATTGAATTAATTATCAACATAAAATCAGCGATTATAGCGCATGTTTTATTACATTTTTACTTATTTAGATCAAAAAATTGACCTTATTGGGGCTGGGGTGTTTCAGTACATTTCTTTCCGTGCGGGAATGGCAGCTGTTCTTTCTTTGCTCATTACTATATTTTTTGGCAAGCGACTCATCAACCTATTAAGAAAAAAGCAGGTGGGTGAGTCTGTTCGCGATCTTGGCTTAGAAGGACAAAAAGAGAAACAAGGTACTCCCACAATGGGTGGCTTAATTATCATCGCTGCCATCATTATACCTACTCTATTGTTTGCACGCCTAGACAATATTTACATCATTTTGCTGATCGTTTCCACCTTATGGATGGGAGGTATTGGCTTCTTAGATGATTACATTAAGGTATTTAGAAAAAATAAGGAAGGTCTTGCAGGAAGATTCAAAATTATAGGCCAAGTAGGGTTAGGCTTGATCGTGGGCTTTACCTTGGTGTTTCATGAAGATGTGAAAATTAGGGAGTTTGTAGAGCCTGTGCCGTTGGTACAATCCGACATCCCTACTACACCAGTATATGAAGATGTAAAATCTTTGAAAACCAATATTCCTTTTTTCAAAAACAATGAGTTGGATTACAATTCCATCCCATTTCCGGGCGATTTGAATTGGGTTATTTATATCCTCATTGTTGTATTCATCATTACTGCAGTATCTAATGGTGCGAATATCACCGACGGTATTGACGGGCTAGCCGCAGGTACCTCCGCGATCATAGGTTTGGCATTGGCCATCTTTGCTTACTTATCGGGTAATGTGGTTTTCTCGCAGTATTTGAATATTCTCTATGTCCCCATGTCTGGGGAGCTGGTGATCTTTTGTACTGCCTTTGTAGGCGCTTGTATTGGTTTTTTGTGGTACAACTCCTATCCTGCGCAGGTTTTTATGGGAGATACCGGTTCGCTAGCTCTAGGATCCATCATTGCCGTTTTGGCGATTGTGGTGAGAAAGGAGCTTTTGATACCAGTGCTCTGTGGTATTTTCTTAATCGAAAACTTATCAGTAATCATTCAGGTGGCTTATTTCAAGTACACCAAGAAAAAATATGGTGAGGGGAGAAGAATCTTTAAGATGTCACCACTGCATCATCACTATCAGAAAAATGGACTTCATGAGGCTAAAATTGTTAATCGATTTTGGATTGTGGGGATCTTATTAGCGATTTTATCATTGGCAACTTTAAAATTAAGATAAGCATGAGGGAAAAGCAGTCATATCATCGAGTGGTCATCTTAGGCGGGGGCGAGAGCGGCATTGGTGCGGCTTTGCTTGCAGCACAGAAGGGCTATGAGGTTTTTGTGTCTGATTCCGCTCAACTTCAAGCTACTTTCCGTTCGGAGCTTCAGGGTCGTGCCATTGATTTTGAGGAGGGTAAACATACTGAATCTAAGATCTTATCCGCTGATGTGATCATAAAAAGTCCGGGTTTGCCACCTACGGTTCCTATTCTTCAAGCGGCTAGGAAGGCAAGTATTGAGATTATCTCTGAAATAGAGTGGGCGTCGCGATTTACCACTAAGACACTCATAGGTATCACGGGCACGAATGGTAAAACGACTACAACCTCCCTCATAGGACATCTTTTGAAATCGGCAGGTCGTTCTGTAGCTATTTGTGGCAATATAGGAAGAAGCTTTGCTCGTGCGGTGACAGAAGAAGTGCCAGAAAGTACTGAGATTTATGTAGTGGAAATGAGCAGTTTCCAATTAGAAGATATCGATCAGCTTAAGGCTAATTATGCGGTATTGCTCAATATCACCCCTGATCATTTGGATCGCTATGAGGGTAGTTTTGATGAGTATGCTCAAGCTAAGCTTAATTTGTGTCGCAATGCTGACGCGAGGTCTGCGGTGATTTACAATGCTGATGATGTTTATTTGATTGAGCAAATTGAAAAGTTGGGATTAGTCACTAAGCATCTTAGTTTTTCTATAAAAACTGATGCGATGGGAGCTTGCATAGACGGTGACGATTTCAAAGTATACCTTGACAATAAGGTTTACGATAAGTTGCCAGTGAGCCATTTGCAGATTCCAGGGCCTCACAATCAGATGAATGCTATGGCAGCCTTGATTATAGGAAAGCAACTAGGCTTAAGCGGCAGTGAGCTATCGGCAGGCTTGTCGAGCTTTCAGGCAGTAAGCCATCGAATGGAATTGGTAGGGACGGGAGTGGGGCTTCGCTTCATCAATGACTCAAAAGCAACCAATGTAGCTTCTACATTAGAGGCCTTGAAGAGTTTCGACGGTCCGCTGGTTTGGATTGCGGGTGGTATAGATAAGGGCAATGATTATTCTAAAATTGCTCATTTGGTAAAAGAGCGGGTGCAGACCCTTGTATGCTTAGGTGAGCATGTCGAGCAACTAGAGGCGGCATTCAAGTCGCATTGTCAATTTTTGTACGCAGCTAGCATGCAAGAGGCCGTAGACTTGGCCGTAGCTGAAAAGGGTGAAGCAAAGGTGGTTTTATTATCGCCAGCTTGTGCAAGTTTTGATTTGTTTCGAAACTATGAAGATCGAGGAGATCAATTTAGAGAGGCAGTAAAAAAATATAGCGATGCAAAGTAGTTGGATAGCAAGAAACTTAAAGGGTGACCCAGTAATATGGGCAGTAGTATTTGCGCTGTCTATTTTGAGCATTTTAGTGGTTTATAGCGCTACAGGCACCTTGGCTTACAAAAGCATGGGGGGGAATGTAGAGCATTATCTGATCAAGCATAGCTTGCTCTTAGCCTTGGCCTTGGTGGCAATGTTTTTTGCACATAAAGTGGACTATCGATACTATAGCGGATTAAGTAAAGTAGCGCTTTGGCTGTCGGTACCTTTGTTGTTGTTGACCTACCGCTATGGCATTAACCTCAATGAAGCTTCTCGGTGGATTACCATTCCGATCATTAATCAGGCTTTTCAGCCTTCGGATTTGGCAAAGCTTGCTTTAATCGCCAATCTTGCTGCCATGCTTAGCAAGAAGCAACAGAATATCGAAGACTATAAAAAGTATATGCTACCCATGCTGATTTGGATTGGCGTGATTGTCGCTCTGATTGGCTTAAGTAATATCTCAACGGCTGTATTGCTGTTGACTACTTGCATGCTACTGATGTTCATTGGTCGGGTGCCGATGAAGTACTTGGCAATGCTTGCGTTGGTAGGGATGATGTTTGGATCGATTGCATTTTTTGTGGGGCAGAGAGGCGACACGGCAATCAGCAGGATCAGCAGTTATTTTGATAAGGAAAAGGAAGTAGCCTTCCAAGCAAAACAATCTTATATCGCCATAGCAACAGGTGGCGTGGCCGGCAAGGGGCCAGGAAAAAGTGACCAACGTAACTTCTTACCGCATCCCTACTCAGATTTTATCTTCGCCATTATTGTAGAGGAGTATGGATTGATAGGCGGCGGCGGGGTGATTGCGCTTTATTTGATTTTGCTCTATCGCGCTATGACGGCCGTATCGCAAAGCAATAAAGCTTTTGGTGGCTTGCTTTCGGCGGGGCTCGCTTTTTCTATTGTTCTGCAAGCCATGGTCAATATCGGTGTTTCGGTAGGTATACTACCAATTACTGGGCAGCCACTACCGCTTTTAAGTATGGGGGGAACGAGCTTGCTCTTTACGGGCTTGGCGCTTGGCATCATCCTTTCGGTAAGCAAAGATAATCAGTCAGAAAGCCGGCCGATGAAGGCTTCAAAATTTAGAAACGTGGTGAGGAGGGCCGAGGCATCATGAGTAAGCTAAGAGTAATCATAAGCGGTGGCGGTACAGGCGGACATGTTTACCCAGCTATCAGCATAGGTAAAGAACTTAAAAGACGCTATCCTGATGCTGAAATCCTATTTGTAGGAGCTAAAGGCAGGATGGAGATGGAGAAGGTGCCTCAAGCTGGATTTGAAATTAAAGGTTTATGGATCAGCGGTATTCAGCGTAGTCTGAGTATTGATAATTTATCTTTTCCATTTAAGTTAATGAGTTCATTGTGGACTTCATTTGCTTTGGTGAGTAAGTTTAAGCCAGATATTGCGATTGGTGTTGGGGGCTTCGCTTCTGGACCGATGCTTTATGCCGCTGCTAGGCGGGGGGTGCCTTGCCTGATTCAGGAGCAAAATAGCTTTGCAGGACTTACCAATAAGTTGCTAGCCAAGCAGATTAAGACAGTATGTGTTGCTCACGACAAGATGGAGCGTTTTTTCCCCTATTCTAGAGTGGTTAACTTGGGCAATCCAGTGCGCAAAGAGGTGGTGAGCTCAACCTTATCCTCATCTCATGCAAAAGAAAAACTAGGGCTTGACCCTAATCGAATTTGTGTGTTTGTGCTGGGTGGTAGCTTGGGTGCGCGTACGCTCAATGAAAGTGTGCTCGGCGGCTGGGAGAAGTTCGAGGCTGAGGGTGTTCAACTAGTCTGGCAGACAGGAAAGCTGTATGAGCAAGAGATGAGTGAGCGGCTGAAAGGGAAGAAAAACTTGGGTGTAGTGAGTGCATTTATTGAGGACATGGGCACGGCTTATGCGGCTGCGGATGTGGTGATATCACGTTCTGGTGCTATTTCGGTTTCAGAGCTTTGCTTAGTGGCGAAGCCGGTGGTCTTTGTGCCTTCGCCAAATGTAGCAGAAAATCACCAAGAGATGAATGCGCTTTCCATAGTGGAAAAAGGAGGGGCGATCATGGTGAAGGATTCAGCGGCTCAGGAGCAGTTGATTGATCGTGTATTAGATTTATGTGGGGATGAGGACACAAGAAAAACTTTGGCTAAAAATATCGGGGCTTTGGCGAAACCCAATGCTCTTTCGGATATAGTAGATGAAATTGAGAACCTCATTCCACGAAAAAAGAAAGAAAATGCAGTTATCGGATTATAAGAAGGTATTTTTTCTTGGCATCGGCGGCATCGGTATGAGTGCCTTGGCGCGATGGTTTTTGCACTTCAGCAAGTGGGAAGTAGCAGGCTATGATCGTACGCCTTCTGAGCTGACGCGTGCGCTTGAACAAGAGGGTGTGGTGGTGATCTATGAAGATGAGATCAATTTGCTTCCTAGTTGGGATGTAGCGGATACTTTAGTGGTCTATACGCCTGCAATACCAGCGAATAATCGTATACAGGCGCATTTGCGACAGCGTGGATTTCAGATGGAAAAGCGATCGAAAATCTTAGGCTTGATTACGGAAGGGACGCATACGCTAGCGGTTGCAGGCACGCATGGTAAAACAACTACCTCTTCTATGCTTACGCATCTTTTGGTGCATGCAGGCAGAAATGTGGGTGCTTTTGTGGGAGGCGTAATGACCAACTACAACACCAATGTGATTTTGCCTCGTGATAGCGGCGCGAAGCCGATATTGATAGTTGAGGCCGATGAGTATGATCGATCCTTTTTGACCTTGAGTCCTAACCGAGCAGTGATTACGGCAATGGATGCGGACCATTTAGATATTTATGGAGACGCAAAAGCATTGGTACAGTCATTCCATTTGTTTGCTGAGCGGGTAAATGAAAGTGGTCGCTTGTATATTCATGAGGGAGTGGCTTTACAGCCAGGCTTGAAGCGCAGTCGCATCGCTTACGGTAGGGGGAAGGCACAAATAAGAGCTGAAAACATCCGTGCAGAAGAGGGTGCTTTCTGGTTTGATTGGGTACATCCAGAAGCGGAGTTCCGTGATTTGAAGCTTCCTTTGCCGGGGTATCATAATGTTGAAAATGCTGTTGCAGCGATTGCTATGGCTTTTGATGAGGGCTTGAATGAAGCTGAAATTAGGGACGGCTTGAGCTCATATCAAGGTGTACGCAGACGATTTGAGCGCTTGCATGAAGCTGACAACTGGGTGTATGTAGATGATTATGCGCATCATCCGGTAGAGTTGGAAGCATTGGTTAATTCCTTGAGAACCCTTTACAAAGGAATGCCTATTACACTAGTTTTTCAGCCGCATTTGTACAGCCGTACGAGAGATTTTGGCAAAGAATTTGGAAAGGCGCTATCGCTGGCCGATCGGGTGTATTTATTACCCATCTATGCGGCAAGAGAAAATCCGATCAAAGGGGTGTCGAGTGACTTGATCTACAGCTATATGAGTCTTGAAGATAAGCACTTGGTCAATGTGACGGAACTCATGGCCGCACTAGGTAGGCTGGAAGAGGGGGTTTTGGTGACGGCAGGAGCTGGGGATATCGAATTGCTGAGAGGTCCGATTGTTCAATTTTTAAAAGATCGTGCCAATGTTAAGTAGGTTGAAAATACCAGCGAGCATCAAGTGGACTTTGACTGCATTTGCCTTGTTTTTTAGCATTGGCTTTGTGGAGAAAAAGTATCAAGCGAAGACTTGTAATCGGGTGTACATAGAGATTGTAGATCAACAAGCCCACTTTTTTCTTGATGAGCAAGACATCCACATGATGCTTTCAGATGGCGGTAAGCAGAAGCTTTTAGGGAGGCCTTACGCTAAGTCTCCATTGCGGGAAATGGAGCAGCGCTTGGTTGAAAATGCCTTTTTGGAGCGTGCAGAGATAGCCAAAGATTTAAGCGGTGCCATAAGGGTAAGAGCCAAGCAGAGCCGGCCTATCGCTAGGATGGTGCAGTCAGATAAACCACACGCCTATGTGAGTGATCGGGCGGAGGTGCTACCCATGTCGACAAAGTTTACAGCGCGCGTTCCGGTAGTGAGTGGTGAGGTGAATTTGGTGCTCAATAAAGACCAAATAATAGATGACTCAGAGAATGATTTTTATCGATTAATGAGGTATATTGATGAAGATGATTTTTGGCGGTCACAGATCTCGGGAGTACATATTTTACCTTCGGGTGAAATTGAGTTTTTAACTCAAGTAAGCAAGCAGCGAGTAGAGTTTGGGAAGCCTCAGGAGATTGAGGAGAAGTTTAAGAAGCTGCATATTTTTTATAAGGAAATTCTTCCAGCCAAAGGTTGGAATGAGTACAGTAGAGTGAATTTAAAGTATAGGAATCAGATAATTTGTGAATAAACGTACCGGTATGCAAAACGATGAGATAATAGTAGGATTAGACATTGGCACAACAAAAATTTGTGTGATTGTAGGACGCAAGAACGCCTATGGCAAATTGGAAGTGCTCGGCATGGGTAAAGCGCCTTCTGAGGGTGTGAGCATGGGCATGGTCTCCAATATTGACAAGACAGTTACTTCTATCAGGAGGGCTGTTGAAGAGGCAGAGGAGAAAAGTGGCATTGACATACGTGTGGTCAATGTAGGAATTGCGGGGCAGCATATTCGCAGCACTACCCACAGAGGTAGCATCACTTGCCATGACACCGATGAGGAAATTACCATCGAGGATGTAAACCGTCTGATCAATGATATGTATAAAATTGTGACCCCTGCGGGCAACAAAATTATTCATGTGATGCCTCAGAGCTACTTAATCGATTCGCATAAAAAGACAGATGATCCTGTCGGGGTGATCGGTCGAAAGTTGGAGGCTGATTTTCACGTAATCACCGCACAGTCCAATGCCATTCACTCTTTAGAAAAGTGTGTAAAACGCGCTGGTCTTGAGATTGATAATTTGATATTAGAGCCGCTAGCGAGCAGCATGGCGGTGTTGAGCGACGAAGAAAAAGAAGCTGGAGTATGCTTAGTAGATATTGGAGGTGGTACGACCGATATTGCTATTTTCCACGAAAATATTATCCGTCATACAGCGGTGATTCCTTTCGGCGGTGACATCATCACCAATGATATCAAGCAGGGGTGCTCATTGATGCAAAATCAAGCGGAGCAGCTGAAGACGCAGTTTGGTATAGCTCTTGAGGCTCAGGCAAGTGCCAATGATATTGTTTCTATACCAGGTTTACGTAATCGACCACCAAAAGAGATTTCTATCAAAAACTTGGCTTGCATCATTGAGTCAAGAATGGAAGAGATTATCGAGTTCATTCACAATGAAATTATTGCTTCTGGATACGACAAAAATCTAACGGGCGGGATTGTCATCACAGGTGGTGGGGCACTATTGAAAAGCGTAGGCCCACTATTTGAATATATGACTGCATACACTGCAAGAAGTGGCTACCCTAATGAGCACATGGGTAAAAGCAAAGAAGAAGAGGTGAAAAGCCCTATGTATGCTACTTCGGTAGGTTTGGTATTGGCTGGATTTTACGCTTTAGATAAGCGAGAAGATAAATACAAGGAAAGATTAAAAGAAGGTAAGAGTGGCAATTATGCTGCGAAAAAATCAGAATCGGGTGGCAAAGGATTTTTTAAGAATATCATTGATCGTACGAAGGGTCTATTGATCAATGACCTCGACGATAAAGATGATTACTGATCTTTTTCATGCATGGTAGGCATGTCGGTAGCAAATGGCAGTAAGTAGCTGCCCTCAAAAAATTAGAAAAAAAACAAAAATAGGGAAACTATGAATGAGCAATCTTACAAGTTTGATATTCCCAAGCAGAGTTTATCAATCATCAAAGTAATCGGTGTAGGTGGAGGCGGTAGCAATGCCGTGAACCATATGTACAACCAAGGAATTCAAGATGTTGAGTTCGTGATTTGCAATACGGATAAACAGGCCCTAGCGGGTAGTCCTGTTCCAAATAAGCTGCAAATAGGCACGAATTTAACGGAAGGTTTAGGAGCTGGCGCTAATCCTGAGAGGGGCAAAGATGCCGCTTTGGAAAGCAAAGAGGAAATTAGAGATCTACTAAGCGAAAATACCAAGATGGTATTTATTACCGCAGGAATGGGCGGTGGTACGGGTACTGGTGCGGCACCTGTGATTGCTCAAGTTTCTCGTGAGTTGGGTATTTTGACTGTAGGTATAGTAACCGCACCTTTTGGCTTTGAAGGACGCAAAAAGATCAAGGCAGCGGAAGCCGGTATTGAGGCTATGAAGGAGCACTGCGATACTTTACTCGTGATCTCCAACGACCGTTTAAGAGAAGTATTCGGTAATCTCAGTTTAACGAATGCCTTTAATAAAGCCGATAATGTATTGACTACAGCCGCCAAGTCTATTGCGGAAATCATTACTGTTGAAGGTTATGTGAATGTAGACTTTGAGGATGTAAAAACGGTCATGCAGAATTCCGGAGGTGCAGTAATGGGGTCGGCCATTGCAGAAGGAGATGGCAGAGCAATTCGTGCAGCTGAAGAGGCTATTTCATCCCCACTTTTGAACAACAAAAACATTCATGGGGCACAGCGCATTTTGCTCATGATTGTATCGGGAGAGCAAGAAATCTCAATGGATGAGCTTAGTGAGGTGACAGACTATATTCAAGATAAAGCGGGTGAAGGTGCAGACCTTATTTTTGGTAATAGCATTGACCCTGAGCTAGGTTCTAGTATACGTGTGACAGTGATTGCAACGGGTTTTCAGGCTGAGACCACACTCGATCCAAAGGACCAAAAGCGGGTGATTGATTTGGAGTCTAATCGGCAGATTAACCTCTTTGAAAAAGGAGACGAAAGAAAAGATTCTAAAAGTGATAATTTCTCTGCAGGCAAAACCTATCAGTTTGAGATGCCTGAAAACCAACAGCGTGAAGATGAGCAAGAAGAGGAGGAGGACTATCTTAATCAGATCCGTTCTAAGTATCAGATTGTTGATAGCGATGAGCTCGATGAGAGAAGAGATCCTAGTTCAGATATTGCTTTGAAGCGTAAATTACTTGAGGAAAGAGCCAACGAAAGAAGAAATAGTTTGAATAACCTCAGAATGGGTAATTTGGAAGAAAATGAATTCAAAGAAAGGCTGGAGATACCAGCTTATAAAAGAAGAAATGTGAGGCTTGCGGAAATTCCTCATTCCTCGGAAAAAAATATCAGCAGGCTCAATTTGAATGATGATAATCGAATTTTAGGTAATAACCGATTCCTTCATGACAATGTTGATTAAGACATCTGGTTTTGAATAAGCGTTTATTATAATGAAAAGACACCCTATATCGGGGTGTTTTTTTATGCCTGAAGTACAATCACCTTTTGATCTTTCATATAATGTTCAGAAAAGATGTAGTGCTGAATAAAAGGTGTTGTTTTAGCGGGGGGGATGTTGTCGAGCATCTGAGGTATTTCTGATTCGATAATGCTTTCACTAAAAGTGTGGCCTTGGTAAACGCCGTTTTCTACATAAACGACGCTTTTCTCAATACTGGTTCTCCCTTTTCCAATGGCTACATAAGAGGCTCTCTGTGATCTCGCTTTTTCGATTCCTTCGGAAAGCCTTTGATTATAAGCTTTCACCTCTTCCTTACCGATGCAGGCGCCTTTACAAGCATTTACGGAGTAATCGTAACATTCTTGGGACACCTTTTGAATACCGCAAAGCTTAGGGCAAAGCTCATAAGAGCTGCATATTTGGTGTAAAAATTGCCTTCCTTCGGCAGCGCTATTGAAAGTAAAGATTATTGGAAGACCTTTCTTCCGTTTTACCAATTCTAGTATTTTGTATCCCATCTGGTTCTCATAGGAAATAACTGCCCAGAGTTGGGACGGCTTCTTTTGGGAGCGATTGTATTTAGGCCAATGTTTGTGAATTTCTTGAGACTCTCGGATGAACGCTATAAAATCATTCCCACAAAGCTCATAGCTCACGTTGCGCACTTCTTTCTGATAGGCCTGTTTCGTATAGGTTTCACTACTACCACCAAAATGACTGTACACTCTTTTTTTTATATTTTTAGCTTTACCAATATAGATGGGCTGTGCTTTTTCATTGAGCAAATAGTACAGTCCGCAACTTTCTGGTAGCTTTTCAAATTCTTCTTTATCCAAGTAATCAGGCAGGATAGCTTCTTTTGAATTTCTTTTGATGCTTTTTTGAATAATAGCCTGTGTATCTTTTTCTAATAACAGCTGAAACAACACTGCCGTGGCATAAGCATCACCCATTGCTCTGTGTCTTGCTGAAATGTTGATCTTAAGATCTGAACATAAGCTTCCTAAACTGTAAGACCGGTGACCAGGAAGTAGCTTTCTACTCAGGCGCACTGTGCATAGTTTTGGTAAATTCAATTGAATGCCGCAGTCTTCCATCTCGGCCTTTACAAAGGTATAATCGAAATTGACACTATGAGCTACGAAGACAGCATTTTCAAGTAATTGATATACTTTTGGTGCAATTTCAACCCATGAAGGCGCATCAGCAACGTCCTCATCGTAAATACCATGGATACCTGATACATTGGCAGGAATTTTTCTTCCAGGGTTGATGAGGCTTTCAAAGGTCTCTGTGATATCGCCATTTTCTACAATTACTACCGCAATTTCAACCATACGATGTCCTTTGGCAAAACCGCCGGTAGTTTCGATGTCTACGATTGCAAATCTATTTTTTATCTTCATTTAGTTCTTATGAAAGTTATTAATAAAAAGCTATTTGGGCCTTTAAAGTTCGAACCAAGGGTGTGAATTTGCTTATGCGGTTAATAATGGTTATTGCTAAACAATGTTTTATGAAATTTCGTATTTGAAATGGTTTATATTGTAGAAACTCTCTATTTCTTTTAGATAGAAGCATTTTTTTAGTTAAATTGAAAATCTTAACAAATCTACCATTATGGGAAAAACGATTATCGTTTCAAACCGACTTCCGGTCAAGATAGAAATGAATGAAGGTCAAACCACTTTTACGCCGAGTGCAGGTGGACTAGCAACTGGACTAGGGAGTATATACAAGGAAGGACAGAATATTTGGATTGGCTGGCCAGGTATGTACTTGGATGACCCTGAAATGAGAGCTGAAATTATGATGGGCCTGAATGAGGAAAAAATGGCACCCGTTTTTTTGACTCAAGAAGAAATTGAAGATTATTATGAAGGCTTTAGCAATGAGACCTTATGGCCTGCATTTCATTATTTTACACAATATATTACTTACAACAATAAATTTTGGGAAGCCTATAAAAAAGTCAACGAAAAGTTTTGTGAGGCCATCTTAAAGCGTGCGCAACCGGATGACACTATTTGGGTGCATGACTATCAATTGCTTTTACTTCCGCAAATGCTACGCGAGAAGCTGCCCAATGCGGCGATTGCCTTCTTCCAACATATTCCTTTCCCATCTTATGAAGTAATGAGAATGATACCATGGAGAAAGGAATTGCTCACGGGTATGATCGGGGCAGACCTCATCGGTTTCCATACTTATGATGATATGCGACATTTCCTTAGTGGCGTTGGTAGAATCGTTGGCTTACCTAGCGAGTCAGGATACATTCAAGCTGATAATCGTATCATTAACGTTGATTCATTTCCTATGGGTATAGATTATGATAAGTATTCTGAATCAGCAAAGTCTCCAGCTACCCTTGATCATATCGAGTCTTTTAAGCAATCCTTGGGGGATCAAAAGCTTGTTTTAACCATTGATCGTCTTGATTATAGCAAAGGAATCCCACAGCGGATTATTGCTTTTGAGGAGTTTTTAGAACGCTATCCCGAATATCATGAAGGGGCTTCATTGATCATGATCGTAGTGCCTAGTCGCGACAATGTGCCTGAATATAAGAAACTTAAGGAGGAGGTGGATGAATTAGTGGGGCGTGTAAATGGTCATTTTGGCACACTCAATTGGACGCCCATTCATTACTTTTATAGAAGTTTCCCCCTCGAGGAGTTGAGTGCTTTTTATCGGATGTCTGATATTGCGTTGATCACCCCACTTAGAGACGGGATGAATTTGGTGTGTAAAGAGTTTGTGGCCAGTAAAATTGATCAAAAAGGTGTATTGATACTTAGTGAAATGGCGGGTGCTTCAAAAGAGCTTTCTGATGCCATTTTAGTAAACCCCAATGACTCAGAAGAGATGGTCAATGCGCTTTATCGTGCCTTCACCATGCCTGAGGAAGAACAAATTCACCACAACCAAATCATGCAGCGCAGCCTAAAGCGCTACGACGTTTTTCAGTGGGTAAAGGTATTTATGGACCGATTAGATAAGGTAAAAGAAAAACAGGCCGACCTGACGAGCAAGGCGATCGACGATCGGTTGATTGAAAAAATCAAATCTCAATATGATGTAGCTGGTTCGAGGGTGCTGTTTTTAGATTATGATGGCACCTTGGTAGGTTTCCATAACGACCCTCAAAAAGCTGCACCTAATGCTGAGTTGATTGATCTACTGAATGTGTTGAAGAGGGATGAGAATAATAGAATTATCATTATCAGCGGTCGAGATCGAGATACTTTAGAATCTTGGTTGGGAGAAATTGAAGTAGAGATGGTTGCGGAGCATGGTGTCTGGATGAAATCACCAGGCGAGGATTGGGAGCTTGCAGCAGACTTCGACGCCTCATGGAAGGATGAAATTCGTGAAATCATGGAATACTATGTGCAGCGAACCCCTGGTGCATTTATTGAAGAAAAGCATCATTCATTGGTCTGGCACTACCGAAAGGTAGAAAGCGGCTTAGGTGATTTGCGTATGCGGGAGCTTTTTAGTCATCTGAAATATATGGCGAGAGGACAAAACTTGCAGGTGCTAGAAGGAAATAAGGTACTCGAAATTAAGCGGCCTGATATTAACAAAGGTAGAGCAGCCATGCGATTGCTACGCGATAAAAAATATGATTTTTCACTCGCAATTGGCGACGACTGGACAGATGAAGATACTTTTAAAGTGATGCCTGATGAGGCCATTAGTATCAGAGTTGGGTACACCTACACTAATGCTAACTACAACATCAAATCTTACGAAGAGGTGAGAGAGCTGTTGAAATTGTTGGGTTCAAGTAGCTAATATTTAGATAATTAAAACAAAAATAGTTAGTACTGTTTGCCGTTTTCATTATAGAGATCTTTTCACAAATAATTGATGATATACTTTTCATTTGCATCAGATGTTATTAAAGGTAATTAAAGATTTGATTGATTAGGAGACAAATCTAAAACTATTGGAGAGAGTCAAAGCTATGTTTAAATATCAGGAGCTTGATCCAAGAATTGAAGAAGAAATGATCTCTAGGGTTCTTGATTCTGAGAATGATATTATCGATGGGAAAACTTTTACAATTGATGAAGCAGAAGCTGAACTAAAGAAGAGGATTGGTTTATGAAGGTGTTACTTACCAAACAATCACTGAAACGTTTGGAAGAAGCCTTATTGTTTTATGGTGATGAATTAAGATTGCCGACTAATAGTATCATAAAAATTAAGAAAAGGCTATTGGAAAAAGTCAAGAGCTTGTCAAAAAATCCTTATTAAGGGTTAAAGTAAGCTTTATCTTGGCAAGCTCAATCAGGGCAATAGAAAGACTAATAGAAGGATATTTTAAAATTATCGACAGGATAGAGAACGGTATCATTTTTGTATTAGATTTTTCTGATATGCGCAATGCACCCAACAAAATGAAGAGTTAGAAATACAATTTGTTCACCTATTGTCTAGATTTTCAATCTAAAGACAAACTTCCGTCATAGTTTTTATCTAACGAGTGCTAAAGTTATTTTAAATTTAATTATCTATTTTATCTTTAACCGCTTGCCATACAATTCTCCCCTCATCCCTCGCTAAAAAAAAGAAACGAACCGACATTTGTCCTAGCTATTTTCCGTCAGTCAAAATATTAAAGGATTTTTAGAGAAATTGGTGTATCATGTATTTTGAAAATGCATTTTAAACCAAAACAGTATTCTTGTGAATAGAAGAGAATTTTTACGATTAGGCGGAATGGGTGCCGGTGCATTGGCATTTTCTGTACCCATTATCGGACGAGCGATCACCCCTGAGGAGGCGCTCATACCTGTAGACGTAGCTTTGAAGAAGCGCCTTTCTGACATTGCGCTCAATGCGGCAACAAGCAAAGGTGCTACCTATGCAGATGTGAGAATTGGTAGATACTTGAATCAATATTTATTTACTCGTGAAGATCGCGTTCAAAATGTGGTGAATAATGAGTCGTATGGCGTTGGAATTCGGGTGATTGTGAAAGGCACTTGGGGCTTTGCTGCTACGCACGATGTGACGGAAGCTGGTATTGCCAAGGCAGCTGAAAATGCTGTGGCCATTGCACTTGCCAATGCGAGCCTACAAGATGAACCTGTTCAGCTAGCACCTGTAAAAAGCTATGGGGAAGTAGAATGGAAGACTCCTATCGAACAAAATGCCTTTGAAGTGCCTATTTCCGATAAGATTGACCTATTGCTCGGGGCCAATGCGGCAGCCATGGAAAATGGTGCCAACTTTGTGAATAGCAATCTTTTCATGGTCAATGAGCAAAAATATTTTGCTTCTACCGATGGCAATTATATCGATCAGGATATCCATAGAATATGGCCTACTTTTACTGTAACTGCAATTGACCCAAAAGAGGGTAAGTTTAAAACCCGCCAGGCGCTTTCTGCACCGATGGGTATGGGCTATGAATACCTGAAAGGTGCTGCGGCCGATAAGCTGGAAGGTCCTGAGGGGATTATTTTCTATAAAGATAGCTACGACTTCAAAGAGGATGCCACCATAGCAGCGAAGCAGGCCAAGGAGATGCTAACCGCCAAAAGTGTAGATCCTGGTAAATATACCATGGTACTAGAACCCAATCACCTTGGCTTGACCATTCACGAGTCTGTTGGGCATCCGCTTGAGTTGGATCGTGTTTTAGGCTATGAGGCTAACTATGCAGGAACCAGCTTTGCTACCCTCGATAAGTGGAAAACGCGTGATTTCGAATATGGAAGCGAGATCGTGAATTTATTTGCTGACAAAACACAAGCTAAATCTTTGGGAGCTGTCGGATACGATGATGAGGGAGTGCCTACTAAAGAATGGGACTTGATTAAAGATGGCAAGCTGGTCAACTATCAGGCTATTCGCGATCAGGCACATATCATCGGTGAGGAAGAGTCGCACGGATGTTGCTATGCAGACAATTGGTCAAGCGTGCAGTTTCAACGAATGCCAAATGTGTCACTAAGACCTGGCAAGGAGAAGTATTCGGCCAATGAAATGATCAAAGATGTAGAGAAAGGAATCTTCATTGCTGGAAGAGGGTCATTCTCTATCGATCAGCAGCGCTATAATTTTCAGTTTGGCGGGCAGGTATTTTATGAGATCAAAGACGGTAAGATCGTCGGCATGATCAATGATGTGGCCTATCAAAGCAATACGCAAGAGTTTTGGAATTCATGCTCTAAAATTTGCGATGAGAGCGATTACCGCATGTTTGGATCATTTTTTGACGGAAAGGGTCAGCCTTCACAAATCAGTGCGGTTTCTCATGGGTCATCTACCGCTCGATTTGACGATGTGAATGTGATCAATACAGCGCGCAACATTTAACCTTAGCCAATTATCAATATGTCTATATTATCAAAAGAAGAAGCAAAAAAGATTTTAGATCGTGCGCTTTCGCTATCGAAGGCCGACCATGTGGAGCTCAGTCTGAGCGGATCTAAAGGAGGAAATATCCGCTTTGCGCGGAATAATGTATCCACAGCAGGCGAAGAGAGTACAATTTCGTTGAGCATAAGCTCTAGTTTTGGCACTAAAACGGGTGCTACTTCGATCAATGAGTTTGACGATGCCTCGCTAGAGCGCGCTGTTCGTCGTTCGGAAGAGCTCGCAGGTTTCGCACCGGAAGATAGGGAGTTCATGCCGCCTCTGGAGCAGCAAGAATATGTGGAGTCTCGTAATTTTGTGCAGTCTACCGCAGATATTAACGCTGACTATCGTGCTAAAGTAGCGAAAGCTAATCTACTGCCTGCCAGAGAAGAGGGTGTAATCGCTGCAGGCTTTCTTCAAGACGGAGAAAATTTTGTTGCGAGAGCTAATAGCGCTGGACTTTTCGCTTATGACCGGCGTACCAATATGGATTTTACCATCACCATGCGTACCGAAGACGGTACAGGCTCAGGATGGGCGAGTCGTGACTTCAATGATGCCAACCTTTTCGACCCCGAGGAGGCCGCTCGAGTAGCCATTGACAAAGCCGTAGCATCAAGAGAGGCGAAAGCCATCGAGCCGGGTAACTATACCGTAGTATTGGAGCCTGCCGCCGCTATAGGACTCATCGGGCCTATGGTAAGAAGCATGGGTGCAAGGCAGGCCGATGAGGGGCGTAGCTTCCTCTCTAAAAGAGGTGGTGGTAATCGACTTGGCGACAAAATCGTGGATAGTCGTGTAAAAATCTACTCTGACCCGCAGCATCCCATTGTGCCATCCAATATCTTCGATGGCTCAGGGCAGGCGATTAAGCCGATGACGTGGGTGGAAAATGGAGAAGTGAAAAATATGTTTTACAGCCGCTTTTGGGCAAAAGAAAAAGGTGTCGATCCTATTCCATTTCCTGGGTCTTTCGTGATGGAAGGCGGTAGCGCAACTACAGAAGAATTGATTAAAAGTACCAAGAGAGGGATTCTAGTGACCCGACTTTGGTACATTCGCTCGGTAGATCCGCAGACCTTACTCTACACAGGCCTTACTAGAGATGGTACTTTCTATATTGAAGATGGTGAAATCAAGTATCCGGTGAAGAACTTTAGATTCAACGAGAGTCCGATTATCATGCTCAACAATTTGGAAGAGCTAGGTCAGCCACAACGAATCAATGGAAACATGGTGCCGGCAATGAAAATTCGTGATTTCACCTTCACGAGTTTATCCGATGCTGTTTAGGTTTTTGTTGGGATGAGAACGCTCTCAGACCATCATTCCTTATATTGAGCCTATATTTCGAGCCACCTACCTTTTGGATGGGTGGTTCGTTTTTAATGGTACTATAATCAACAAATGTAATTTTAATTTATCCTTCAATAGATTAGGCGATGCAAGCTTTTACTTTCACAAGGATTCAGTATGATTCCGGCAATTGGGATACCGATCCTCGTATGCCGGCCAACCTGTTACACTCTTTGGTAGAGTATACCCACATCCCCGTGAATCAAGAAGAGCGAGTGGTATCTTTGAGTGAAGATGATATTTTTACGGCACCCTTTACCTATTTGTCGGGTCATCGCTTAGTGGAGTTTTCTAAAAAAGAAGCAGACAATTTTAAGCGATATGTAGAGAATGGGGGCTTTGTATTTGCCGATGATTGCAACCATGACATTGATGGTCTTTTTGCAGTCTCTTTTGAGCGACAGATGGCCAAGCTCTTTGGTAAGGATGCACTTCAAAAAATCCCCAATGACCATGAGATTTATTCTTGCTTCTTTGAATTTGAAGATGGGCCACCCACCGCCTCAGTGGAGCTCAATGGCTGGGGCGATGATTTGGTGCACGATTATTTGAAGGCTATCATCATCAATGGAAAAATCGGAGTGCTCTATTCTAATAAAGACTATGGTTGCGAATGGGATTACGATTACCGCAATAAGCGATGGAGAGCCAAAGACAATACCAAGTTTGGGGTCAATATCATCGTCTATGCCTTGACGAGATAGGAGGCTTATGGAGCCGCTGAAATTATAGTGGTGGTGGAATGAGACTACTATCGTCATCCCCCGAAAAGAAAAAAATAAAATACCTAACAAAGTGATCAAGTAATAACGAGATGAGCGATTCACAGGAAATAAAAGAACGAGTGGAACAAGATTTGAAGGCGCTGACGGCTTTTGAGCGAGAGGTAGACAAGGTAATTATCGGTCAGCAGCAGGTGCGCAAGGAGCTGTTGGCGGGGATGCTGGCAGGTGGACACGGCTTGCTGGAAGGAGTGCCGGGCTTGGCTAAGACATTGCTGGTAAAAAGCATGGCTGAGGCTGCGGGATTGAGCTTTAATCGGATTCAGTTTACCCCCGATCTGATGCCTTCTGATATATTGGGTACGGAAGTGCTTCACGAAGATGCTGTATCGAAAGAGCGAAGTTTCCGCTTTGTGAAGGGGCCTATTTTTGCTAATTTTTTGCTGGCTGATGAGATCAACCGAACGCCACCCAAAACGCAGGCAGCACTCTTGGAGGCCATGCAGGAGGGGCATGTGACCTATGGAGGGAAAAAATATGAGCTTCCGAAGCCTTTCTTTATTTTGGCTACTCAAAACCCGATCGAGCAGGCGGGTACTTTTCCACTACCTGAAGCTCAAACCGACCGGTTTTTGATTAAGACGGTGATTGACTATCCAACTGAGCAGGAGGAGCTTGAATTATACGCATCTCTAGCTAAAAAGCAGGACTCGATCAGTCAAGTGCTCGATGAGGAGGTGATTAATCGCCTTAAGGAAAGAGTAAAAGAGGTTTTTGTACCAGAGGAGCAACTATCTTATGTGCATCGGGCGGTGCGCTCTACCCGACCTGAGAGCGGAAATGAAGCTTGTAAAAGATGGATCAGCTGGGGTGCAGGACCGCGAGCAGGTATTGCATGGATACGTGTAGCGCAAGCATTGGCTTTAGTTTCAGGCAGCTATGTAGTGGAACAATCTCACTTGGATGAGGCGATGCTTCCGGTGCTGCGACATCGTGTGCGATTGAGCATGGAGGCTGAGGGTGAAGGGATGAAAATAAGGGAAGTGCTACAAGAAGTAATCGCTTGATGCAATTCGCTGGCTTTCATATCAAAAAAGAATGGCTGATTGATCCTCGCAAGCTGAAGTGGATTAGTACCAAAATGGTGCAGCAGTCGATGCAAGGTTTGCATATGAGTGCGGCAGAGGGGAGGTCTTACACTTTCTCACACTATAAAAACTATCAGCCGGGCGAAGATTTGCGCTTGCTTGACTGGAAGATGTACGGTAAGACCGACAAATTTTACATCAAAGTGTCGGAGGCGGATCAGCGGCGTCAGCTGGTATTGCTCGTTGATACTTCCGCTTCCATGGCTCACGAAACGGGCTTGGGATATACCAAGTTTGAGTATTTGAAGCTTACCCTGGCATGCTTGGTGCAAATGGCCGCCTACCAAGGCGACGGATTACTGTTGAGCTTTGCGGGCGAAGACTTTCAGCAGTTTCATTACGATCATGTAGGTAGGCATCAAGATCAGATATTTTACCGGCTTTCGCAGTTAGAAGCTAAAGGACAGTGGGTGCAAAGTCCTCGCTTGTTGCGACAGCTAGAGCAACGTATCAATCAGCAAGATGCGGTTTTGTTCTTTTCTGATTGGCACGAACAAGCGGGAGAAATCAGTGGCTTGGCAGAAATTTTGCTCAAGTGGCCATATGACAAGAGGTTTATTCAGCTGTTGGCTAATAATGAACTAGAACAGCAATTTGAAAGCAATGCGATTTTGGTTGACTTAGAGAGCGGGCAGGAAATACAAGCCGCCAATAGAAAGAGAAGTATGAAGTCTTATGTACCTTCATGGGCTGCCTCGCGAGCTGAGTTTCAGCAGTGGATTACTTCAGAGAATCCAATGGTATATTTGAAGCGATTGGGTGGGTAGGTTCTCGAGAAAAATAGTGAGAATAGATTTTTAAATACGCAAAAATGGTTTAAGAACGACTTGCTAATGTGTATTATTTATATCAATCAAATCATTAAAACTATGTTTTCCTATTTTCGTAAAGTTAAACAGTTAATTAATTGT
The DNA here is from genome assembly GCA_020832375.1 of Cyclobacteriaceae bacterium. GTDB lineage: Bacteria > Bacteroidota > Bacteroidia > Cytophagales > Cyclobacteriaceae > JAFIEW01. The sequence continues at coordinate 29,215 of JAFIEW010000024.1, forward strand.
TAAGAAGGCTAAGAAATTAGTTGTGGGTCTAACGAAAATCTCGTTATTTTTTATAAATTTGATCAAAATACCTGACAGATAGAACGACTATGGAAAATATAGTAGAAAAACTTAATCAATACTTTGTGGCAACTGATAAGCAAAAAGTGCTAAAAGATTGGGAAAGCATCAAAGATTTTGATGCAATTGGTCCAAGGATGGAGGATTTCCTTAATTATTCCACTGTAAACTTCCAATCAAAATTCGTCGGTTCAACTATTTTTAAGAACATTCAACTTGGTAACTATAGCTCGGAGTTTTCTTCGAGCTTTTTTTATAATTAATGAAATTTGAAATGCAAAATGCGGCTTTTTCTATAATAAACTATCATTTTGATAAAGTTAACATTGATCTAGATAATAAGCGATCTGATAATTTAAGTTTAGGGTTTGACACAAGCGGAATTTATACGGTCGACTCAAAAATTTTTGAGTTAATTTTTATTGTACAAGTAAAAACTGAGGATGGTGAAAAGCCATTTATTAGTATAAGATGTAGGGGATCATTTAAATTCGATAGCTTAAGTTCATTTGATGAAATTCCAGATTTCTTCTATAGGAACTCAATTGCAATTCTTTTTCCTTACGTAAGAGCCTATTTGAGCCTCGTTACAACCCAAGCAAATATTCCTGGAGTTATTCTACCCACCTTGAATTTATAAAGTCTAGAAAGTGATTTAAGAAATAATACTGTTCAAAAGTGAATTTATGATTGTTCGCAAAGCCTATCAAACTTTAGACAATAGGGATATTCATGAAATTGAAAGTAAGGGGCCATTTCTTTGCAAAAGAATGAATGCATGGCTTGGTGAAGGTTATTATTTTTGGGATTCATTTATTGAAAATGCACACTGGTGGGGTGAAAGTGGAGCTCGATATAATAATGGTTATGTCATTTGTGAATCAAGCTATGATCTTGATGACGAAAAATGCTTTAACTTAGTAGATAATCCAAGTCACTTAGATCAATTTAACGGGATTAAAAAAATCTTGGTAGAGCGTGGGCTTTATAAAGTAGAAGAAACTACCGTAGCAAGAGTAATTGAATTCATTAAAAAAATTGGTGTTTTTAATTTTGAAGCAATTAGAGTTTTCGGAATTAATAGTGTTGGTCAAAGATCTTCTTTTAGTAATAGAACAATATTTGTTTATAAGGGGGGTAAAAACGCATTACAGTACCTAGATTCAACGCCTGCTATTCAAATTAATTTTTTATCTAAGAAAGGTTTAAACAGAAGAGGATTTAAGATTGTTTACCCCCTTGAATATACGGAAGGGTATCTTGTTTAATTTAGAAGTCACATTGATTTTTCAAGGCAAACAATCAATTAATTTCGTAAATTAGAAAAAAAATCATGGCTAATCTCACCTTAAGTAATAAAGCATTAGAACGGTACTTCGGTATTTTAAAGGGTTTAGATAATCATTCTAAGAAAAAGCTCATTATTAGATTGACGGAGTCCCTTGATTTAAATGAGAAGAAAGTAGATTTGAGAAGACTTTATGGAGCATGGGATGATGATAGAGATTCGGATGAAATAATTAATGAGATTAAGGCGTCTAGAATAGAAAAGGTAGAAAATCCTGGTTTCGAATGAAGTATCTTTTAGACACAAATATTTGCATCCATTTTTTAAGAGGTAAATTCGGATTAATTGAAAAGTTTGATCAGCTAAGTTCTGATAATTTAGCCATCTCAGAAATCACTTTAGCAGAATTAATTTTTGGAGCAGAAAACAGTAAAAATCCTCAAAAGAATCTAGATTTAACTGAGGCCTTTGCCAGTCAAGTGCTTGTTCTTCCAATATTTAGTTCCATTTACCTTTATGCAAAAGAAAAGGTCAGATTAAGGTCGATAGGGTCCATGATAAGCGATTTTGATTTGTTGATTGGATGTACAGCAGTAGAAAAAGACCTCATAATGGTAACAGAAAACTTAAAAGAGTTTCAAAGAATCTCAGACATTCGGCTAGAAAACTGGGTTAACAGATAATTTGATAGTTATCCCAGTCTATATGGTATATAAACACGTCTAATCTACCATAAATCAATCAATTTATCGCATTTTAAAGACTCAATAGTCACCTCAAGTCTTGGAATGGATGAGTTAATAGGGGGTTAATTAATATTATATAATTAGTAAAGCTAACTTCTACCAGATCAAAATATCCTAAACTTTAAAAAGACTTGAACACCGATTAATTTCGGTAGACCAACTACTAATATTTCAGCTCTTAGTTCTTTTGAGAAAACGCACTTTTTTTCATTAACAGATTTACTTTTGCAATAATCAGTGTTCTTTTTAAAAAATGATGAGTTGTTGATGCATTGGTTGCACTAATAATTTTTGGCTTTAGCTAATAATTGAAATTTGGTTACTTTTATGGCTAGTTCGCCTGAATTAATCTATCGTTGTTTTGCAATTCAGTGCATAATTTATTTTCTAATCAAGTACTTTAAAGCACCAACTATGAAATACATCTTCATGTCATTTTATCTTATATTATTTGCTTTTACTTCTTTTGCTCAGCATTCAGCTGGATTTCCTGAAATTCTTTCTGAGCGTGAGCAAGCTCGAGTGATGGATGAGATCTTGGAAGAGCGTTTTACAGATTTATTGCCTCAATTGATGGAAGAGACAGGCTTTGACACTTGGTTGCTCATCAGCCGTGAATATAATGAAGACCCTATTCTTCGGACTTTTCTTCCCGCCACTTGGCAGTCCGCGCGAAGAAGAACGATATTAGTCATCCATCGAGTTCAATCTAATGCGACTATCAAGGGATATGCGATCGCTCGCTATGACGTGGGTGAGATCTTTCAAAAAGCTTGGGATCCTGATAAGGAACCTAATCAGTGGAAAGCCTTGGTCAATTTACTCGAAGATTTAAAGCCTCAACAAATTGGAATCAATACCTCAGCAACCTTTGCGCAAGCTGATGGACTAGTGCATACAGACTATCAAGAGTTGATGGCGCATCTGCCGAATAAGCTAAAGAATAAGGTAAAAAGTGCTGAGCCGCTCGCTGCCGCTTGGCTCGAGACACGCACTAAGCGTGATATGGCAATTTACAACCAAGTGGCTCATATGGGGCATCGGATCATCGCAGAGGGCTTTTCAGAGCAGGTGATCACCCCTGGAGTCACGCGCACCTCAGATGTAGTATGGTGGTTTCGTGATCGCATTGCCTCACTAGGCCTTCAGGCGTGGTTTCATCCCACTGTAGATATCCAAAGAGCGGGGAATGCAGATGAGCTTTACACTTTTGATAGTAAGCCGGGGGATGAGGTCATCATGCCGGGGGATTGGATACATTGTGATGTCGGGATTACTTATCTGCGTCTCAATACCGATGTGCAACAAAATGCCTATGTGCTCAAGAGCAATGAAGATGATGTTCCGGAATCGCTAAAGGAAGCTTTTAAAAAGGTGTTACGAGCACAGGATTTACTCACTCAGGAGTTTAAAACGGGGAGGAGTGGGAATGAGATTTTAAAAGCAGCGCTCGCAGCAAATGAAGCCGAGGGCCTTCAAACCACCATCTATTCTCATCCCATAGGCTATTATGGACATGGGACAGGTCCAGCGATTGGGATGTGGGACAATCAAAATCATGTAGCCGGTACGGGCGACTATCGCTTGCGGCCAAATACAGCTTATTCTATTGAGCTTAATACAGTAGTAGAGGTAGCGGGATGGGGAAAGCCACTTCGCATTATGACTGAAGAAGAAGCTTTTTTTGATGGACAAACGCTCTATTATATTGATGGAAGGCAAACAGCCATCTATACTATACCAAGAAGACCCGATTATCTGAAAAAGTAATGACATAGCAGTATGACTTTAAGTAAAAAAGGTGCATCAGCACCTTTTTTTGTGCCTTCAGATGTCTGCAAGATGAACTCTAGATGGCTTTTCATGAACTTTGGTGGATTATATTCAATCACTTTTCTCATATTGAGTTGCACTAGCTTAGCGCCATCACAATTTAATTTTGATAATGATAGCATTACGCTAGTATTTAAAGCTGTTTCCACTCATGATTAACTATAAATGAAATCCATAGACGTTTTGAATTATCATCCCCCTTAAAGAGTATTACATCTTCGAATCCTTTTTTTACTTTATGAACAAAAAGCTGCTTTTGGTATACTGTAAAGCGTGCTTGATGTAGTGCTTATTTTTCTTAAAATATTGCTATATAAATTGTGTTTCTCAAATTTAAACATATCAATATGAAGAAGCATTTACTTTTTTTCGCACTACTATTCTTCTGCTTAGGTGAAGTATTTTCACAAGAAGGATATCGGCAGGATTGGACACACGACCTGACTCAAAGAAATTAAGTCTTTTTAAAGCTTAATATTGGTTATCTTTTTTCCGAAGTTTATCTGCCGCAAAACACTAGAGCCTATGATTTAGGTGTGTTGAAGCGTTAATTTGTGTATTGGGATTCTCAGGGTATGTATCAATAGATTTTACACAATTAATGATGATTTTCCCTTTCGGGAAAAAGGTGATGAACTAATTTTAATAATTGATCTATCTCTACTGGCTTAGAGATAGATGGAAGATTAAGGTTTTCAATTTTTTGTTTGTAATATTCGCTATACGCACTTGTAATGATAACTTTTGTGTAGTCTTGGTTAATGAATTCTAATAGTTCAAAACCATTAAAGCCTGGCATTTCAATATCTAGGAATATTAGGTCGAATTGTTGTTTTTCCAGTGCTTGATGAGCTTTTTGCACACTACCAGCGGTATCATTAATAATTACAAAAGGTAAATATTCATTAAGAATAAGCCTCAATACATTTCTGGCTCTTTCTTCATCATCAACTATTAGGGCACTAATTTTCATGTTGTAATAACGGTAAAAAGTGCCAATTAATATAAGAGAGTTTATAAAATGCTGTTTTGAATTCTTAAGTGGCTCCAGAATATGCTTGAAAGTAATTGATGGTCATAGGTAGTTTTAAAAATTGTTCATCTATTATTTTACTATAATCATCCAAAGAGCTTTTTCTGATTATGTGCTTTTTATGATGTCTCTTGAAATTTGGATATATTAAAATCAAAAAGTTCTAAACCCTATAGTATTTAAGGTTTGCAAGAGTTGATCTTTTTTGTCTTTTGCTATCGAAAGCTCGTGACTATTATTCATTACTATTGTACCGCCATTCGTCTTAGAAACTCTTTTGATATGATTCAGGTTGACAATAAATGATCGATGAGTTCTAAAAAAGCTTTCATCTTGTTGAAGAAAGTCAAAGGCCTTTATCTTTTTTGAAACAACCATTTTGCTGCCATCTAAAAGAAAAAAATTAGTATAAGAACCATCAGCTTGTAAATAAATAATCTGATCAGTAGCTATAAAATTAAGGCCATTTGAAGAAGGGAGGCCAATTTTTTTGATTGTATTTTCAGGGTTAATATTATCTTTAAGTGCTTCAATTTGTTCCATTTGAGGTCTCGTCTGTACAACTTTGTTAACAGCAAGCTGAAGCTCTTCACCTTGAATAGGTTTTAGTAAGTAGTCAATTGCTGAAAGTTTAATAGCTTGTATAGCGAAGTCACTATAAGCTGTGGTGAAAATCACTGAAAAATCTATTTCATCATAGAATTCATAAAGCTGTAGTCCGGACATTCCAGGCATTTCTATATCAAGAAAGACAATGTTAGGCTTAAGCGAATTAATTTTCTTAATTGCTTCCTGAAGATTATTGGCTTCACCAAGAATATCAACGTGGGGGCAATACTCCTCTATTAGTAGTGTAAGTACTTTTCTTGCACGTGATTCATCATCTACAATTAAAGCTGTATACTGCATTTTATATTTATCTATATCAGATTGTATTCTTTAGAACTACCTGCGTGTCTAAATCTCAATAATTCAACCATGATTTCCAAATGTTTTTGTAACTACTGTTCAATAGGAATATTTAATCTTACAGTCGTTCCTAAGCTTTCTTTATTATTATCGTATTTATCTTCAAAGTGTACCCCTATTGGTTTTTTTTGATTATTATTGATTAAATCCAATCGGCTTTTATTAGCATTAACAGCAAATGATTGATGAGATTTGTTACGATGTTGATTAATAGCATAACTAGCCTCTCTGCCAATCCCGTTGTCATCAATTTTACAAATCAAATACTCTTTTTCAGCCTGAGATAAAAAGTTGATGACTAATTTGCGATCATTTTCTTTGTGTAGCAACCCATGTTTTATGGCATTTTCCACAAATGGCTGTATAATCATCGAGGGGATCAAAACACTTTCACAGTCTATCGAATCATCTATGTTGATGTCGAATGTGAAAGAATCACCAAACCGTAGAGCCTCTAATTCTAGATAGTTCTTTAAAGCTAGTATTTCTTCTTCTAAACTAACCTTTTCTTCTCTACTCATTTGTAAAATTCTTCTGATAAGTTCAGAAAACCTACCTAAATAATGACTTGCCTGTCTCTTTTCATTGAGTAAAATGAATTCTTGAATGCTATTGAGGACATTGAAAATAAAATGGGGGTTCATTTGAGAGCGTATCGCCATGAGTTGATAAGTCTTTAGCGATTCTTTCAGCTGATCTTGCCTTTTAATGGATTTCAACCTTAATTGGAATCCTCCATAAATAAGACTTAAAAATATTAACATTGCGCCTAGATGAACGAATGATTGCTGATACCACGCTTTTTTTATCTCAAAACTGAGCTGCTCAGAATTTTCACTCATTACATTATCTTCATTGACAGAAAAAACTTCAAAAGTATACTTTCCTGGAGGTAAACCAAGAAAACGAGCATAATCTGTATCGCCCGAAGTTTTATAGTAAGTCGTATCTAATCCTAAAAGACGATACTGAAACTGATGGTTTCCTTTACTTTTAAAATTGATAGACCTAAAATTAATTCTAAGATTATTTTGGTCGTTTTTTAATAAGAAGTTTGATTGAAAAGGTAATACGTCATTATTAATTTCAACGCTCTCTATGATAATCTTTGGAGGTGTTTGATTGAAAGTATTGATTGTCTCAGGAAAGTAGGTGAGCCCTTTTGAGGTTGCTATCCAAATTGATCTATCAAAGACTGCTATGTCATAGATATCTTCTGAAATCAAACCATCTTCTTTAGTAAGTAGGGAGATCTTACCACTATTTAAATCTTTTGCTAAAACTCCCTTTCCAGTATTCATCCATAGTTTTTGATCACTTTGGCATAGATGAAAAAGGATTTTGTTCTCAAAGGTTTCTTGGTCGCTAAGTACGGCTTCAAAACTTTTATCTACAATTTTGATAAGACCGTACTGAGAAGAGGCTGCATAAACCTCTCCTTCAATAATTGTAATGTCATTGACATAAACCTTTTTATCTTGCGCATCCCTCAAATGAAACTCCTCATCAGCTCCGTAAAACAATAAACCATCGGTGAAACCAACCCACAAACCGTCTCTTTCCTCATCATAATATAGGGCTTTACAGCGTTGAAGTTTGATCTCCACTACCTTTTCTTCTAATTCAGCACCCGTTCGAATAGAACGGTCTATATCAGATAATTCGTAATAGCCGAATGAGTAAGAAGAAGTGAAATACAATCGGTCGTTTTGAATCACAAAGGTCTTAAAGGATCGGTTATAAGAATCTTTGTAAAGTAGTTTTCCTTTCCTATCCAATACATGCAAGCCATTAATACAAAGGTAAATCCTTTGATTAACTGAATCATAAATCATTGCTTCAACTTCTTTTCGGATATTGGAGCTATATAGAGGACTTTTTAAACGAGAAGTTTTTAGGTCATAGACCGAAATCTCACCACTTGCATGCCCTATCCATAATTCCTCATCAGAAATTGGGAGCAGTTTTGAAATTTTGCTTCCAGCACTTGACTGGTTAGTCTTCATGAACTTAATTTCCATCTTCGGAATCATATAAATGCCATCTTGAAGAGTGGATATCCATATGTTACCTTCAAAATCGTGAGATACTTGAGAAACGCTTCTGCCTTCTAGCAAATGATACATTACTGTCCAGCCATCTACTCCCTCTTCTAGCACCCAAAGACCGTCGTAAGTGTAAATCCAAAGCTTTTCAGCTAGATAATTAACCCCGATAATATGGTGATCACTCAGATCAATGACCTCATTGGCGGGATGACTGTTGATTTTAAGTTCCTCGTCTAAAAAGTAGACTTTCTTCGTGCTATTTGAAAAAACTAAGGTGGTGTCATTATTAATTTTATTAAAACTAAAACCTTTATACCACTCCTTGTCAAGAATATTTTCACCTTCAACAACAGAAGAAACCATAAAACTACTATCTATAATCATCAACTGATCATTGAAGGTCAATACTTTATCTCCAAACGCTCTAACAGAATAGTAATCCGATTGAAAGTCATTAGAATCAAGAACAGCCTCCCATTGATTATTTTGCAGATCGTATATAAACAACTTACCGGCTCTTTCAGCGATCCATAGCTTTTCATTGGCAATTTCAAAGGCAGGAAAACCTTTGATGTAATACTCATCCCATGGTTCAAAAAGATGTAAACTGTCTTGCTCGAAATAAAATAGTTGCCCTATAAAGTTTCTTAGCCAAATTTTACCATCGGTAGCTTGCTTCATATCGCTAAGAGAGCTACCTCTTTGTAGTTGGTTGGTAAAGCTTTTGAAAATTCGACCATCATACCGTGAAAGACCTCGGGAGTGCCCAATCCAAATATACCCATCTTTGTCTGGCATTAAGCTATACACTTCCATACTAGGAAGCCCAATCTCATCTGTCAAGTGCCTCATAAATGGCTCTTGGGCTTGTGCTGGTAAGAAGCATGAAAAAAGCGTGAAAAATAGAGGAACGTAGAGTATTCGCCACATAATATATTGATCTATTGAGTAAAAATATCAATTTTTTATAATCTTTCGATATATGTACGTGGCTTCTACCGAAATAATTTTATCAACAGGCAACCAAAACATGCATGTATTAAATCTTATCTAGGGGGATTCTAACCTTTGGCTTTAAACGTTGAAATTTTTTTGGACTGTAACCACTGTACAATTTGAATTGTGTAGAGAAATACTGCAAATGGGTAAAACCAAGCAGATCAGCTATTTCACTGATATTGTATTTTTCTTGCAAAAGATACTCTTTTGCCCGTTCCATACGCAATTTTTTATAATAATCTGTAAGAGAATATCCTGTCTTATCCGAAAATAAGGCTGCCGCTCTCGAATAAGAGAGTATCATATGAGCATTAATGATATCTTTTAAAGTTCTTGATTCATCATGAACAGCGGTTTCAATTTTATTTATATGTTCAATAATTATAGTTTTTATTTGATTGATAACCATCGTTTCTTGATCAACGATCAGGCTAAAGCCAGAGTCATCCAAAGAAACTTTAAAATCATGATATTGCTTTTCTGTGGGTTTCATTTTCAGTTGAACTTCACCTAAATTTACTGCCGCTATCATGAGCTCATTGGCAAGGGCAATCTCTTCAACTTTTTCTATGCATCGATCACAAACCATATTAGCAATGTGAAGTGTATTATCTTTGGTAGTCATCATGAAGTTTCAGTTTTTATATTTCTTTTTCGCAACATCGTTGCATTAGGTATCATTTTTATTAATTTGCCGTTAAAAGCTCAAGATCAAAAACTAATGCTTTCTAATCATCAATGTTACAACTCAAACAAGTAATTAAAAAATATGGTGCCCGCCGTATTCAATTTCGAGATTATCAATTCGAAAAGGGAGGTCAGCATGCCATCATAGGTGCCTCGGGTAGTGGAAAAACCACTTTCCTTCATTTAGTAGCGGGCTTACTGCGAAGCGACGAAGGTGAAATCAGTTGGAATGAGAAAAGCTATCATTCTTTCTCACAAAACGATTTCGATGAATTCAGGTCGCAAACTATCGGGATTATCTTTCAACGACCTCATCTTATCCGTACGCTCAATGTCTTAGACAACCTAAGGCTCGCAGCTTTTTTATCAAAAAATGAAGTTGACGATCAGTGGCTTCCTGATTTGTTAGAGAAACTTGGTCTTGCGGGTAAGGAAAATCAATCGGTTACTACTCTTAGTCAAGGTGAGTCACAGCGTTTGGCGATTGCTAGAGCTGTGGTACATCGACCAGAATTATTGCTTGCAGATGAGCCTACAGCCAGTTTAGATGACCAAAACTGTGATCGAGTGCTTCAGTTACTTACTCAGGTAGCAGAGGAAACAGGAGCCACCCTCATTATTACCACTCATGATCAGAGAGTGAAAAAAATCATTGACAATACTATAGAGTTGATTCATGAACCTATTTAAAATCGTTTGGAGCTATTTGGCTGCAAAGCCTCTCAATACATTCCTCAATGTTTTCTTAATGAGCCTTGGGGTATCAATTATTACCATACTATTATTGCTCAGTACGCAATTTGAAGAGCGAATTACCAAAAATGCACAAGGTATCGACTTAGTGGTAGGAGCTAAAGGAAGCCCATTACAACTGATACTTTCATCTATTTATCATATAGATTATCCCACGGGCAATATACCACTAGAGGAGGCGCAAAAAATTGCTCGCAACCGAATGGTAAAGCAAGCATTGCCAATGTCTTTGGGAGATAATTACCAAGGAAGAAGGATAGTAGGCACGGATACGGCCTATCTTTCTCATTTTGGAATGAAGATCCAAGAAGGGCGTCGTTGGGAGAAAAAAATGGAGGCTGTCATTGGGGCTGAAGTTGCAGAAACACTTGGTTTGGGTATCGGTGATGAGTTTCATGGAGCTCACGGTATCGGTGGGGGAGGTCATGTTCACGATTATGCAGCTTATACAGTTGTTGGAATTGCCACACCTACAGGCTTGATCCCTGATCAGCTGATACTTACTTCTTTAGAAAGTGTATGGCACGTTCATGACTCTCACGATCATGATCACGACCACGATCATGATGAAGATCATAAGGACCACGATCATGATAATGGAGTCCATCAACATGGTAATAACCACGATCACGATCATGACCACAAGCATGATGATCAAAAAGAAACTAAAAAGAATAAAGCTGTAGCTACCAGTCCATCCGATGATTCTGATGGCGAAGGGATGAGCTTCGAAGAAATTCAGCGACTTCAAAAAGCAAGGGCTGCCGCTCAAGCGGGTAACGTCCGCGCCGATGATCGTGAAATCACCGCCATGCTCATTACTTACCGCACTCCCAATGCTGTGATTCAATTTCCGCGAATGGTTAATCAGATCGGTGAGTTGCAGTCAGCTTCTCCAGCTTTTGAAACAGCTCGATTATTCAATTTGATTGGTATTGGTGTGAGTCTTCTTCAGGGTCTGGCTTACGTGATTGTACTTGTAGCCGCTTTAAGTGTCTTCATAGCGCTTTACAATGCCATGAAAGAAAGAAAATATGACTTGGCAATTATGAGAACCATGGGGGCATCTAAAGGTAAATTGGCTACGCTCCTGATGATGGAAGGTGCTGTTTTGGCTTTTTTAGGTGCAGCTTTTGGATTGATTTTAGGTCATCTCACTATCTCACTAGTCACAGGCTTCTTTTCTCAAACAGATACGCTCGGGGTGGATGGTCAGTTATTCTTGGTTCAGGAACTTTACCTTCTCATTGGGGCTGTTGTATTGGGTGTGATTTCTGCCTTAATTCCAGCCATACAAGCCTACAAAATTGATATTTCAGAAACACTTGCTGAGGGCTAAACAATAAAAAACCACTATGAAAGTAGTGGTTTTTTATTCTGTATCTGTTGCCTGATTTTTTTCTTGGAATGAGGATGTTAATCAGCCAATGTTTCCAACATAACCAAGTACTTTTGTATTTAGTAGTGCTTGGCTGCGTTCTCATCCCACGCAAAATAAGAAATTAAATTATTTGATCCAATCAAAGCCAGTATAAGGTACAAGTACCTCAGGTATCTTGATCCCCTCTTCAGTTTGATTATTTTCTAAAATAGAAGCAAGTACACGCGGTATTGCTAAGGCGCTACCGTTGAGGGTATGAAGCAATACGCTGTTTTTGTCTTCTTTTATCCTTAGTTTTAATCGATTAGCCTGAAAGGTTTCAAAATTACTTACCGAGCTAACCTCGAGCCATTTTTTCTGTGCAGCTGAGTAGACTTCAAAATCAATAGTGAGTGCCGCAGCAAAGCCTAAGTCGCCACCGCAAAGGCGTAGCTTACGGAAAGGAAGTTCTAGCTTTCTAAGCAAACTACTTACGTGATCAATCATTTCTTCTAGTAATTTATAAGATTCATCGGGATGGGCAATTTGTACGATTTCTACCTTATCAAACTGATGGAGGCGATTTAGACCTCTCACATGTGCTCCCCATGAGCCAGCTTCTCTTCTGAAACAAGGGGTGTAGCCTACATTTTTTATGGGTAGTTGATCTGCATTAAGGATCATGTCTCGGTACATATTGGTGATCGGTACCTCGGCGGTAGGGATGACATAAAGATCATCTTCGGGCATATGATACATTTGACCGTCTTTGTCAGGAAGCTGGCCAGTACCCATACCTGATTCTTTGTTTACGAGTATCGGTGGTTGCACCTCATGATAACCCGCTTTTTCTGCCTCATCAAGGAAGAAGTTGATCATTGCTCTGACTAGACGAGCTCCTTTACCTTTATAAACAGGAAATCCCGCCCCTGTGATTTTGGTGCCTAGCTCGAAGTCGATAATATCGTATTTTTTGATTAAATCCCAATGAGGTAAAGGATTTCCCTTTAGGGTGGGAGCGACTCCCTCCCTTTCTATTTCAATATTGTCTTCGTCAGAATTTCCATGTA
>JAFIEW010000167.1 GCA_020832375.1 Cyclobacteriaceae bacterium
TTAATCAATAGCAGGTTAAAATGCCTAGATTGCAAAAATGAATTTGAATGATCTTCAAAATCTTGCGATTAAATTAAATAGATTTATCAATTCAGTAGGTAAGGCTGGGTGTTTTGGTTTTTCAGTTTAAGGCTGGGTGTTTTGGTTTTTCAGTTTACAAAATAGATATTTTGGTGAGTTCTTAGTTTTGATGTTTCGAATCCGTATTTAGCACCATTAGCTAATGACATTCTAAAAAAAGCAAAAATGCCAAATAAATTAAGCAACCATCAAATAGGAATAAAGTCATAACCTATCCCCATTGACTAATGACAGCTTATTAAAATAAGAGAAACTAAGGCAACCAAAATAATCAACAAAAGCTCCATATTCAATATCTCCCCAATGACTGGTTACTGAAAGTCAAAGTATTTAAATTAATCAACAAACCCCACCACTAACACCTTGAAACAAAAACTCAAATCCTTCATTGCCAAGCATTTTAGTGATTTTACTTATTTCTATCGCTATTTGGGCTATCGGATATTTATTGCCGTAGCCTTGAGCATTGGGGTGGGGGTGTTGGACGGTTTTGGTTTGGCAATGTTCTTGCCGCTCTTGCAGATGGTAGGCGAGGAGGGCGCCTCTGCTGAGGGCATGGGCAATCTACGATTCTTAGTGGATGGCATGGAGGCGATGGGGATTCCCTTGAGTATGTTTTCCGCTTTAGGGTTCATGGTATTCTTTTTTATAATGAAGGGGGTATTTAAATACTACAGCACATTTTACAGGATAGTATTGATGCAATTTTTTGTACGTAAATTAAGGCTAAACACCCTGAAAGGTATCAATCAAATCAATTTCAATTATTTTGTGACTGCTGATGTGGGGCGTATTCAAAACACCATGACGGGTGAAGTGGATCGTGTGGCTAGGGCTTTCGCCAATTATTTTGGTGCCTTTCAGCAAATGGTCTTGGTGGTGGTGTATTTGCTCTTTGCTATTTATGTGGATGCACAGTTTGCTTTATTGGTAGCTTTGGGCGGAGGATTGACCAATATTTTATACAATACCATCTATAAACGCACCAAGGGGGAGTCCAAGAGGTTTACGAAGGGCAGTCATGAATATCAGGGCCAAGTCATTCAGCACATTGGTCATTTTAAGTATTTGAAAGCTACAGCTTTAGTGAATGCCTTCGGTGAGCAGCTCAAAAGTAGCATTCAAAAAATTGAGCATGCAAGACGGATGATAGGTAAGTATTCTGCAATCTTACAATCAGCTCGTGAACCCATGCTTATTGGAGTTGTAGCAGCGGTGATTATCTTGCAAACCCAAATATTGGGAGGGTCATTGGGAGTGATTTTGATTTCGCTACTGTTTTTTTATCGCGCCCTGACTGCTTTGACTCAAATGCAAACACTATGGAATAAATATTTAGAGGTATCAGGTTCTATGGAGAATGTGACGAGCTTCCAAGCCGAGCTGAAAGCCCATAAAGGAGAAGATGGAACCCAAGATTTTGGAGTGTTTGAATCGGCATTACAACTCAAGGACGTTTCCTTTGCCTATGGAGATGAACAGATCTTGCAAAACATAACGCTTCACATTGAAAAGAATAAAACCTATGCCTTTGTAGGGGAGAGCGGCAGTGGAAAAACGACCTTGGTCAATGTATTGGCAGGCTTATTAAAACCTGCAGAGGGTACTTTCTTATTGGATGAAAAAGATAGTAAAGAATTGAAGATTGCCTCTTATCAGGCTCGCATTGGCTACATCACGCAAGAACCTGTGGTCTTTAATGATAGCATTTTTGCGAACGTGAGCTTTTTTGCCGAGGCGACAGCTGAAAACAGGGCGCGCTTCGAACAAGCTTGCCGACAAGCAGCGATATGGGATTATATCCAAACGTTACCGAACAAAGAAAACACCCAATTGGGAAATAATGGCATCAATTTGAGTGGAGGACAAAAGCAGCGCATTTCCATTGCGAGAGAGCTCTATAAAGATATTGATATTTTGATCATGGATGAGGCCACCTCTGCATTGGATACGGAAACAGAAAAAATCATCCAAGATCAAATCGAAGCCATCAAAGGACAATACACCCTCTTGATCGTGGCCCATCGTTTGTCCACGGTACGTACTGCCGATGAAGTCATTTTTATGCGTCAGGGAGAGATTGTTGAACAGGCTACTTTTGCCCAGTTGATAAATAAAGTACCCGAATTTAAGAAAATGGTTGAATTGCAAGAGATATAAATCAGTCGATTGAATATCGAAATGTTATTAAATAAAATAAAAATCCCATGAAAGGAATCATACTTGCAGGGGGCTCAGGTACGAGGCTTTATCCGCTCACCAAAGGGGTTTCAAAACAGCTATTACCCGTTTACGATAAACCAATGATATACTATCCCTTATCTGTGCTCATGTTGTCAGGTATTCGAGAGGTATTAATTATTACTACACCTCAGGATCAGGATCAATTTAAGCGTTCATTAGGCGATGGAAGTCAATGGGGAATTGATTTAGTTTATGCAATTCAACCTAGACCGGAGGGGCTTGCTCAAGCATTTCTGATAGGAGAAGAATTTATTGGGGATCAAGAAGTTGCTTTGATTCTTGGTGATAATATTTTCTATGGCCAAGGTTTTTCGCCACTACTAGAAAAAAACATCAAGGGATTAAAAGGAGCCACTATTTTTGGATATAGAGTAAGTGATCCTGAACGATTTGGAGTAGTGGAGGTAGATAAGAACAATCAAGTGATTAGTATTGAAGAAAAACCTCAAAAGCCTAAAAGTAATATAGCTGCGACCGGACTGTATTTTTTCGATAATCAAGTGGTAGAAATTGCGAAAGGAGTCAAACCAAGTGATCGGGGTGAATTGGAAATTACCTCAGTGATTGATGTCTATTTGAAAAAAGACAGTTTGAAGGTTCAACCATTAGGTAGAGGTTTTGCTTGGTTAGATACAGGAACACATGAAATGATGCTAGAGGCCTCACAGTTTGTTGAAATTATAGAGCGAAGACAAGGTTTAAAAATTGCTTGCTTAGAGGAGATAGCATGGCGAGCGGGATGGATTGATGAGGCAATGGTTAGATTAGCGATAGAAGAAAAAAAAAAAACAATTATGGAGCATACCTTATGAAGATGTTATCTAACTAATTTTTATGAACCATTTTATCATCATAGGTGCTCAAAGATCAGGGAGTACTTTTCTTCTTAATATACTTGATCAACATTCTCAGATTTGCTTCACCGATCAAATTAAACCGGAGCCTAAATTTTTTATAGATCAGAGCGAAGTATCTAAAGGAATAAATTATTATCGACAACATCATTTCAAAAACCGTGATGTAGGCACATTGTTTTTAGGTGAGAAAAGTACCAGTTATGTTGAATTTCCTGAGGTTGGTGATCGCATAAAAAAATTACTTCCTCATCCCAAATTATTCATGATTATAAGGAATCCAACAGAACGAGCGATATCAAATTATTATTTCAGTTGTAACAACAAGTTGGAGAATAGATCTATTGAAGAGGTTTTTCTTATGGATACTCCAACTCCCGAGCTGCCCTTTCAAACCTCAGTTTCTCCATTTAATTATATAGAAAGAGGGTTTTATAGTAAATATATTCATCCTTTTAAAGAGCAATTCGGAGCTGATTTACATCTCTGTTTATTAGAAGAGCTTTTAATTTCTGATAATGCAATTGATGCATTGTTTAATCATTTGAACTTAATAAGACCATCAATAGAATCTTTTTCTCGGTCTAAGATTAATGCAAGTGATAAAAGTGTACTTCCTGTTCCAAGTAAAGTAAGATTGATATTAAATCAAACTTATGAACAAGAAATTGAAAAATTGAGAAAAACCTATGATTTAAACACATCACTTTGGAAACAATAAAACCTATTAGATTTAATTTTCCTTATGTAGTAGGAAATGAGGAAACATACATTAAAGAAGCCATAAATATTGGTCATTTAAGTGGCAATGGAATCTTTACTAAAAAGTGTCAAAAATTTTTTGAAGATAGGTATCATATTAAAAAATGCCTTTTGACAACTTCATGCACGGATGCATTAGAAATGGCCGCTATATTATTAAATATAGAACCGGGAGATGAGGTGATTGTCCCCTCTTATACTTTTGTCTCAAGTGCATTGGCATTTATACGACAAGGAGCAAAGATCGTGTTTGTAGATAGTCGAGAAGATCATCCGGGCATGGATGAAAGAAAAGTAGAAGAACTTATTAGTTCGAAAACCAAAGCTATTGTTGCAGTTCATTATGCTGGTGTAGCCTGTGATATGGATGTCATTATGGATGTTGCGAGGCGTCATGGATTATTTGTCGTAGAAGACGCGGCACAAGGGATTGAGGCTACCTACAAGGGAAAACAACTTGGCACAATTGGACATTTGGGAACCTTTTCTTTTCATGAAACTAAAAACATTCATTGTGGAGAAGGAGGTTTATTATTAATTAATGATGAACAATTTGTTCATAGGTCAGAAATTATTTGGGAAAAGGGAACAAATCGTGCTGAATTTTTTAGAGGTGAAGTAAATAAATATGGTTGGGTGGATACCGGTTCTTCATTTCTACCTTCCGAACTCAATGCTGCTTTTTTGTGGGGGCAATTAAATGCGCTTGATTCCATTCAAGCTAAAAGAATGGAAATATGGAACTCTTATTTTACCAGATTGGCTGAATGGGCCGATTTAAATGATGTTTCTTTGCCATGTGTTCCTTCCTATGTAAGTCATAATGCCCATATGTTTTATTTGATTTTAAATGACCTTCAGCAACGCACACTTCTAATAGAGTATTTAAAAAGTAAGGATATTTCAGCTGTATTTCATTACCAATCATTGAATAAAAGTCAATTTTACTCTAATAGGCATTGCAGTGGTTTAACGCAACATGCTGATA
>JAFIEW010000025.1 GCA_020832375.1 Cyclobacteriaceae bacterium
GATAACTCTGGGGATGTGATCTACTGGAAGAAGTTTTAAATCGACCTATTATTTAAATAATTGATCGCTGAAAAATAAATTGATCAAAAAATGAAGGCCAATCTATACTTACAATATTAGTGAGGTCCAAAATATTTATTTTTCACTATCTTACGGAATTAGGCAAAATTTTAGTTTAAGTTTACACCATAAAGGCTGTTAAAAGAAAACCATGAATTACTTAGCACACATGTTTTTATCGGGAAATGATGAGTCGGTGATGCTGGGTAATTATATTGGCGACTTCGTAAAGGGTAAAGAAATATACACTTATGATGCGCCAGTGAAAAAAGGTATTGTCTTACACCGAGCTATCGATCAATTTACCGATCAGCATGAAATCGTAAGAAAAGGCAAGAAACGTTTATTTGAAAAATATCGTCATTATAGTGGTGTAATCATTGACATCTTTTATGATCATTTCCTCGCTACAAGGTGGAATGAATATCATTCTGAAAGTTTGAAAGATTACACTGAGTGGGTATACAGCATCATGAAAAACCGTCATGAAGAGCTACCAGAAAGAGCCTTAGTCATGCTCTCTTATATGAGTAAAGATAATTGGCTGTATCATTACAGTAGTATCAAAGGAATTGCGCTATCGCTCGAAGGTTTAAGCAAAAGAACGCCCTTTCGGTCAAAAATGGAAAATGCACACCATGATTTAGTGCAAAATTATGCTATTTTTGAGGAAGAATTTTTGAGCTTTTTCCCACAAATTCAAGAATTTTGTAGTACCCAACTTAAAAATATGACCATCAATAATGATTGAATCTAAACCCGCTTCTAATGCCTACCGATCGCTTTACATTGTATGTGTAGCATTCTTGGTGATTGGGATTTACCTTGGATACCTATACATTGACTCTAATGCTAAAAACATACTTGCACTCATTGGTTGTATCTTCTTTGGTGTAGTAGCCATTGTTGTATTCGCAAGAACAGTAGCTACAAAAGTGGCTATAGAAGCCCATAAAAATAAACTAGTAGTGCGATACACCACTCTCGGACAGATGACCACTTATTACTTTACTGATCTTAATTCTTGGCGAGAAGAGGTAATCAAAAGCAAGGGAATGAATTATAAAGTCATCTTGCTAGATTTTGGTAAGTTTGGTCGGCTAAAAATTAGTAATAGAGAGAACACCAATTACGACAAGCTGAAAGCCTTATTTGAAAAAGAACTCAAAAAGTTAAAAACTTCTTCTTAGATAGGGTAAATTCCATTCTATTAACACAATTATCACTACACATTAAAAGGTAAGCGACTACTGTAGCCCACACAAAAAGCCCGATATTAAAGATCCCTTAGTCCGTTGACTTATAAGATTCAATCTCTTAAAAAATCTCAAAAAGCAAAAGCCTACACTCTATTTGAGCATTAAAATAAGGAATGCGTTTTTTTGTGCGTAAGCCAATTTTCTTAGCTAAGTTTAAATTTCCTGTAAATACTGCTCCTGTCTTTCCTTGACATTCCTTTTTGAAGAAATCACCGATTTCTTGATAAACAGGTTCAAGCTTTTCTTCCTCACCGAGACGTAGACCGTACTCAGGGTTAAAAAAAACCACACCCTTTCCTTGCGGAACAATACTTTTTTTAAAATCGCAAACATCAAAAGATATCCTGTCCTCAACACCAGCCGCTTGTGCATTGACTTGAGCTATTTCTACTGCATCTTCAGAAATATCTGAGGCCAAAATCTTCACATAGGGCTCAGCTGCAATGATCTTACTTTCGGCATTTTGTTTAATCTTTTCCCATGAGCTAGCATCATAGCCCGGCACTTGCATAAAGGAAAAATCTTCACGCATCAAACCAGGTGCTTTATTGGCTTGCATCAATGCAGCTTCTATGGCCAAAGTACCACTACCACACATTGGATTGATAAAGACTTGATCTCTTTCAAAACCCGATCCCATCACGCAGGCCGCTGCCAATGCCTCAACCATGGGTGCCTTACCTGGAATCTTACGATAGCCATGTTTGCTTAGTGTCTCACCAGATGTATCTAGAAATATGCGTACGTTTTGCTCTTCCCAAAATAAAAAAAAGTTTACACCATGCTTCCGTGGACCTGAATCAGGACGGCGGTCAAATTTATGCATGAAGTAATCAGCGATGGCATCTTTCACTCTTACAAATGCAAAACGCTCATCAAGGATAGATTCGTTTTTTATCTTCCCGCTTACTGAAAAATAGCCGGCTACATCAACGAAGCTATCCCACTTAATCGCTCTATTCAGACGGATATATAGATGCTCAGCATCGGAAGATTGGAACTCTTTAATTAAAAAAAGCACCTTATAGGCACATCGACAGTGCATATTCAAATACATACAATCGAGCATATCACCCCGAAGTTCTAGTCCCAAATCATCTTCTTTGATGATTTCAAAACGCTTCATTTGATCAATCTCTTGCTTTAGATTGTAGGTCATCCCCCTCGAAGTGCTGACTCTTATTGTACCCTTCCTTGAAAAATCCATAAATTATTTTGAATAAAGCATGCTAAATTGGATCATATCTTAAAAAATCTGTCTGTATTTTCTTGATTTGACAGGAAACTATCTCCTCAATTACTCTTAACACTTTTTAAAATAGGATGCAAAGTTAACACTCTTTATTACAACTCAAGCCAATTGAGGATTAGTTGCGGTTGATTTTCCTTACTCTCTTTTTTCCTATCCACTCGGTATCTCCCGTTGCCAGGTCCGCAACTTCCAAATTGATATCATAAAACACAATTTTTCTACGCCCCTCTGTTTCTATGCTTGAAGTTATTTTCCCCATGAGAAGATGGGTAGCTTGAACTTGAATCGCCCTATCTTTGTATTCTTTTTCTGACAAGGACGCTTGCCTTTTTTCTAATTGATCTTCTGAAAAACGAACGAGTAATTCAGACTGCCTTATGAAGTCTAGTTTTTTGCTGTTGATCAAAGATTTTTCCAAATAGCTTACAAAAGTATCTACATCTAGCGGGTGATGCGTTTTATTAATCACTTGTCCCATAGCCAATTTTGGAACCGGCTTTTCGACAAAAAAATCTTTTGCAAGCCAGGCACTTTCAACCAAATTATCGGCCAATTCTCTTGCTGATAAGCGAGCATCGTCGGTCGTCCACTCATCGCCATTTACGCGAGCATAATTATAACTATTGGTTGTCGGTTGATTTTGACAAGCCAACAGACAAAATATCATAACGAAGGAAAAAATAATCGTTTTCATCTTTCTAATAATTAGTAGTAATCAGCCTATATCTTTGACATATAAACGGAAAGAAATATAAAAGGATAAGATGCCACATAGCTTTAAATCTCATCATAAAAGACACCATTGTTTTTTAACTTTTCGGTCTTAATGAGGATTACGGACAGAAAGGTCAAGCTTCATAAAATTTCTAAAAATCTGTAAAATCTCGTCGAGCACTGGAAACTCACGAAAAACTCTCTGTAGAAGTGAGAGCTCTGATCGTACCCTCATTTCAGATAAAAGAAACTAAAACCAAAGATAGCCGTGCTTAAATAGATATATACTTGGCAATATATCGCCAAGCTTTTATCTTTAAGATGAAATCAATAATAGCAAAAAAACAATCATTATGAGGTACACACCCCTTGAATCTACATTATTCCAAAAAAACAGAAGAAAATTCGCTAAACTCATGCGCCCCAACAGCATGGCCATACTCAATAGCAATGACATTATGCCGACCAATGCAGATGGCACCATGGGATTCAAGCAAAATAGTGACCTTTTTTATCTGACTAATATCGACCAAGAAGAGTCTGTTTTACTATTTTTTCCTGACGCAAAAGAACCTCAAGACCGAGAAATTTTATTTGTAATCGAAACTAATGAGCACATTGCTGTCTGGGAAGGACATAAATACAGCAAAGAAGAGGCTATTCAGGCAAGTGGCATTAAAAATGTGAAGTGGCTCAGTGAACTTGATAGCACCATCCATCGACTTGGACTGCAAGCCGAAAGTATTTACTACAATAAAAACGAACATCCTCGCAATGCCTCGGCTGTAGAAACACGAGACGAACGTTTTTTCAAAAAATTAAAAAGCCTCTTCCCTCTACATAATTATGAGCGGCTAGCGCCACTCATGCATCAGCTTCGGCCTGTAAAGGAAGCTGAAGAGATAGAAGTAATGCGCCATGCGTGCTCAATTACCGAAAAAGGCTTCCGTAGAATCCTCTCATTCGTAAAACCTGGAGTGCATGAATTTGAAATAGAAGCCGAGTTTTTACACGAGTTCATTCGCAACCGATCCAATGGCTTTGCTTACGATCCCATTATTGCATCGGGAAAAAACGCTTGCGTTTTACACTACCTAGAAAACAAAGATGAGTGCAAAGATGGTGACCTGATCCTCTTTGATGTGGGTGCGGTTTATGGCAATTATGCATCAGATATGTCGCGTACCATCCCTGTAAACGGTCGATTTACCGAAAGGCAGAGAGCTGTTTACGATGCTGTATTGCGCGTAATGAAAGAGGCATATAAGATCCTTGTGCCAGGCAACACCATCGTAGAATACCACAAACAGGTAGGATCGATCATGGAAAAAGAATTAATAGGATTGGGTCTTCTCGATAAGACCGACATCAAAAACCAAGACCCAAATTGGCCAGCATATAAGAAGTATTTCATGCATGGCACATCCCACCATATTGGCCTCGATGTGCATGACGTAGGCGATGTATATCGCAAAATTGAAGAAGGCATGGTCTTTACCGTTGAGCCGGGTATCTACATCCCTGATGAAAACATTGGTATTCGACTTGAAAATGATGTGGTGATAAAAACTGATGGTCATGACGACTTAATGGCTAACATTCCGATTGAGGCAGAGCACATAGAAGAGCTGATGAATCAATAAAATAAAATTCAGCTGGTGGGTAATATTTCCGCTAGCTGAATTTTTTTTGTAAAATGAAGCGCTCATCCGCCTTCTTCGCTTAGCATTGATCCGATCTACTTAAAAAGGTTTTGCGTGGGATGAGAATAGTAGCTTGTTTGGCTATCTCAATTTGACGGAAGGGTATCCATCAAGGCCTCATCAGCCTTATTTTTTACTTGTTCTATCATCGATAAGCTGTGAAAATAGCATAGAAACGGGTTAGTTGGTGATCATTTATTTGATTCGTGGAAACTAGACCGTGCCCCAATCACCAAAATATGAAAAAACAATATGAAAATAGTTAGTTCAGAACAAATGCGAGCGCTTGATCAGCACACTATTGAGCACGAACCAATTAGCTCAATCGCCTTAATGGAACGAGCGGCTGCTACTTTTTACGATTATTCGCTCAACGAAATTTTTCAACCTCAATACAATGGCTTACCGTGGATTATCTTTTGTGGCACGGGTAATAATGGTGGTGATGGTCTTGTAATTGCACGCATGAGCAAAGAGCTTCCTTGCGATACCCATGTGGTGATCGTTGGCGACCTTGAAAAGGTGAGCGATGACTTCAAAGTAAACTATAAGCGCCTGATAGAAGAGACAACAATAAAACCGGTATTGCTCAAAGATTTTGTTCCACCGTCTACAGATGCCATGCTGATCGATGCTATTTTTGGATCAGGACTTAATCGTGCTGTAAAAAAAGGCGAATTTGCTGAGGCAATCCAGCAATTCAATGATCTGAGTGGCTTAAAAATAGCGGTCGATATTCCTTCTGGTCTTTTTGCAGACCAGCCAACCATAGAAGGTAGCGTGATTCATGCTGATCATACCATCAGCTTTCAGCTACCAAAACTGTCTTTTTTTGCTGTGGAAAATGAAGCTTATCTAGGAAATGTGCATTTACTGGATATTGGTTTATCTCAGAAGGCTATCGAGCAAACATTTACAAGTGGCG
Source organism: Cyclobacteriaceae bacterium (assembly GCA_020832375.1). GTDB lineage: Bacteria > Bacteroidota > Bacteroidia > Cytophagales > Cyclobacteriaceae > JAFIEW01. Next base: position 5,914 of record JAFIEW010000025.1, read on the forward strand.
AAATGCTTGATCCTCATCAATACAGTGAACTCTTTCAAGTACGTTCAAGACATATTCACAAAGGTATGCGAGGTAGAAGCCTGATCATTGGAGGTGGTAAAAATACACCCGGTGCGGCCATCTTGAGTGCAGAGGCGAGCATAAGATCGGGTATTGGCCTGTTGACGTGCGCCATACCACAAAACGCATCTACAGCTCTCCTTCAAAGAGTGCCTGAAGCTATGATTCACATTGCAGGCAATGAGTATTGGGATGAGGGCCTTAGTCAGCTAGATTTGGATGGCTTCGACAGCATTGCAATCGGACCAGGACTAGGAAAAGAAGCAAAAACTTTAGAGGCTTTCAGAAATCTTCTCGCAAAAGTAAAACAGCCGCTAGTGCTCGACGCTGATGCGATCAATTTACTATCAGAAAATCGAGAGTTACTGGAGTTACTACCCAAAGGCAGCGTCCTCACTCCTCACCTTGGTGAGTTCAAACGTCTAGTAGGATCCTTTGAAAACAGTTTTGAGGCCTTGGAATTAGGCCTTCGATTCACCAAAAAGCATCAGGTAGTTTTGATTTTGAAAGGAGCTTTCACCTTCATCATTAGCTCCGATGGCAGCTACAAGGTTAGCAACCGCGGTCATGCAGGCATGGCGACAGGCGGCAGCGGCGATGTGCTCACAGGGATTTGTGCAAGTATCATGGCAAGATGCAAGGACAACACCTACCTTGCCGCTCAAGCTGCGGTGACACTACACGGTATTTCAGCCGAAATCGCACTAGAAAGTGATGCCGAATTAGGATTTCGAGCGAGTCATATTTTTCGTGGAATGAGAACAGCAATTAGCTCACTATCTCAAAAAAGCATTAATCACACCTACCCTTTGAAGGTATAAATCTGACTTGGCGTGATACAAGCATCAAGCTGCAAATCGTGTAATTGAGAATCTGACAACTCATCTACTGGGTCAAAAAGAGAAAGCCCACAAAGGATAGTTTCTTTAGGTAAAGTAGCAACGAAGCGATCATAAAAACCCTGTCCATAACCTACTCGATACCCTTTTTTATCAAAAGCAATGAGCGGCACAATGACCATTTCTGGATAGCCCTCAAACGGAATAACCTCACCCGCTGGCAATGGAATATTATATGGCCCTGGTCTCAATCTAGTTTCTCTGTAGATATAGACACTATGCATCATCTTCACTCGAAAGTCTGAAACACTACTGATGGTAGTCACCTTTCTATCCCATAGAAATTCAAAAAGCGGTTGTGTATCAATTTCATTATTTTCCGCAATACTCAAATATAAATGCACGCTATTAAATTCAAATTGCTTATAGTAATCTTGAAAGCGCTCGGCGATTTGATCACAAAGCTCTTTGTACGTTTCTTGAGATAACTCCTTTCTCAAGGACAAATATTTTTGACGTGCTTCTTCTTTAGTGGACATAACTCAATACATAAAATTCAAAATGGAAAGGATCTAGACTATTGTAAACTCTATTTATAAATTTTGGATCGTTGATATAAAAATTCAAAAAGTTTTCTTTCCTTTCTTGTAAAACGCCAGAAGGGAAAAGTTTAGATTTAAGAGACGCCACTTGATTGATTCGTGTTTCTTGCTTTTTCTCTTCGGCTTTCTTGAGTCTTTTTTCGATGTTTTGTAGGCTTTTTTGCACTTTGTTTCCTTCTGCACCTACAAAGCCATCCAAGCTACCATCAATGAGGTTGATCTTTTCTCTTAGCTGATCCCAAAACTTTTGAAGCTCATCCATTTCTTGGCCCAGACCTACTTCGTGCTCAGAAAATTCTTTCACGATCTTTACTTTTAGATCCTCATCCCCCAAAAATAAATCTTTAACAGACAATGCTGTTTTTTCAAGTTTTTTCTGATTGGCTTTATTAAGCACCAAGGCAAAATTTCTAGGCAGCAATACGGGGAAATTCACCCGCTGTCGGTCAAAAATAGGCTTTAATTGCAGCCAATAGGCAACCTCGGCGGGTCCACCACAATAAGCAACATTGGGTAAAATCACCTCTTGATAAAGTGGCCGCAAGACCACATTAGGACTAAAAGCTTGTGGGTTTTTCTTGAGTTCTTCCCTTAACTCATCTTCTGACCACTTTAGAGACTGATCAACCGTTTCGAAACGATTATCAATTTTCACTATCCTTTCTCTACTTTTCTTGCTGAGATAAAAAAGATTAATGTCTCTTGCGTGAATCTGACTTTTATAACCAGCTTGCTCAAGCTTTTCGGTTTGCTGTCTCACCTCATCGGCAAACCCACTTTCAAACAATTCATGTTCCATATGAGGAATGAAGGCAGACTTAAGAGCGCCGTCGTCCGCATCGACTATAATTAAGCCATACTCTTTGAAAAGCTCATGCACAAAATAACGCGTAGCTTCTGCTAGGCTGTTGGTGGCTTGATAGGCCTCTTGGAAAAGCGGCAAACTTTCAGGTAATGCTTCAAATATTTTTTCAAAACCGCTGCAGTCCATTCTTCCTACCGCGCCCTCCTGCTCTCGTTCCCAAGCATAAGTATTACCAAAAAGGAAAAAAGATCGGATCTCATCGAGGTCGTGGTCTTCACTCGCCATCCAATATACAGGTACAAAATGTTGATCTTCTTGCTGAGAGTTGAGTTTCTCTGCGGCCTTAATGACGGTCACAATTTTGTATATGAAATATAGCGGACCAGAAAAGATATTCAACTGATGCCCCGTGGTAATGGTAAAGGTATTGGAATTTAAAAGCGACTTTATCGACTGGTCTACCTTAGGGTGATTGAGAGATTGAGCTTCATATTGCGCTCTCAGTCGATCATGAATTAACTGGCGGCTATCTTGTTGAAATCTTCTATCTTTTGCTGCCCGATGTATTCCCGCTATTGAAGGTGAGTAAGTGTAGAAGTTTTTCAAGCTTTCTTTTTCTTGGAGGTAGTCCAAAAAAATAGGAGAAAACGCATGCGTTTCTCCCATTGAAATTGTTTGTAAGTCAAACTTACATGCTTGTTCTAAGGTGTTGGATGTATTTGTCATTTATATGTTTACTGCACCGGATCTGCATAAAGATCATAATCTGTGGCGTCATATACTTCAACATTGGCAAAATCACCGACTCTCAAATAGTGTTTTTCAGCATCGATAAGCACTTCATTATCCACTTCTGGGGAGTCGAATTCTGTTCTACCTACAAAGTATCCGCCTTCTTTACGATCGATTAAGACCTTAAATTGCTGCCCGATTTTCTTTTGGTTATTTTCGAAAGAAATATTTTGTTGCAGTTCCATAACGATTTCAGCACGTTCTTGTTTCACCTCTTCAGGCACATCATCTTCCATGGTGTGAGCGTGAGTATCCTCTTCATGAGAATAGGTGAAGACTCCTACCCTTTCAAACCTACATTTTTTAACAAAGTCCAACATTTCTTGAAAATCCTCCTCTGTTTCACCTGGATGGCCTACTATCAGCGTGGTTCTTAAGTGGATACCAGGCACTTTTGCTCTAATTTCCTCCACCAGCTTTTCTGTTTTTTCTCTTGTCGTACCTCTCCTCATTAGCTTGAGCACTTTAGAAGACCCGTGCTGAAGCGGCATATCCAAATATTTACAAATATTTGATTTCTCACGCATTACATCAAGAATATCGGTCGGGAATCCTGTAGGGAAAGCATAGTGTAACCTGATCCACTCAATACCCTCTACCTCAGAAAGCTTTTCAAGGAGTTCAGCAAGGTTTCTCTTTTTATAAATATCCAAGCCATAATAAGTAGAATCTTGAGCGATCAACAGAAGCTCTTTAGTGCCATTTTTGGCTAAATGCTTAGCTTCGGCTACTAGTTCTTCTATAGGTCGGCTGCGGTGCTTACCTCTCATTAGTGGAATCGCACAAAAAGAACAAGGACGATCACAGCCTTCTGAAATTTTCATGTAAGCATAGTGGGATGCCTTGCTACTCAACCGCTCGCCTACTAGCTCGTGCTTATAATCGGCTTTAAATTTTTTCAAAAGGTTGGGTAGCTCCATCGTACCAAAAAACGCATCCACCTGAGGAATCTCTGCCTCCAAATCATCCTTATAGCGCTGACTCAAGCATCCTGTAACATAAAGTTTATCAATACGACCATCTTCCTTGGCAGATGCATACTGTAAAATCGTATCGATCGATTCTTGCTTGGCGTTTTCTATAAAACCACAAGTGTTGATAATGATCACATTGGAATCATCTTTTTCTGACTCGTGCTGAGCATCAATCTGATTACCCTTTAGTTGAGTTAACATCACCTCGGAGTCTACCAAATTTTTTGCACACCCAAGCGTAACAATGTTTACTTTATCTTTTTTAAGCGTTTTTGTTTTCAAAATCTATAATCTAATGTTTTATGATTGTTCGATGACTTTTGCCGTATTTCAAAAAAATGAAATAATGCAACATCACTTTTCTGAATGATAATTCAATAAAGTCTATCGGAATGCAAAAAGTTCTCATCACTTTCACTTTTCGATACAAAGGTAGTCAATAGATTACAAAAGAAGATATATGGATAGGATTGTTGATGCTAACAGGTAAGAAAATAACTGGAAAAGAATTAAACTATTTCCAACTTTAGGCCGATGGATAGTTTGTTACTTTAACCTTACTTGGTATGAGTACACGAAATATACTTCCTTTATGTTTGCCTTTACTTTTTATTTGAATATCACCCCCTAATTTTTGAGTCAAAGTTTTACAAATAAATAACCCCAAACCTATACTACGCTCCCCGCTTGTAGGCTTAGAACTCATTTTGGGAAATCTGTTAAAAACTTTAGTCAATTCGTCGGGATAGAAACCTTGGCCCTGATCAATCACTTCAATAACGAGAGCTCCACCTTTCAAAAAATATCGGATTTTTATAGTCGAAATAGTAGGAGAGTATTTGATGGCATTAGAAAGTAAATTACTAACTACCTGCTTAAGTTTTATTTGGTCGGTAGTAAAGGTTAAGTCTTCATCGCCTTTCAATTCCAGATTTTGTTGCTTAAGCCTTAGCTCACTTTTTTGATGAAATGCTATGGCTTTTAATAAATCTAGCACCCTAAATTCAATAATATGCCCTACATTAATAGCTTCATGATCCAACTGATGGAAGTTGAGCATATTACTTAATACATCTAAGCTATTGTCACAGCTGGACTCTATATAATGTAAATATTCTTCAATGCTTTGTAGACTATTTCCTTTTGCAACTTCCAATCTTATAAGATTCACTAAACCTTTGACTCTATTGAGTGGTGATCTTAAATCATGAGCGATGACTGAGAGTACATTTTCCAGATTTTGGTAAGCATTCTGAAGTTCAATCTTCTTCTCTTCCAAAAGGTCAACATCAAAAAATAAAACCAGATGAATATCTTCTTTAATATTAGCACGAATATCAAACCATTTTTGCGAACCATGAACCGTAGCTACGCGAGCAATTACCTGAGCTGCTTCGATTCGATTACCTTTCAGCTGATCTACTTGTTTCATCCAATCTCTTAGAATTTGATCACGATATTCTGGGTCAGGATAAGCCTTAGCAAACCATTTCTCCAGCGTATTGATCTCATCAGCTGCATAGCCTATTTCTTTTTGAAAGGCTTCATTGTGTAATATAACTTGATAGGAATTCTCAGATGGCACCGCAATCATTGCTGGTATAGGCATAGTCTGAAAACTAGAATCTACAAAACCAGATATGGCAGAAATATTATGCATGAAGAGCTTTTTACGATGTACATATGCAATCTATAAAAAAAAATGGTTTTATAAAATTTTAAATCAAGTCAATTTTTGTCGTAAAACACTAAAAGCCATATCATTAATGACATGGCCTTTAGATTTGCATTCACATAAATTATAATTGAAGAACTCAGTCCTCAATATTTATTGCTTCGATATTATTAAAAATGACTTCATTATCATCATTTAAACCAATCTCAACAACAGCATTTTTAGATATTTTTCCAGCGATGATCTCTTTACTCAATTCGTTAAGTATCATTTTTTGCATTACGCGTTTGAGTGGTCTAGCACCAAAGGTAGGATCATAACCTACCTTACCAAGATGAGTCAAAAGCTCTGGCGTGGCAATTACTTCAATTCCATTTTCAGATAACCGTTTTCTAATGATTCTAAATTGTATATCAACAATTTTAGTTAAGTCCTCTCTACTCAATGGCTGGAACATGATCAACTCATCGATGCGGTTAAGAAATTCTGGCCGTATGGATCGCTTCAGCAATTCAAAAACCTCGTTTTTAGTATCCTCGATAACCTGATCTTTATTATACTCCTCCATCTTATCGAAATTGGCTTGTATGATTTCACTACCAATATTGGTAGTCATGATAATGATGGTATTTTTGAAATTCGCAAGTCGGCCTTTATTATCTGTTAGGTGTCCATCATCCAATACTTGTAATAAAATATTGAATACATCAGGATGTGCCTTCTCTATCTCGTCTAATAAGATAACCGAATAAGGCTTTCTTCTTACCGCTTCTGTGAGTTGCCCTCCTTCATCGTAGCCTACATATCCTGGAGGTGCTCCAATTAATCGGCTAACTGCATGCCTCTCTTGATATTCCGACATGTCAATGCGGATCATCGCGGACTCGTCGTCGAAGAGAAATTCAGCTAACGCCTTGGCTAGCTCTGTTTTTCCAACTCCCGTGGTACCTAAAAAGAAAAAAGAACCTATAGGTTTTTTAGGGTCCTGTAAGCCTGCTCTAGATCTTCTTACCGCATCGGATAAGGCCACAATAGCATCTTTTTGCCCAGCAACTCGCTTACCCAGTTCAGCTTCCAAGTTTAACAGTTTTTCAATATCACTTTGAAGCATTTTGTTGACGGGTATACCTGTCCATCGGCTGACAATTTCTGCAATGTCTTCCGCCTCAATTTCTTCTTTAATAAGTGGTGAGTCTAATTGTATCGCTTTAATCTTCTCCTTACACTCCTCAATACGCTTTTCACTTTCACTAATCTTACCATAGCGTATTTCAGCTACCTTTCCATAATCTCCTGCTCTCTCCGCCTGCTCGGCCTCAAGCTTATAGCGATCAATGGCTGCCTTTTCATCTTGAAGACTTTGCATAATGTTTTTTTCATTTTGCCACTTAGCCTTCAAATCATCACGTTGCTGAGAAAGCTCAGCCAGTTCTTTGTTAATAATCGCCTCCTTCTCTGTATTCTTTTCTCGCTTAATGGCCGCTTTTTCAATCTCCAATTGCATGATTTTTCTCTGCAACTCATCTAGCTCTTGTGGTAGCGAATCAATCTCAATTCTAAGTTTTGAGGCAGCCTCATCCATCAAGTCGATTGCCTTATCAGGTAAAAATCGATCAGATATATAGCGATGAGAAAGTTCAACTGAGGCAATCACCGCATCATCTTGTATTCTCACCCCATGGTGTAATTCGTACTTATCTTTAATACCTCTCAAGATAGAAATCGCATCAGTTACGGAAGGTTCGTCGACTATTACGGACTGGAAGCGTCGCTCAAGTGCCTTATCTTTTTCAATATATTTTTGATATTCCTTTAGAGTAGTTGCTCCAATAGCGTGTAACTCACCTCTTGCTAAAGCCGGTTTTAAAAGATTGGCAGCGTCCATGGCCCCCTCTCCTCCTCCACCAGCTCCGATAAGCGTGTGAATCTCATCAATGAACAAGATAATTTCACCATCAGAATCCGTAACCTCTTTGATGACTGCCTTCAAGCGTTCTTCAAACTCACCTTTATACTTCGCACCTGCAACTAAAAGCCCCATATCTAAAGATATAATGGTTTTTGTCTTTAAGTTTTCAGGCACGTCACCATCTATAATTCTTTGAGCCATACCCTCAACGATGGCAGTTTTACCTACTCCAGGCTCTCCTAGTAAAATAGGGTTGTTCTTGGTACGTCTTGACAGAATTTGTAAAACCCTTCTTATCTCTTCATCTCGACCAATAACAGGATCAATTTTCCCTTGCTTGGCCATTTCATTTAGATTTTTCGAATATCGCTCCAATGATCGATATTTTGATTCTGCATTCGGATCTTTCACTTTTTCTCCTTTTCTAAGTTTTTCAATTGCCTTTTTTAATTCATTCTGAGTCAAACCTGCATCTTGAAGCATTTTACCCAAGCTATCTGTTAATTGACTTAAACCTATCAACAGATGTTCTGAAGCAACATAATCATCGCCCATATCCTTGGCAGCATTTTTCGCATACTGCAATACATTAGAAGTTGTGTTGCTTAGGTATACCTGCTGACCATCCTTACCGCTTACGCGAGGTAAAGATTGTAACATCTTTTCAAGTACCTGTTCTACGCGATGTCTTTCTACCTTTAATTCCTCGAAAATGAAGCCGCTGATATTGGTATCAATATGCAAAACAGCTTTTAATAAATGTGCTGGTTCAATTGCTTGTTGCCCGCCAGTTTGTGCAGCCTCTGCAGCATGCTGTAAAACCTCTTGAGATTTGACTGTATATTCATCTAGTTTCATAACTCAAATATTTAATGGTAAACTTCTTCAAACTATCCTTGGAGTTATTGTATGGGATTAACCTTACAACAGCCCGAAATAATTTGATATATATTCGACAAAAAGTTTTCCAACTATTAAAAAATTCATATTTTGTGTCAAAATGTCAATAAAAACAATAAACTCAAGACAAAAAGACACAGCGCATTCGAGTATATATGTAAAGATGACAGTTTTAAAAGCTGAAATGATGTAACTTTACAGGTGTTTTTTGATAATTATAAATTCAATCAAGCCTATATTACATATTAATTTCGTGAACACCTTAGAAGAAAAAGTATAAATAACATATTTATACAGTATTTTATAATTTAAAAAGATCTGCTAGACTAAAAACAACTACGCAAATTTTAAGTAATTTTTTTGAGTAATTTTGAAAAATAAACAAACCATAGTAAATTTACATCCAACAGCTTAGCCAAACATTATTAATCTGCACCCATATGTCCATTTTCAATTTTTCTACGGGCACCCTTTATTTTCTCTTCGCAGCGATCATTATTCTTTTTTTAGTCATCGATCTGGGCATTTTGAATAGAAGCTCAAAAAAAGTCAGTTTTCGCTCCGCCTTAGTCCAATCTGCTTTCTGGGTGCTTATAAGCCTAGCATTTGCCTATCTGATTTACCTAGGTGAGAAAGGCGGATATTTAGAATCTGAAAGTGATACAGTACAAGATGGTTTATGGCTCACCTATTTATCGGCGTACTTGGTTGAAAAATCTATGTCCTTGGACAATATCTTCGTTATGCTGCTCATTCTTCGTTATTTTAATGTAGAAGATAAGCACTACCATAAAATACTTTTTTGGGGAATATTGGGGGCTGTGGTATTTCGTGCCTTTTTTATCTATCTCGGTGCATGGTTAGTAGGTGAATTTTATTGGATACTCTATATATTCGGTGCCTTCTTAGTTTATTCTGGCATCAAGTTGATCTTCGATAGTGCAGACGAAGATCCTGACTTAGAAAACAACCAAGTTTTCAAGCTAGCATCGAAGACACTCCCACTGACCAAACACAACTACGGTGGAAAATTTGCTATCATTAAGGATAACAAATTATATTTTACACCGCTATTTCTAGTGATTATATTGATAGAAACAACGGATATCATCTTTGCTGTAGATTCGATTCCTGCCGCTTTTGCAATTACCCAAAACGAATTTATCATCTACACCTCCAACATTTTTGCAGTGCTTGGCTTAAGAGCCATGTTTTTCTTACTGGCCAGTATTATAGATCGGTTTTACTTATTGCAAAAAGGTGTTTCTGCAATTTTAGTATTTGTAGGTGCTAAAATGCTACTCGAAATATTTGATATCCATGTTGCTAATATATACTCTTTCTTGGTAATCGTAGGATCTATTACCATCAGCATGATTTTATCATTAATTTTGTCGGATAGAAGTAAAAACGATCCGATACCGGCAAAAAAATAAAAATGGCAAGAATAAAGATCAACTTACCAGAAAAATTTATCTTTCAAACCAAAATTCAAGTCCGCGTAACTGACCTCAACTATGGCGCTCATGTAGGCAACGACACGGTGTTGGCCTATGCACATCAGTGTAGATTTGAGTATATCCTTTCTTTAGGATTTGAAGGCGAAGTTTACGGCATCGACGGTATGGGTATCATCATGGCAGATGCGGCTGTGCAGTATCTGGGCGAGATGAAGATGAATGAAAATATTCAAATAGACTTAGGCTTTGCTGACTTCCACCCTTACGGCATGGACATGATTTGTAAGATGACCAATCTCGACCAAAACAAGGAATCGGCAAGAGTCAAAGCGGGTATTATATTTTTCAACTATCACGAAGGCCATAAAATCCTCATCCCTGAAACTTTTAAAGAAAAAGCGGGGTTATAGCTTGTATTTTACTCATTTAAATGAGAATATATACTGAATTTCCCAGATTATCATTTTATAAGACCTACAGTCATGACACAAGCACCCGATATTAGAAAGTTTGATCTTAATGAATTAAAGAGCTTTTTTAGCGAAAAGGGTGAAAAAGCCTTTAGAGCCAAGCAAGTGTACGAGTGGCTGTGGAAAAAGTCTTGTACCGACTTTGACGAGATGACCAATCTATCGAAAAGCACAAGAGAAATGCTAAAACGCGAATTTAGCTTACCTACATTGAGCATTGACCAAGAGCAAAGATCAAGCGACCGTACGGTAAAGTCGCGATTAAAGCTTCATGATGGCCATCTGATAGAGGGTGTTCTCATTCCAACCGAAGATAGAATGACCGCATGCGTCAGCTCTCAAGTGGGATGCTCCCTTACTTGTAAATTTTGTGCTACTGGATTTATCGATCGCAAGCGAAATCTGGAAGCGCACGAAATCTACGACCAAGTCGTAACTATCGCTCGACAGGCTGAGAAATACTATCAGCATCCCCTCACAAACATTGTCTATATGGGCATGGGTGAGCCTTTATTGAATTATAGAGGGATGATGGAGTCCATCAATCACATTACTGGCGAGCATGGGCTGAATATGTCGCCTAAAAGAATTACTGTCTCTACCGCAGGTATCGCGAAAATGATTAAAAAATTAGGGGATGATGAAGTGAAATTTAATCTTGCGCTTTCGCTTCATGCTGCAGATGAGGAAAAAAGAAATCAAATTATGCCAATCAATGAGACCAATACCCTTCCCGCCCTCATTGAGGCTTTAAATTACTTCTACAAGAAAACGAGAAACAGAATAACCTTTGAATACATCCTCTTCTACAACTTCAATGACAGCCTTGAAGATGCACAAAAGCTCCTTAAAATCATTCACCAAGTACCAGCAAAAGTGAACATCATCGAATATAATCCGATCGACCAAGCACAATATCGTAATACTGACCCCGAGACCTTAGAGAAGTTCTCGGCCTTTTTAGAAGATAGAGGGGTTACCGTAAATGTGAGAAGAAGTCGAGGAAAAGATATTGATGCAGCTTGCGGTCAACTAGCCAATAAATAAGTTAGCTTTGGTGATCAATATATACTAGTTATTTGCAACCCCTTCTTAGGGTATGCTTAAAAACAGCTAAATTGTTGATAAATAAATCATAAAATCTATACTTTATTTATTTGAGTGCACGGTTTTATATTCAAAAGTATTGAAAATGCTTGCACGAAAATGTTTGAGATAGACCTTTTGTAGCTTAGCCCTAAGCATAATCGTGAATCGTAAGCGGTATTTATTTGAAAAAAGATTAAAAGCTTAAAATAAGCTTCTCGAAATATATCCTTTTTTCCATTAAAATAAGCGAAGCTCATGCCGCCTCGAATTCTGTAGTATTTGGGACTTTTTAAGCAAGCCCTTCTTAGATCGATACAAAACTGATCGCCTTCGATTTACTTTAGTAAAACAAAAAAGAGCCTCGTAGGCTCTTTTTTGTTTGATTTAAATTACCAAAAAGCATTAATCTTTAGTTTCTTCTTCTTCGGCCGCTTTCATAAGGTCAGTAAGAATGTCAGTAGCAGCTTTCGCTATCACAGTACCCGGGCCAAATACGAAGCTAACCCCAGCATCATAAAGAAAATCATAGTCTTTGCTAGGAATAACCCCACCCGCTATCACCATGATATCTTCTCGGTTTAATTTTTTCAGTTCACCAATCAGCTTAGGAATTAATGTTTTATGACCCGCTGCCAAGCTAGACACCCCAATCACGTGCACATCATTTTCAATGGCCTGCTTGGCTACCTCTTCTGGCGTTTGAAAAAGTGGGCCAATATCTACATCAAAACCTAAGTCAGCAAAGCCTGTAGCTATAATTTTGGCGCCTCGATCATGTCCATCCTGCCCCATTTTAGCAACTAAGATCCTTGCTCTTCTGCCTTCCCATTCTGCAAACTCATCGGATAGTTTCTGTGCAGCTTGAAAAGCCTCGTTATCACCAGCTTCCTTTGAATAAACTTGCGAAATGGAGCGAATGGTAGCTTTATGTCTCCCAAACTCACCTTCCATGGCTTGAGAAATTTCACCTAAAGTAGCCCGCTTTCTGGCAGCTTCTACGGCAAGAGCTAATAGATTCCCATTGCCAGACGCAGCACTCTCCACTATGGCTTGAAGTGCTTGGTCTACTTCTTTTTGATCTCGACTTGACCGAAGACTTTCTAAGCGTTCTTTTTGCTTACGCAACACTTCGGTATTGTCAATATCAAGCAGCTCGATCTCCATATCTTCTTTCTCTAGTTGGTAACGGTTAACCCCAACAATCACCTCTTTACCGGTATCAATCCGACCTTGCTTTGAAGCAGCAGCCTCCTCGATCCTCATCTTTGGTACTCCCGCTTCAATAGCGGCAGCCATCCCTCCGAGCTTTTCTATTTCTTCCATGTGTTCATTGGCCCTTGCTATCAGATCGGCAGTAAGCTTTTCTACATAATATGAGCCACCCCAAGGGTCAATGGCTTGCGTGATATCCGTTTCATATTGAAGATAAAGCTGAGTATTTCGCGCGATCCTTGCTGAAAAATCAGTTGGAAGGGCAATTGCTTCGTCTAGAGCATTGGTGTGAAGGGACTGAGTGTGACCAAGGGCTGCACCCATAGCTTCTACGCAAGTGCGGGCTACATTATTAAATGGATCTTGCTCAGTGAGGCTATATCCGCTTGTTTGGCAATGGGTACGCAGGGCTAAAGATTTGGGATTTTTGGGTTCAAACTGTTGCACCAACTCAGCCCAAAGCATTCTGCCCGCTCTCATCTTAGCTATCTCCATAAAGTGATTCATGCCAATCGCCCAAAAGAAAGAAAGCCTTGGCGCAAATTTATCCACAGGGATACCTGCCTCAATTCCTTTTTTCAAATATTCCAGACCATCAGCTATGGTGTAAGCCAACTCTATATCAGCTGGAGCCCCTGCCTCATGCATATGATAGCCACTAATACTAATAGAGTTGAATCGAGGCATGTACTGAGCGGTATATTCGAAGATGTCAGAGATAATCCGCATGGATGGCTGAGGGGGGTAAATGTAGGTATTACGCACCATAAACTCTTTCAAAATATCATTTTGAATAGTACCACTTAGTTGTTCAGGCTTCACCCCTTGTTCCTCGGCAGCTACTATATAAAAAGCTAAAATAGGGAGTACCGCCCCATTCATAGTCATTGAAACAGACATTTGATCGAGAGGAATCTCGTCAAATAATACCTTCATATCTAGTATGGAGTCAATAGCCACCCCTGCCTTTCCAACATCTCCTTCTACACGAGGGTGATCGGAATCGTAACCTCTATGAGTAGCAAGGTCGAAGGCTACAGAAAGTCCCTTTTGCCCTGCAGCAAGATTGCGCTTGTAGAAAGCATTGGATTCTTCAGCTGTACTAAAACCTGCATATTGTCGTATGGTCCATGGCTTTTTAACATACATGGTACTATAAGGCCCTCGTAAATAAGGGGCTTTACCAGAGCCAAAGCCTAAATGAGAAGCTCCTTCAATATCTTTTGCGGTGTAAAGCTCCTTCAACTGTAGCTTCTCTGCAGGTTGCCATGCAGTATCTCTTTCTTCAATGGCTTTCTGAAGTCTCTCTTCTTGGTTTTTTTGACTATAATCTATCTTTTTAAAATCAGGTCGCATGTCAGTAATATTATTTTCACAGTGAACGTTTTTTTAATCACCACGAGGGTGAGATTTGAAGTATTGAACCTCAAAGAGCTTATTCGACGATAATCTCCAGATGATCCATGAGCTTCGATAGAAAATCGACCTTATGCGTTCTAGCATGCACAAAGCCATATATCTCCTCTTCAAAATTAGCTGAACTGATATGTTCGTTGTTTCCAGCCACTATACAACTAATACCTCGCTCACCCTGATCTATTTTGTCAATTACTTTAGGTATAAAATTTGGATAATCCTCATCACTACCGCAAAACACCACTACTCTAACATGCTCCATGGCTTTAGGGTCTGATCCATATCTAATCAAAGGAAAGCCAACAATACCGAAAAAGGACTCTATAAAATGCATTCTTGCTTGCTGCATCGCTAGATTTTCACCTACAAGATAGTAGGCTACTACGGGTAGGTTGGCACTACCCTTTCTTTTGCCATAGCTTTCCATTCTTAGTCTAAGCTTCTCAAATGCAGCTGAAGCTCTCATTGGTCTTGCCCAATGATCATCAGCTTCCATAAAGTCGTAATGCTTAATGGCTGCTGGGTCGATGTTCTCCTTAACATTAGGAAACATATTCACACCTACTTTAATCTTTTTACCATAGGCAAGATCCTCAATTTGCTTATTACGATGAGCAATAACCTCCTTCATGAATTGACCAGAATCCAATACTTTGAGCATTCCACCCTCCTCTTCTATTTTAATAAATTTGTTCCAAGCCTCTTCTATAAGGTAATGGGTCAATACCTCTATATAATAAGACCCTGCCGCTGCATCTACTACTTTATGAAGATAAGATTCCTCTTTGAGGATGTTAGATACATTCCGAGCGATTCTTTTAGATGAAGCACTAGGCTCATCAACAAAGGTGGCATCATGTGAAGGAACAGTAAGGCTATCGCAACCTCCAATTACTGCAGACATGGCCTCAGTAGTGCTGCGAAGCATATTCGTGTAAGGGTCCAAAATGCTTTTGGAAAAGATAGATGGCTCTGCATGAATATCAAGCACCTCTGCAGAATAGTCTTTGCATTGATAGGCAATCGCAAGCCGACTTACCAAAGATCTTAGCGCTCGAAGCTTTGCAATTTCTAAAAAATATGAACCAGAAATACCCACATGCAGCTGTATATTGTCAAATATAAAATCAGCACTATGCCCTCTTTTAGTTAAGTAGTCCGCATATTCTACAATGGCCCCCAAATTATAGCTAAGTTGCTGCACGGCACTTGCGCCTGTATCTGCTAGTTGATTGGATCGAATGGTGAGCAACTTAAAGTTATGAAAGTCTTTACCTTCTTTAAAAAGGTAATCGATGATATCGAGATTTTGGCGTGGAAAATCACCACACTCTAGATAGTCTCCAATAGGATCAAAGCTTAAGCTACCATTTAACTCTTGTGGAGATATATTTTCTTCTTTCAGAAAATCTATGTAGTCTAATATAAATTTATAGGATGCCACTCTGAGTGAAAATGAAACGTCGCAATATTTCAAGCCAATACCTTGAAGAAGCGTCTTAGTGTCTATTTCATCGAGATCTTCCAAGTGAAAGTGAACTCCCTCAGCTCCTTTTTCTAGTAATTCTAAAGCCTCTGAATTGGATGAACTCACCTTTTTTACATTGATATCTACACGATTCACCCAATGCCGCAAGCCATAGTTTTCGTCAATTCGATTGATGGAAAGGTTATGCTGAAGATCAAGATCTTTGATTTTTTCAAGGTCTTCCTCTGTTTGATAGGGAAAAAGGTCAAAACCTTCTCCTGTTTTCCAACTAATTTTTCTTTCAAAGTTTGGGTCGTTAAGTTCTTTACTCACTTGATCGATCCATTCTTTCTTGCTTAGCTTTTCAAAGTTTGAAAATGCTATGGTCTTTTTTGTGTCTTCCATGTAAATCAACTTGTGTATTTGGCTAGGCAGTTATACCTTAATCAAGGCTATTACCTATCACGATATAAAAGTAAATATAATCGATTCTAGTCGGATTGATAGGGAAATGACTTGAAATTTCGCCTTAAAAGATTGTTATTGGTATCGATTGCAATAATACTGAGTCGAAACTTCATCTCTTGGAAAGAAAAAACGTGGAAATAAAAAGGTAAATACATGAGATTCCTGATGTAGATAGAAATTGAATCAGTGCTATTTATTCAAGAGCTTTTTTAGATGATAGCATCAAGTTAAAAGACCATTATAAAAGATGGAACACAGAGTATATCCTCATCCTGCATCTATCAAGTTAGCACCTCATCCCACGCAAAAACAGAAAAAAAGTACTTGAACATCAAAAGTGAGCTTGCGTAAGAATATAAAAAGCAAGAAAAATGGTAGTAGAAGAAGTATACAATTATCAACCACTAGATTACGATATCAACGGAAGGCATAAAGAGCAAAAGACCTCTTTCATTTCAACTATATATGATTGGGAGAAAGACTTTAATAACAAAAATCCATATGTATATGCCAATGAGTTAATCGCCAACTATCGTACGATGCTGATCATGGAAAGAGCATTAGGATTAGAAGAGCATCAGAAGTGTGGCGTCGACCTTATAGAAGGTACAGCAGATTATGAGGCTCATTTGGAAATGGATAAATATAATAAAACGCAAACTGTCATGGCACTTGCGACTAAGGTAAAAGAAAGCAGCGAGGAAGCTATCTGGCTTTATCGTGATGAAAATCTTGCTGACGGACTAGTGATTATCAAACATTCTAGTAGCAATGATGACGGCAATGAAGGCGAAGGCGACCCCGTACCCGCTTTACCGATTGATCCCGAAACAAATATTTGGAGAGAGAAGTAATTTGATTGCTGATATTTATATCTTTAAAACCTTAATACAAAAGCAAAATATTAATAAACTTTGGCCTCAAGCTATGTTCAATTTATTTAATGCAAATGCCATCACTCAGACCAAAGTAGAAAGCACTACCATCATCATCCGCCTGATGGTGGGTGCAGTATTTTTGTCAGAAGGGATTCAGAAGTTTCTATTTCCCACTATAAGGGGTGCAGGAAGATTTGAAAAGATCGGCTTGCCCAATCCTGAATTTTTAGGAAGCTTTGTTGGCTTTGTTGAGATAGCTTGCGGTGCTATGATTCTTTTGGGATTACTTACTCGCCTAGCTGCCATTCCTACCTTGGTGATTATGTTAGTTGCAATTGCCACCAACAAAAGTACCGTTTTGCAAGAAGAAGGCTTCTGGGTGATGATGCACGGCAGCCGCACGGATTGGGCAATGCTTTTAGGTAGCATCTATCTTATCATAAAAGGAGGAGGTAAATGGTCAATTGATAAGAAAATTTCTAAATAATCGTATACCTATACTTAAGAACTATCTTAGCTATAAAATAAATTAGGTATTGTCTTATTGTGAGCCATCCTACTTAACTAGAAAAAGAGACCAACTGATATATTTATTGCAGCCAAAATATTTTTAAAAGTCCCTTTGTTCTCAAGTCTTTAGCCTTCGGTTAGCAATTTATCTTTTTACTCAATTATCCATAAACCCTGTGCTCGCTTAAACTATATCAGTGAATTAACCTTACACATACTATTGTTTTGCATATTACATAAAATTGACCTATTTAGCGTTTTTTAAAATTTTACACATGCATTCCCATGCTTTCAGACGAATTAAAAGTGTTAGTCCCGCATATTTAAATTAAAATTCTGAAAGTACTTGTCACAATAATTGAAAGTATTACTATATTTGTAATCGTGGGATACTCCAATCCTGTTATTTTATTAACTTTTCGAGCGCTATGGATATCGCAATACAAATACGTCTAAACGATAAACTTTACCTAAAAGACCCCGAATCTTCTGATTTAGGGAAGCGAATTTTGAAGCACAGCATTATCCTCATTGAGAAATTGGGCTTTGAGCACTTCAATTTTAAAAAACTGGCTACCAATATTAAATCAACAGAAGCTAGTGTGTATCGCTATTTTGAAAATAAACACAAGCTTTTACTTTATCTGATTTCTTGGTATTGGGGTTGGATTGAATACCAAATTGCCTATAAAACGAATAATATCAATTCAATAGAAGATATTTTTAAGATCATGATCAGAGTGATCGTAGAATCCAATATTGAAGATCCTAATATTGCCCATATCGACGAAAGTAAGCTACACAATATTGTGGTGGAGGAATCCTCCAAAGCCTATTTGACCAAGAAGGTCGAAATTGAAAATAAAGACGGACTTTTTTCTAACTACAAATCTTTGATTAATAGAGTAGCTGACATCATCTACCAGCTCAATCCTAAGTATCCGTATCCTCTTGCCCTAGCAAGTAATCTAATAGAGACCGCACATGAGCAGATTTTCTTTGCCAAGCATTTGCCAAGCATTACGGAACTAGATTACGACGAGAAAGATTATAGCGAAATAGAGAAATTCCTGGAAGACATTATCATGGGAACGATCAATCGCTATCAATAAAACACTTAAATTATGCCATACCTAGGGAAGGCTGAGTACCAAAAACCTTTTTACTTGATCAATAAGCACCTAGAAACAATCGTTCCTAGTGCTTTGAGAAAAGTAGACCGACCACCCTACATCAGAGAGCGTATTGACACCAATGATCAGGACTTTTTAGACCTCGACTGGCTCAGGCATGAAAACAATCAAAAACTGGTCGTGATCACCCACGGATTAGAAGGTAGCTCTGATCGGCCTTATGTAACTGGCGCTGCAAGCCTATTCTACAAAAAGGGTTACGATGTTTTAGCATGGAACTGCCGTAGCTGCAGTGGTGAAATGAACCAAACATCAAAGCTTTATCATCATGGAGCAACAGAAGATTTGATGCAAGTACTTGAACACGCGCTTCGAAAATATCAATATACAGATATAGCCTTGGTGGGCTTCAGCATGGGAGGTAGCATGTCACTCAAGTTGCTAGGTGAGTTCAATAGTGATTTACCCAATGCCATAAAAGGCGGTGCAGTCTTTTCTGTACCCTGTCACCTTGGCGATAGCGCAAGAGCCTTGAAATCACCTCAAAACTACATCTACAAAAAACGATTTCTCAACAAACTAAAACGAAAGCTCTACCTCAAGTCTGAGCTAATAAAAGAAATTGTAGACCTTAATCGATTAACCAGCATCACAGACTTTAAAGAATTTGACGACCATTTTACGGCCCCACTTGCAGGCTTTCGGGATGGTGATGACTTCTATGAAAAGGCAGCCTGCATGCCTCATCTGAGCAAAATCAATCGGCCAATACTCTTGGTCAATGCTTGGAATGACCCCATGCTTCCGGAGTCTTGCTTCCCTGTGAGCATCGCCAAGTCGCACGATCACTTACACTTCGAAACCACAGAAAAAGGTGGTCATGTCGGCTTTATGCTCCCAAAGTCCACACACACTTGGGCTGAGCACAGAGCACTCACATTTATAGAGCAGCAGGTTTTTCATACTGATCGCTAAAGTACTTAGTAATTTGATCGGCTATAGCAAGTGAGCTTGTAGCTGCCGGAGATGGAGCGTTGCAGACATTGATCACTCCCTTATCTTGAAGTACCAAAAAATCGTCCACCAATTCTCCTTTACGTGTACAGGCCTGAGCCCTCACACCCGCGCCGCCAGGAATCAAATCCTCTTCTTTCAGCTCAGGAAGCAATTTTTGCAGTGCAGCAGTAAAAGCAGATTTCGAAAATGAACGATACATTTCACCCATGCCCGTTTGCCAATATTTAGAGGCTATTTTTAAAAACCCCGGATAAGTGAGCGTTTCCAAGAGCTCTGAAGGACTTATGCTCGACTTCTTATATCCCTCTCTCGCAAATGCTAAGACCGCGTTAGGCCCCGCCTCTACCCCTCCGCCGATCATGCGAGTAAAGTGCACCCCCAAAAATGGAAAGGCAGGATCCGGAACTGGGTAAATCAAGTTTTTAACCAAATAATGCCTCTCAGGCCTCAACTCATAGTACTCACCTCGAAACGGAATGATCTTAAAATCAACCTTCTGTCCCGTCAACTTGGCAATTTTATCCGAATATAGGCCAGCACAATTAATGACAAAACGGGCTTTATACTCGGCCTTCGAAGTCACCAATCTAAAGTGCTGGTCTTTTTCTTTGACTATTTCTTTTAGTTGGGATGAAAACGCAGTCTGCCCCCCTGCCTCCTCGAAGTCCGACTGAAAAGATCGCGTTACTGCCTTATAATCCACAATACCAGTATAGGGTACATTAAGAGCTGCAATGCCGTTTACATGAGGCTCATATTCTTTCAATTCACTAGTACCCAGTCTACGAACTTCGTTTAGCCCATTGGCCATTGCTCTTTCGAAAAGAGTATTCAGCGCTGCAACTTCACTATCTTGAGTGGCAACTACCAGCTTGCCGCACAGCTCATAAGCAATCTCTTTTGTCTCACAATAATCTACTAGCATCTGATAGCCACTCACACAATTTTTTGCTTTATAACTACCCGGTTTGTAGTACAATCCTGAGTGAATCACCCCACTATTATTACCCGTTTGATGCAAAGCGGCTTCCGCTTCTTTTTCTATAAGACAAACTTTTAAGTCAGGGAATCGTTTTTGAATGGTCATTGCAGTTGCAAAGCCAACTATACCACCGCCTATAATGGCTAAATCGTAGGTCATAAAAAGCAAATTAGATTGATCTACAAAAATAAGGTTAAAATATGAACCTTAAGCTAAATGGACTAAAAAGCTTTAATTTCAACAAAAAGTATTGAAATAAAGCTTGCAATAAAGCCTCGTATACGATTTCGGTATTTTATGCACCGACAAATTTGAAATTAGAGTGAAATCAAGCTATTTTTGAAGCTGATTGAAATAAATTAAGATAACAAGCACATGGCAGAAGTAATACGCATGCCCAAGATGAGCGATACCATGGAAGAAGGGGTCATCGCATCGTGGCAGGTAAAAGAAGGAGATAAAATATCGTCTGGTGATGTATTAGCAGAAGTAGAAACAGACAAAGCAACCATGGATTTGGAAGCTTTTGAAGAGGGAGTTTTGCTTCATATTGGCATAAAAGAAGGGGAAGCTGTACCTGTAGATGGTGTGATTGCAATAGTTGGAGAAGAAGGTGAAGACATCAGTGATCTTTTAAAAGAATTATCCGATGGTGGTAGTAGCAATAGTGAAGAAAGCGAAGACGAAGACACTTCTTCTGAGGGGGATGAGAGCACGTCAGATACGGATGATGAAGATATTGATACCTCTGATATAGATGCCGAGTTGGTATTGATGCCCAAAATGAGCGATACCATGGAAGAAGGGGTGATTGCTTCTTGGCAAGTAGAAGAAGGTGCCGAAGTTTCTTCCGGAGACATTTTAGCGGAAGTAGAGACTGATAAAGCGACCATGGAGCTTGAGTCATATAATGACGGTGTATTGCTTTACATCGGTAAAAAAGAAGGAGAAGCCGTACCCGTAGACGATGTAATTGCTATTATCGGTGATAAGGATGCAGATTGGAAAAAACTATTGAAAGCCCACGAAGCCAAGAAAAATGGTGGAGGGGAAAGTAAAAAACCTGAATCTAAGGTAGAGAAGAAAGAAAAGTCTTCATCTTCTTCTGATGCACCTTCCAGCTCTAGTTCATCTTCTTCCGATAAAAGCTCAAACAGCAACTCTGATGATAGAATCAAAGTAAGCCCATTAGCTAAAAAGATTGCCGAAGATAAAGGCATCGACCTTTCTGAGGTAAAAGGAAGTGGCGATAATGGCAGAATCGTAAAAAGAGATGTGGAAGACTTCAAGCCAAAGGCCAAATCAAAGCCAGAAGAGAAAAAATCAAGTAGCGATAAGCAACAAGATACAGGATATAAAATCCCTAGCGTAGTGGGTGAAGAAAGCTATGATGAGAAGAATATTTCTCAAATGCGAAAAACCATTGCTAAACGCTTGAGCGAAAGTAAATTTACTGCACCTCACTTCTATTTGACCATGGAGATTAACATGGACAAAGCCATTGAAGCGAGAAAAAGTATGAACGATATGTCGCCTGTAAAAATATCTTTCAATGATATGGTAATCAAAGCGGTAGCGGCAGCACTGAGACAACATCCAAATGTGAACGTATCATGGCTAGGTGACAAAATGCGCATCAACCACCACATCAATATTGGTATGGCAGTAGCTGTGGAGGAGGGATTATTAGTGCCTGTAATTCGATTTGCTGATAATAAATCACTTGCGCACATTGCCTCAGAAACCAAAGAGCTAGGCAACAAAGCTAAAAATAAAGAACTACAGCCTAAAGATTGGGAAGGAAGCACTTTCACCGTATCTAATTTAGGTATGTTTGGCATCGAAGAATTTACTGCGATCATCAATCCGCCAGATGCTTGTATTCTTGCAGTGGGTGGTATCAAGCAAACAGCCATTGTAAAAGATGGTGAACTTGCCGTAGGTAATGTCATGAAAGTAACGCTCTCGTGCGATCATAGAGCAGTCGATGGCGCAGTAGGATCGGCCTTCTTGCAGACGCTCAAAAACCTTTTAGAAGACCCTGTTAGAATATTGATTTAATCGATATGGATTGAACAGCATAAAAAAGGACAGACTCTTAAATTAATTTTGAGAGTCTGTTTTTCTTTAGATGAAGGCCATATTCCAGTAAAATCAACTGCTTATAATCCAAGGTGTATTTTCTGTATTTGATGTCTAACACCATAAATATATACTCCCACATTTTCATGAATTTTCCTTGAGTAGCGTTTTAATGTGATTGATCCCACAGAGATCATTTATTTCCAGAGAATATTAAACAATGGATCACCTAAACCGAAAGTAATCGCCTATAGATAGATCATCTTTAGCTCACCTTGTACGTAAACATACTATTCAACCGAATATCAACTATTGCTTTGCAAAGCTAATTTTGGTCTGTACTTTCATATCTAAAAAAGAAAGCGATCAATCATGCTTTCTGAGCAAATACTTTGTTGAATTGAGCGAACATTCAAATGATAATCGAGTAATAGAAAGAGTAACATTCGACGATAAATAAAAAATGAAGAAACAAAAAATAAGGTCAACAACAGTAGTAGCGGTCAATCATAATGGTCAAGTAGCACTAGGTGCCGATGGCCAAGCAACCATGGGTAATACCGTTGCTAAAAGTAATGTAACCAAGATAAGATCCCTTAATGAAGGTAAGATAGTAACTGGTTTTGCTGGCTCAACGGCAGATGCTTTCACTCTTTTAGAACGATTTGACGGTAAGCTTAGCGGCTACGGACAAAATATGAAACGTGCAGCAATTGAGTTAGCCAAAGATTGGCGCACGGATCGCTATTTAAGAAAATTGGAAGCCATGCTCATTGTGGCCGACAGTGAAAGTGTACTGATAGTATCAGGTACAGGTGATGTAATTGAGCCTGACGACAACATCGCCACGATCGGCTCAGGAAGTATGTATGCAAAAGCTGCAGCCACAGCACTCATGAAGCATAAGCCTGAAATGACCGCAGAAGAAATCGTGAGAGAAAGCCTCTCAATAGCAGCTGATATTTGTATTTACACCAACCACAACATCACTGTGAAGGTGGTAAAATAAATGGGAAATACGCATCTTTTATTACACTAACTATTTTTATCTGAATTTCAATAATTTACAAGCAAACATTAAAGTAACACTTCAAGTGAAAATTATAGAATGCCCTCGCGATGCTATGCAGGGACTTAAAGACTTCATTCCTACAACAATAAAAACAAATTATATCAATAGCCTTCTAAAAGTGGGGTTTGATACGATTGATTTTGGAAGCTTTGTAAGTCCTAAGGCCATACCACAAATGCGGGACACAGAGCAAGTGCTCGATAGTTTGGACTTATCTAAAACTAAGAGTAAACTTTTAGCGATCATAGCAAATTATAGAGGAGCAGAGGCGGCATCAGTGCATAAATGCATTGACTATTTGGGGTTTCCGCTTTCTATATCAGAGAGCTTTCAGCAGAGAAATACCAACAAAAGCATAGCTGAAGCAATGGATGATGTGAAAAGGATACAAGACTTATGCGTAAAATCAGAAAAAACGCTTGTAGTGTATCTCTCAATGGCATTTGGCAATCCTTATGGTGAAAAATATGACCCTGAAATGATTGCTCAATTTATTCATGATTTATCTTTGCTAGATATAAAGATCATCAGCTTATCAGATACTATTGGTAGCAGCGAAGCTCATTTAATCAGTAAGGTTTTTGAAACCTCAATCAAATCAAACCCTGATATTGAGATAGGAGCTCACTTCCATAGCACACCAGATAAAAGCATGATAAAAGTACAAGCTGCCTATGCTGCGGGATGTCGTCGATTTGACGGCGCCCTTAATGGCTTTGGAGGGTGCCCCATGGCTAAAGATGATTTAACGGGCAATGTAGATACCCAAGTTTTATTAAACTTGGCTGAAGGAAATGATGCTTTTCACTATGATATAGCGGCCTACAATCAAGCAAAAAAACTGGCTCAAGGAATATTTTATTGAAAAGGTTGAATTTTATTACGCAAAGAATTTGTTTAAACGTAATAAATACTAGGAAAAAATTTTTGGCTTAAACCCCAATTCATTAATTTAGGTTAATATTTAGAAATACACTGAAAACATCACGCTCATGAAATATATTATACTCCCTATTCTTATAGCGTTTTCAATCAACGCTTTTGCTCAAAAATCATCGGAGCAATTAGTAGCAGACGGAAAAAATTTTTTGGAAGCCAAAGAATTTAAATTAGCCTTATTAAATTTTACTCAAGCAGTAGAAAAAGATAAGAATAATGAACTCGCCTACTTCTACCGTGGAATCACGAAAAAGGAATTCGATGACAAACATGGTGCAATGAAAGATTTTAACATGGCATTAGATCTAGACGAAACTATGGTTTCGGCTTATTTTTATAGAGGATCGATCAAGTACGACCTGCAAGATTACTATGGTGCTATCTCAGACTACAATAAGGCCTTAGAACTTGACGGATCTTATACAGATGCTCTTTACAAAAGAGGAATGGCAAAGCAACAATTGGAAGCTTACTCTGATGCAATCAATGACTGCACCGAGATCATAAAAATTAATCCAAAGAGTGTTGATGCCTACTATTTAAGAGGTATTTTAAGGATTGAACACGGACAACTTGAAGAGGGCTGCCTAGATTTAAGTAAAGCTGGAGAACTTGGAGACATTTCTGCCTATGATGTTATCCGCGAAAAATGTAATCAACGTTGCTTAACAGTAAATCCTTAATAGTTTTTCCGTATTTAAAATTTTTTAAGCCTTGGTATAAATAATATCAAGGCTTTTTTATGGATACCCGATAATATTTATTTGGTTTTATATAACTTTGAAGCTTTAGGAAGACACTTCCCTACAAACTTTATCAAAATATTACAGCGCCATAGATCGACTGTCAAAGCATAATCATGAACAAAGCCCAACTGATCCATCAAATCCAAACAAAGCAAAGCTTTTTGTGTGTAGGCCTAGATACTGACATTGATAAATTGCCTAAGCACTTACCAGCAGGCCTAGAGGGAATTTTGGCCTTCAATCAGGAGATCATCGCAGCAACAAAAGACTATGCGGTAGCTTATAAAATCAATACCGCTTTTTATGAATGTCACGGCAAAGCTGGCTGGGAGGTGATGGAAAAAACCTTGGAAGCTATACCCGATGAGTGTTTCACCATAGCTGATGCCAAAAGAGGCGACATTGGCAATACCTCTAGCATGTATGCAAAAGCTTTTTTTGGGTCACTTGCCTTTGATTCGGTCACAGTAGCGCCTTATATGGGTGCGGATAGCGTAAAGCCCTTTTTAGCCTATAAAAACAAATGGACGATTTTGCTCGCTCTAACTTCCAATAGTGGTAGTGAAGACTTTGAAAAAATGTTGCTTAGTAATGGCCGAGCAGTATATGAAGAGGTGCTTGAAAAGAGTCAGCTCTGGGGTAATGATGAACAAATGATGTATGTGGTAGGTGCCACCCAAGCGGCTGCATTAACAAAAATCAGAAAGCAAGTGCCCAACCACTTCCTTTTAGTGCCAGGAGTAGGTGCACAAGGCGGATCTCTTGAAGAAGTATGTGAGGCAGGGATGACGAATGAAGTAGGTTTGTTAATCAATTCATCCAGAGGGATCATTTATAGTGACGATACAGAAGATTTTGCAGTATCAGCGGCAAGAGAAGCTCAAAAGCTACAATTACAAATGGCCAAGATCATGAAAGGAAAGGGGGTGATTTAGTCGATTGATAATTGTTAAGCTTACTACTTTAAAAATTCATCGACAAAAGACTAAGTACACCTCGACCTTGCTTGATCTATCAACTTAAGTACTCTAAATCAAAAAAAGCCAAGATCGACTCAGCATCATTTACTTTGCATTAAAAACCGCCAAAAAGAATATTTTCCTTAATACAAAGGCGACAAATTCGTGAAATGAACTTTTAAAAGAGCCGAAAAAGGTTCCATTACCAATCCCTATAAAATCAACTAGTGGGTCACCTACTACGCTCATCCCACGAAAAAAATAAAGAAAGAAGTCAAAAATCAATCAGTTTTTTTACCTTAGCAGATAAATTTATATTACAACAATGAGCCGTGGTTGTAAAGTCGATAATGTTAACAACAAAACGGCCTATTTTAAATTTAACCCTAGGTAAGACTTTCATATAATAACCCTAAATACTTCAATTAATGTCAGCAAACTATTCACTATCAGCACGCATTGAAAGCATGGAAGAATCGGCCACCTTAGCGATGGCAAAGAAAGCAAGAGAGCTAAAGGCCGAAGGGAAGGACATCATCAGTTTGAGCCTGGGAGAGCCTGATTTCCAAACTCCCGACCACATACGTCAGGCTGCAAAGGATGCAATTGATAGTGGAAAATATTTCTCTTATCCGCCGGTAGCGGGCTATAATGAATTAAGAGAGGCAATCGCGACAAAATTGAAGGAAGAGAATGGCATTCCTTCTTCACCTGAGCAGATTGTAGTGTCGGCAGGCGCAAAGCATAGCATCGCTAATGTATTCTTTTCAATATTGAATCCAGGCGATGAGGTGGTTGTATTTTCACCTTATTGGGTTTCCTATGCCGAAATTATAAAGCTTGCGGAGGGAACACCAGTATATATCAAAGGGAAGCTAGAAAATGACTTTAAGGCTACAGCTGAGGATTTGGCCGCGGCTATTACACCAAAAACCAAGGCAATCATCTACTCTTCACCGAGCAACCCTACAGGGGGAGTATTTACTTTGGAAGAGCTAGAGTCGATTGCAGCGGTATTGAAAAATCATCCTGATATTTTGGTAGTTGCTGATGAGATTTATGAACTAATCAACTTCAGCGGAAAGCACTATAGCATGGCTGCCATTGAAGGTATGGCCGACAGAACAATCACGGTAAATGGTTTTTCAAAAGGTTTTGCAATGACAGGTTGGAGAGTCGGTTATATCTCTGCTCCTGTCCGGATAGCCAAGGCATGCGAAAAGATGCAAGGACAGTTTACAAGCGGTGTCAATGGTATCGCTCAGCAAGCAAGTATTACCGCTATTAAAGGTGATAAAAAAGCTAGTGAAGAAATGGCTGCCGCATACAAAAGCCGCAGAAAGCTAGTATTAGACTTGCTCAATCAGATAGAAGGGATCAAAACATATGAGCCAAAAGGGGCTTTTTACATCTTCCCTGATGTAAGCTCATTTTTCGGCAAAGCCTTCAAAGGAAAAACGATCTCTAATGCGAATGATTTAAGCTTACTTTTACTGGAAGAAGCACAAGTATCGGTAGTGACTGGGGCGGCATTTGGTGATGAAGACTGTATAAGAATATCTTTTGCGGCATCAGACGAACAGCTTAAAATTGCATTGGGAAGAATAAAAGAAGTATTAGATCAACTGAAATAATGACCAAGCGGAAAATATCAGATATTTTTCAATCCTTCCAACGATGCAAAGTCCTTGTCATTGGGGATGTAATGCTGGATAGCTATGTTTTCGGCAAAGCCGATAGAATTTCACCAGAAGCACCTGTACCAGTGGTATCGGTAAGGGAAAGGGAAAAGAGAGTTGGGGGCGCTGCGAATGTAGTCCTCAACCTCACGGCCTTAGGTGCAGAAAGCAAACTACTTTCTGTTGTGGGTGATGATGAGCCAGGTAGGGAGTTTATTGAAACCCTAATCAAGCATCGAATAGAAAGAGATGGCGTTATCCAAAGTCGTTATCGCCGGACAACGGTAAAGGAAAGAATCTTCTCTGGCAGTACAAACATGCTACGAGTAGACTCAGAAGATGTAATGCCACTCAATGACTTGGAGGAGAAAAGTATTCTGACCTTGTTTGAGAATCAGATCAAATGGGCAGACATTGTTTTAATACAAGATTTTGACAAGGGCTGTATAACCCCCACTCTAATTGAAAAGATAAAGAATCTGTGTAAGAAACACAAAATACTTCTTGCAGTAGATCCTAAGAAGCGCAATTTCAAAAGTTATGAAGGGGTAGATTTATTCAAGCCTAATAAGCAAGAGTTGATTGATGGAATGCATATTAATGTGATTTACGACAATATGGAAACCATCATGCAAGCGGCTCGCAGACTTCAGGAAGAAATGAAGATTGGCCGCTTATTGGTAACCTTATCTGAACGAGGAATGCTGGGTATTAGCAAAGAAGATGAATTTTCAGTGCCCGCTCATGTCAGAAGTATTGCTGATGTATCAGGAGCGAGTGATGCAGTAATCAGCGTTGCACTTTTAGCTACTGCTACTAAATTGAGTCTAAAGGAAACTCTTTACCTATCTAATGTGGCAGGAGGATTAATCTGTGAGCATCCTGGAGTAGTAACTCTAAATAAAGCTGTGCTCATGCATGAGGCAGCACGCCTTCCTATTTTTCAATGATGAGAAAAGAATATCAAAATTTAAAGAATAAAATCTCTAGCTTTTTAAACGAGCATCTTTACGAGAGCAAAGAAAAGGCACAAACCTACCTTAGAACCACACAATTCATTGCTGCCATTCTAGGACTGATCATCATTTTATATTGTTATGGATTTGAGCTTTCTGATGATCTCCGTGATATCACATTTAAAAGTTTAGACTATATCTTTGCGGTATTTTTCTTTTGTTTTGTTATTCGATGGCTTTACTCCTTTGAAAGAATTGAATTCATTAAGACCCATAAAACTGAAGCCATTATTATGCTGGTGGTTTTTATTAATGGTTTTTCAAGTATCTTTTTTGCAAACAATACGCTTCAAAACCTATTCCGAGACTTAGGCTTCCCCGATTATCTTGAGCTCTACCGATTGTTTGTTTCGATCTTTATGGCTCTATTGCTACTTTTTGAGTTTATAAGATTGGGTTCTTTAATCACACGGCTAAAAGTTAAACCTTCGGTTTCTCTTACCTTGGGCTTCTTAATTTTAATATTAGCTGGCACAGGACTATTGATGCTACCTGCAATGACCACAGAAGAGGGTGGAATGTATTGGCTTGATGCTTTATTCACAGCAACGAGTGCAAGCTGCATTACAGGTTTAATAGTAGTTGATACAGGGACATTCTTTACCACAAAAGGCCAAGTGGTTATCATGATTCTTATTCAACTGGGGGGAATAGGGATTGTAGCCTTCGCTGGTTTTTTCTCTAATTTTCTTAGAAGTGGCATCGGTATTCAACAACAACTGTTAATGAAAGATACTTTAGGCACAGATAGCTTACAAGACTCCTATCAGCTTCTAAGACAAGTATTTATTATTACCTTTTCGCTTGAGGCTATTATTGGTGTACTCATCTTTTTTTCATGGCCAGAGGAGGTGATGTTCAATGATTTACAGCAGAAGCTATTCTTCACCCTCTTTCATACCATTAGTGCATTTTGCAATGCTGGCTTTACCTTTTATGGTGATTCTTTAGCCACAGGCATACTTAAAGAAGCATACTTACTTCATATTGTGATCGGTATCGCCATCTTTCTAGGTGCCATGGGTTTCGCCACCATAACGGAGGTATTTAGCATTGAAAAGCTTAGAGACCGAATGAAAAACCCTTGGAAAGATTGGAAAATCAGTACTAAGATTGCTGTATACACCCACTCACTTCTACTTATCGTGGGAGCAATTTTTATTTTTCTGATTGAATATAAGAATGGACTGAATGGCTTTAATACCATGGAAAAAATTATCGCTTCCTTTTTTCAGTCTGTCAATAGAACTTCGGGCTTCAATAGTGTTGACATATCACTTTTTGGAAATAGTACTCTTATTGTGATCATTATACTAATGTTTATTGGTGGTAATAGTGGTAGTTTTAGTGGCGGAATAAAGACTTCCACTTTTTACTTGATAACTGTTTCAGTATTTGAATCAATAAGAGGAAGAAAAAAAATTACAATTGGAAATAGATATATACCAAAAGAACTGGTCTTTAAAGCCTTATCAATTTTCTTTTTTGCTAGTTCAGCCAATCTATTAGGTATCTTTATCCTTAATCTTACCGACCCTAATTTAGACTTTGTAGGTCTTCTTTTTGAACAAGTTTCAGCTTTTGCTACTGTTGGCTACAGCTTGGGTATCACTGACCAATTAAGCGAATTGGGTAAATCATGGATCATTCTATCGATGTTTATTGGTAGAGTTGGGACCCTAACTTTTGCATTAGCGCTAGCAACCCGTGAATCTACCGAAAACTTTAAATATCCAAAAGCAAATTTGATGATAGGATAATTTTCATTTAGCATCCTGATAAAACTTCGACGATCTAATGTGTTTAACCAAACTAATGAGGCACTCGCCAAATATTTGATTAAGACAGCAAGAAAAAATAGCTTTCAATTTAAAAGTTTCTCTTACACCCTCATCCCGCGCAAAAAATCACAAAAAGCGAACGTACAGAAAGAATGCCGTAAAGCTTGTAAGAAACACGATACCTGCCCAAGCTAAGTACTTTAAAAGCGGTGGAGGGATGGCTTCTTTTGGCATTTCTTTACCGAAAACTAATCGGTAGTTAAGCCAAGCAAATACAGGTGCGATAACAAAAGAAAGTGCCGTTGCAAAATCAACTAGGCGAGAGAGACTATTTCCTAGGTAAGCTATAACAAAGTAGGCTCCAATACCAATAAAAAGCATCGCCACAGTATATTTTATCCCTGCGGGGAAAGATTTTTTTTGACTGTAAATTAAGTCAACGGTTTCTGAAAAAGCACGTCCGTAACCATCAATTACCGTGAGGGTAGTACTAAACATAGCACTCAAGGCAGCAATACCAATAATGGGATAAATCCAATCGCCTAAGGTTATAGTAAATAGACTCAATAGTTCACCTGCGAAGGCTACAGCACCGTCGGGCATCGTTTTTCCAGAACCATAAATTAATAGCGCACCTAAGATTAAAAAGCAAAAAGATAGAAAAACAGAAAGACCATAGCCTACATTAAAGTCAAAAAGCGTTTCTTTCAGTGGGATCTTTCGCTTTTGAGCCTTCATTTGCTCTACCGTCCATAGGCTATTCCAAGTAGAAAGATCGACCGCAGTTGGCATCCATCCCATCAGACCAATTAAAAATACAATACCCTCTGCCTTAAATACCGAAGCTGAGCTACTACTTGTACTTATTTGGCTATTGAAATTTAACAACGCAACCACTACCGTGATCACCGTAGAAATCAACAAAAGAAAAGCGATAACCTTTAGGGTATTATTCAACCATTGATACCTACCTACTAGTAAAACAGCTAAACAAAAGACTAGTATCAAGGCTGATAGGAGAACGGGACTCTTTTCCCAACCGATTAATTCCCCCAAAATACCTGCAGTGACAAAAGTGACTGCACCCGTAACCGCAAACATGGTCACAAGGGTAAGTAACATATAAACAACTAAAATTTTAATACCACGCATGCGATACCCCTTGAGTAAAGACGCGCCAGTGGCATTAGCATATCGACTACCAAATTCGAAAAATGGATACTTAAATAGATTAGCAAGTATTACTGCCCACACCAAAGCGAAACCATAATCGGCTCCTGCACGAGTAGACTGCACCAAATGACTCACGCCTATAGCGGCACCGGCAAACAAAATACCAGGACCTAGCTGTGACCAAACACGACTAAATCGACTCATAAAATTTTTATTTAGGCTTATTGTCCATATTTTAAACATTAAAAAAAATTACAACGTTATCATATGGAATTAGGAATTCACTATCAATTGGTTAAACTTGCTTTTGTTGATGATTGTAGTTTCTGAATTTAAAACAACAATCTACAGAAAGTTGGCGTGCTTGACAATGATCTTTTGAGCAAAAATAAACTTATCAAAATGCCGATTGCTTGACAGCTACACTATAAAGTAAAGGTCAACACTAAAAAAAGTGGTTGAAACCAAGTTTTAGCTTACAAACGAAATTCCTTTTTACACGATAAACAATACACACTACTAATCAGTGAAATATGAACAAAAGGCTTTTTTTTCTTGGTATACTTGTAGCCTCTTTAGTGGGCGGACTAAGTTCCATTTTACTCATGAATCTTTTTGGCTTCACTAAAAGCAATAGCAAGGAAAGTATTTCGGAAAAGCAATTTAAAGGGAGCAGTGCCTATGATATGTCTTCCTACAGAGATGACTCTACTTTTATAGTACCCGAAGGACTTAACTTCATAACAGCAGCAGAGCGAGTGACGCCGGGTGTAGTCCATATAAAGACTACTGTCAATGTGCGAAGAAGGGGAGCAAGAAGCCCTATAGACCAATTTTTCGAAGAATTTCACGGAGGCAGAGAAAGAAGCCCTGGTCAGGCACGAAGCTCAGGATCGGGTGTTATTATTTCGGAAGATGGCTATGTATGTACCAACTTTCATGTAATCGAAAACGCCTCAAAGATAGAGCTTACCCTAGATGATAACAGAACTTACGAGGCGCAAGTCATCGGGACAGATCCTACTACTGATCTTGCATTGCTGAAAATAGTCACCGACCGAAATGAAACATTTCCATTTGTGAGATTCGGCAATAGCGAAGAGGTAAAAATTGGCGAGTGGGTATTGGCGGTAGGAAACCCTTTCAACTTAACTTCCACAGTCACTGCAGGCATTGTATCAGCGAAAGGGAGAAATATCAATATACTTCGAACACAAGACAATATGCAAATAGAGGCCTTCATCCAAACAGACGCAGCTGTCAATCCTGGCAATAGTGGTGGCGCCTTAGTGAATTTGAGAGGTGACCTTGTTGGTATCAATACCGCCATTGCCACCCCATCAGGTTCATTTGCAGGCTATTCTTTTGCAGTGCCAGTGAGCCTTGTCAATAAAGTGATGGACGATCTACTAGAATTTGGCGTTGTGCAGCGTGCGCTTCTAGGTGTGAGAATCATCTCTGTAAATAGCGAAATTGCTCGAGAATTTGGTCTCAATACCAATGTAGGAATTTATGTTAGTGACGTTGGTGAAAATAGTGCCGCTAAAGATGCTGACCTTAGAGAAGGAGATGTAATCATTGGAATTAATGATAGAAGAGTGGTTGATGTTGCACAATTACAAGAAATGATCGCAACAAAGCGCCCAGGCGATAAAGTAAAGGTGGCCTATCTTCGTAATGGTAAGGAAGACAAAGTCTACGTTACCCTCAAAAATGCTGATGGAGAAATCGATGTCATCGTAAAAGCTGCAAGTATCGTCATAGAAGGCTCTACTTTTGGGAATCCTAAATCAGACCTATTGGCAGACTTAGAGATTAAGGGTGGCGCACAGCTCAAGGAAAAAGGAAGCGGTAAATGGGAGGAATTCGACGTTAGAGAAGGCTTCATCATCACACATATTGACAAGCAAAAGATCAATGAAATAAAAGACTTGAAAGAAGTCCTAGAAGAAAAGAAAGGCGGAATCCTTATTGAAGGTATTTACCCAAATGGTAAAAAGGCCTACTATGCTACAGGCTGGTAGTCCTATTCAGTTTTTCTTTTGCGTGGAATGAGAATACTTTTGGGGTTGACTGGTAGCATACTGACTGCACGACTATTCACTAGTCAGTAGGATAGATGAACGTGAAAAAACGTAGAAGCTGACCGAAGTCTATAAGAATTCCGCTAAGAAAGATTATTATGGAATTGCTTAGAACAAGGAATAAACAAAAAGAGGATAGCTGCTAATGAATTGGGCTATCCTCTTTTTATATCATGCGACCATGAATCTCAATTAATCATTTACCTAATCCGATCAACCGACCTTACCAAATCTTCATCCTTTTTGATAAATCGATTGGCAAGTCGATTAAAAAGTATGGCAATAAAAGGTAGAAAGAAACCAATCTTAAAGCTTCCTCCTTCCCCATTTTCCAGCATCGGTTCAGCCATATAGATGGTAATCAGCACAACGCCTAAAATATATAAAGCCAATAATCCAGAGTTAACAATTCCCAATTTAATTTGAGCGATTCGATTTTTATATTGAAAAATGGAAAATACTGCTAATCCAGCCATCAGTGCAGCTACTGCGGCTAAATAGAAAGTCATTTTCTCTTCAATTACGGTAGGCCGTGCCTTATCACTAATATCTAGTTTTGCCAGATAAGAAGAGTTAAGTGTTACTACGAGCTCTTGCTCTTCATCTACTTTTTCCCAAAAAGCAAAACTTGGATGAAGCATTAATGCACAGCATACTGCAGTTATTATCAAAAAGAGCGTTTGAATTCTTTGTATCATTTTCTTGTAGAATTAAAATTTACTGCAAATAAACGCAGTATCCGATAAAAACAGAAATAAAAGTTATGTTTCAATAGCTGATCAAACCAATGACAGCAATTTAGAAGTATGTTACATGGAGCTATTCTAATTAATTTGATAGCACATAAGTGAAAATGTATTTCTACAGGGTCACTATTACCATTATACAAATCCATCCTTTTGTCAAGCTATATGGTGTATTTTAGGCTTGCTCATCAACTACAATTAAGTTGTAGTTGCCATATTGCTGATGAAAATCAATCTATAATTATGAGCTTAAAGCAAGCTCTTTGAAAAATAAAATATGCATATCTGCTTGTTTGCATATTAAATTTCAAAGGAAGTACTAAGTTTTAAAAGCGCTGAAGGCGCTATATATCAAAGCACAGGGCGAA
>JAFIEW010000026.1 GCA_020832375.1 Cyclobacteriaceae bacterium
TGTGACACTTCATCATTTAAGAAATCAAGCATTACACACAAAACTGGACACTACCACAGGACCTATCTTTTTTTAAAACAAAATACTTAAACACTCATGTTTTTGAGTGAAAATATTTGTCAAAAAAAGGGAGGCCAATGAGCCTGAGTCTTTTAAAGTAAATTCAATCTATCGCAATATAAAATGATGGATCAAAGTTTGCGTGGTTTTTTTAAAGAAGAGCATTGAACTTTATAAAGCAATAATAAATTTATGAACTGTATTTACCAGTATTTCGCCGATTGAGATAATTTATCTGCAGGCCCAGTTAGCATCGTAGGGCCTTGACATAAAGAGCTATGATATTTGTTTTAATAGTACTGCGCTTTGAATTTAAATGTATAAATGCTTGTTTTTTCAATATCATTTCGGATAACTTCTGTATCAAAACATTGAGGTTTTGAAGTTTATCTTCTTCCTTGTTGACTTAACATCAACATTAAAAAAACATTAGCTATCCTTCAATTAATCATAAACCTTAAATACAATGGAAAAACCAAAAATAGCTCAACTTAAACCCATTTTAGAAACTGTAGCTCCAGGTACATACTATTGGTGTGCTTGTGGACTAAGTAAAAATCAACCTTATTGCGATGGTTCTCACAAAGGAACTAATTTTGTTCCTACTCAAGTAGAAATAGAAAAAGAACGAAAGGTGCTTTGGTGTGCTTGTAAGTACTCTGAAAAAAACCCTTTTTGCGACGGAGCCCATTCAAGGCTTCCTCGAGAGTAGTAGGGTGAAATAAATATAAAAAGGTGTGGAGCTTTTTGAAAGGCTTCTCACCTTTTTATGTTCTACATGGTGTTTTAGCTTACCATTATTCTTGGTATTGCTGCCGGTAATCTGCTAATCAGTTCATTGTTGAGCTGATTGGAGAAATTAGAAAAAGAACTTACCGAAATAGTATTATTTTTTTGTTTTCCTATCAAAACCACCTCATCAT
Source organism: Cyclobacteriaceae bacterium (assembly GCA_020832375.1). Classification (GTDB taxonomy): domain Bacteria; phylum Bacteroidota; class Bacteroidia; order Cytophagales; family Cyclobacteriaceae; genus JAFIEW01. The sequence continues at coordinate 984 of JAFIEW010000026.1, forward strand.
TAATTTGAGCTTCAGGTATGTGGGTTATGTCTACCATAAATAAGTTCATATTAATTAGGCCAACGATAGGGGCCTTCTTGCCCTGAATTAAAACAAAGCCCTTGTTAGATAGAGAGCGGGCATACCCGTTGGAGTATCCTAAGGGAAGGACTGCGACCCTCATATCTTGATAGGCTTGATAGGCTGTACCATAACCGATGAATTCATCTTTTCGCACCTCTTTTATATCCATGATGTCAGTTTTCCAGGTAATGACTCTTTTAAGAGGCTGTTCTCTTCTTTTTTCACGTTCCATAATGTACATATTGTAGATGTCAGGACTGGGCCAAAATCCATATTGAGCGATTCCAACCCTCACCATGTCCATGGCAGTATCTGGGAATGCAATTGCGGCAGCGGAGCAGGCGATATGCTTAAGCTTGGGCTTGACACCCTTCTTTTCACATAGTTTAATGAAATCTTTAAAAACAAGATATTGTCGATTGGTTCTGAAGTGATTACTTAGGGACTCAATACCCGCAAAGTGAGTACAAAGGCCGTAAAAAGAAAGATAATCTGGCTGTTGTTTCATTAAATCTAAGGACTTAATAAACTCATTTTCACTGAGTCCTGTTCGATTGCAGCCCGTTTCTACTTCTAAATGGATTTTGGCTTTGCGATTTAACTTTTGGGCTACTTTTAGTGCGTTTGCAACCATGTCATAATGAAAAGCATAAAACTCTATGCCATTACCGATAGCCCACTCAAGATCTTGGGTGTACAATATTCCCATAATCAAAATCTTGGATTCAGAAGAGGCTACTTTATGTACAGCCTCTGCCTCAAATGAAGACGCAACGGCAAAATAATTGACCCCAGCTTTCTCTAACATCGGGATATAGGCTTCTGTACCATGTCCGTATGCATTTGCCTTTACTACACAGCAAAGCTCAGGGTGATCCCCTATACGCTTCCGTATAAAGCGTATATTGTTTTTTAGTGCCGGAAGGCTTAGTTCGATTCGTGAAGAGTGTCTTACCATTTTTAATAAATTTAATTCGGACCTAATCATCTTATGATTTGCTACTGCCACAGTCGGCCGATTAAAATATACTTGAAGCAGTATGCATTATGATTGTTGGCTACATTATAGGGTTTGTAATGCATAAACCCTCACTTTAACGCTCATGTTTGAAACTTAGGCTCATTTCAATAGCTTTGTTCTACAACCAGTGATATTCTTTACCCCAGCTTTCTCGCGCCATTTGCTCTACCCTTTTTACCAAGTCAGTAGGTATGGCTTCTTTATTAATTTCTCTGTTGGTGTTGAAATGAAAGGCATAAATTCTTGCGGCAAACTCATGAAAAAGTATTGAACTTTCTCCTTTTTTCTCTCCATTTCCATCAACTGATGGAGTGATACCCTGTCCCCAATTTTGTCTTCCCTCATTGTTAGGGTTGAAAAAATAAACCCTTACATTTCCGGAGGGATCTTTCTTGACTCGTTGTATAGAAACAGCATGAAAACCAAGAAAATGACCGGATGAGGTTGTAATATATATACCAACAGGATTAGGATAAACCAAATTGAGCCCACCATTATAGTCTGGGTGATGAGTAGCATAAAATGTTTTAATAAAGTCTGGGTAGTCAACAATCGCCTGAGACAATTCATTAAAAGCATTTGCAAAGCCTGTAGATATCCATTGACCATATAGGGTTGGGTTGACCCATTTATGGGCGTCTTCACCTCTCCCAAAGCCTAGCCTCATCATTTCGTTGTAGATTCTGTCCATATGTGGTACCAAAACAAGCGATACCGAATCCAACTGCAAGTCAAGCTCACTTACTAGCCCTTGTCCCAGTAATTGAGAGTTGATTAAATGGCTTTCAAAGCGCATTTCAAGCTTATCTTGAGAAGCCGCACCCAATATATAATTCAGCAGTTTGCCAGGTGCATGCTGACTCCAAAGACTAATGCCTCTCGCAGTCTGACAAGTAGGGTTTAAACCCTGCCCCACTCCCAGAGGCAGGCCAAGCACGGAAATCACATCAGCCAATAGCATGCTTTTCGCAGATAGCTGATGACCACTAATGTAAAAAGGTGAAAACTTGAATCCGTCAAGAATTCTTTTTTCTACTGTGGGATGAATTCGTGAGCTCAACAATTGCTCAATGCCGCTAAGCACCGGCTGTCGGTTAAACAGTCCCCGGTTGAGCATTTGTTGTAGTCCGTAAACAGCCTGACGCGTCTCAGGGTATATCGTCTCATGAATAATTTTAAGAACTAGCTTTTTACGTTTCCCGAAACTTTCTGTACCCGTAGGTGATAAATCTAAGGCCAAATCAAGAAGTTGAGGCTTACTATCAGCGATATGTCGAATTAAAAGACTATAGTGTTTTGCTACTAATCCTGTCTTCTTAATGTGTTTGTAAAGTAACTCTGCCTCTTTGAGTAATTCATCCTCACTCAATGAATTGAGGTACTCAACATACTCTAAGTCGGAGTACTCTTGAAAGCGCTTTTCTTCTGGACCATAAAAGGCAATGGTGTATTGACGAATTTTATTATCTACTTCATTCTCACTATCTAAGGTGATATGATTGTTTATTTGCTTAATTACCGCAGCAAGTCGATGAATAACAATCGGTCTTTGAGCACTGATACTTTGTATTTCTTCTAATAAAGGGAGCTTAAGCTCTTGAGAAGGTATAAATTGCTGTAAAAATAAGAACAAGTTGTGTCCTCGAATAATACGTTCGGGATGCTCCCGAAAAAATTCATCTTTAGCCAAAAAGAGCAGATCCAAATTAAGAATCATGCATGACTTTAAAAAGTCTTTCGCCTCTTCTGCATCCATATATGGGTGCTGTGTATCTCCTTTGACGATACTTGCTATTCTAAGTTCGCTTAGAATTTCTATGGCAACGGAAAGATCATCATTACTTTTTAGTGTGCCCGCTACCAACGAAGGAGCTAAGCTTTGGGGTTTTTCCCATGGAGTACCCTCAAAAATACCCGCATCACTCAGCATCTTCACTTGGCTAAATAGTAAGTCGAAATTTTCAGCTTCCTCAGCTAGCAATACCACTGTATTAAGAATTTTAGAACGGTAGTTGCTTTTCGCAAAATCTCTTGCATTAGCAAATTCATGAACATTCTTCTTGAATTGTTCAGCTAACGAAGATAAAGCACTTGGTATTTGAGACATAAAAATTATTCGTTCAAAAGTATATGATTAATTATTGGATAGCTCCCAAGTTACATTAAAAATGTAAGCTTTAGATGCCAATCAAGGGATGATCTAATTCTCTCAGTAATCCTTTAGCATGATAAAGATTACTTTTTTAATAACATTTGATTGACCTTGGTAACAATGTCAGCTCAAAACTGATATGCTTAACCTTAAGGACACGAGCAAGGCCTAGGGAAAGATCGCCTATCCGAAAAAATCGAATAAGCGACCTAAATTTGATACTGACAATTTTGGTCTTTTGGTCGAAGAATCAAAGGCTATACGATATTGCACACCTACTAAGACCACAACTGTTTACATTCAATATGCTATCTCATAATAAAAACAAGTCTAGCAAGGAATCATTCCATTTAAGATGGAGAAACCGAAATGATTCATCGTGGTGTTTAAGGGTTTACACTATACGTAAAAGGCTACATCCTCGTAATGCATGAGTAAGTCGCGCATTCTTTCAGAGTCTTCACCCTTAAAGAAAATGGTACCGTAGTGATTACCAAAACCCTCGCGCTCTTCTGGCACTTTAGTGTCTTGGAAAGGAGGGTGTAAGGTGTGCTCAACAAAATAACTATCTTCTGTCAGTTCAGAAGGCACATTCAACTTGGTAATATGTCCTGGCTTGGGATACACCATCAAACTACCTGCAAAAACCTTCTCTTTCATGTTTTTTGCTGGTGCAAACAGCTCATCTAGCTCCTCCTGCGTAGTTTTAGGGTCGCTACAAAGTACTAGAGCTTGGAAGGCGTTAAAACCCGAACTCATTTCAATCAATTCAAAGATATGGCCACCTGGCACTCTCATTGCTGTCTCTCCAAAGCTGATTGTGCCATCCTCAGTTAAAAACCACTCAGGGTGAAGCATACCATATTCTATACCAAAGGTGTTCACCAGCTTTTGGTTAGCCTCCCATATTAAGTCTCGCTTTGATTCAAGCCTATCAGAACAAGGTATAAAATTAGAAAAACCAAGCTTTACGTATTCGGTGATATTTAAGTACTGTATTTTTCCTCCATGCACAAAAACTTCGCATGAAAATTCCTGGCCAGGCAAGTGACTTTCTACAAGGCATGGAAAGTCTTTTTCAATTACTTTGGCATCAATATCGGCTTTGCTTCTCAATAGTTTGTGCCCTACAGTACCCATTGCACTCAATGGCTTCAGATGCACCCAAGAGTCATCTTCACCCTCAAGCTGAAGATTAGCCTCATTGAGTCGATTCATGAATTTCACGACTGACTCTTTGTTGTCTACTTCTTCAAACATCCCTACTCGAAGACCTCCAATCAAAGCTTTTCTTTTCATCATGGCCTTATTTCTACAGAGCATGGCACGATTGAGCACACGGTCGTCATTTCTGTAGAGAGAATTCAAAGCTCCTGCCCATTCTACCGTCTCCTCAAATAAAGCCACTGCAACATGTACTCCGTGAGCATCGAGCTTTTCCTTTAAAGCCAGGGCATTTGAAGTCTCATTCCACTCATTAAAATCCCAACCTACAAAAGGAATATTATTTTCCTTAGCATAACTTTCAAAGGCAGGAAATGATACTACCACAAAGGGCTTGTTTAACTTTTCTATACTTTCTATCGCTGGTAAGCTCCAGCCTAATAACGCAATGCAATTCGACATATATTTAGATATTTGGTTACAAATTTATTTAAATGCTTTTTTAAGGCTTGACCCTATCTTTTGGAAAATGCCATCTTCATTGGTTGAATCCTCACTTTTGGGATTTCCGAGTAAAAAACCGTACGCTTCCAATCCTTCCACGCGATCAAATACTTCTTTGATGATGGCTACGGTAGGGATGATAATGATCATACCGATTACGCCCCAAATGGCATTACCCACGAATAGAGAAACAAGGGTAATCAATGGATTCATACTTACTCTGCCACCTACTATGAGCGGTGTAATTAGGTTACTTTCAAGCGTTTGTATAAGGACAAAGCCGATAAAGATTCCCAATGGAGCAAAAGATGAATCCATAGTGACAAATGCAAAAAACACGGGTACAACTGAGCCTATTAGTGGCCCTACAAAAGGGATAATATTGAGCATGGCAGCAAAAGCAGCAAATAAAATTGCGTGCTGCAAGCCAAAGGATAGTAACATGATGCTATTAAGTGCAAAAAGCACCAAGATCACCAAAAACATCCCTACAAGATAACTCTGAACGATACCTTGTATTTCACCAATTAAGTCCACCATTTTCTTATTTTCGCCTTTTTTAGCAAACGCCTTCAAGAAAAACTTTTCAAGAAAATCACGATAGTAGAGCATAAAGAAGACATAAAGCGGTACAAGAAAAAGGATGGTCAAACTACTTAAAGTACTAGAAAGCTGGGCGCCTATTGCCTCAAAATTAGACTGAAAAAAATCTACAGTCTCTTTGCCTGGATTGTCAAAAAAATCTACGGATAAATCTTCTGTGATCGAATTGGGTAACTTCCCTTTAATCTGCTCTATCTTATCTTTAATATTTTCTTCTGCATCACTAAGGTCTTCAGAAAGGGATTTTCCTTGGCTGTAAAAGAAATAACCAATTAAGAAGGTTGCTGCAAACATGACGAGCACAGAAGAAAGTACGCTTAAAAACCTTGGAAACTTCCATTTTTCTAAGAAGTTCGCAATAGGCTTAAGCAAAAAAGAAAGATAAATAGCAATCAGTAGAGGAGATACAATGTCTTGAGCTGAGATTAAAAAATGCACTAAAAAAGTAAGGCCGACTAATATAAAAATAGCCTTCAGGTATGGAGGGATCTGTAAAGGTTGTTGTTTTTGGCCGCTCATCAAAAAAGATGGATGTTAATAAAGAAATTAGAATAATACCCTATATAGCACGCAACCATCAAATATTTGTTATGACACACCCCTTCTAACTATCAGATTTATAGTACTAAAAAACGGTCAATAAAAGCTTTAAAAGCATATTTATGGTAAGAACAATGATTTGAATAAGAGGCGTGACCTTTACACACTTTCGATTTATAACTTCAAATGATTTGATTTTAATAATTGAATTAGTGTTGGTGATAATGAATCGGTAAAACACTCATGTAAACAGCATGGACATATAAATATAAAAACTTTAATTTCATTCTTTGTTATTTATGCTTATCCGCTTGTTTGCGCCTTATTTTTCAAAGGAAGCAATATGTTTTAAAAGCGCTGAGGACGCTATATAGCAAAGCACAGGATGAAGCCCTGTGAGAAATAGAAAGCATGACTTAGCCCTGAAAGAGCGTAACAAAAAAACACGCTATGTCTATTTATGCATTTATATAGTTATTCGGATAAGCATTTTCTTCTTAATTAAAGCCAACGGTAAAAGACAAGCGAACAATTTATTTTTCATCTATTAATTCATTCTACATGATTATGAAAAAACCAATTTTACTTCTACTATTTTTAAGCTTCTTATCAATCCAGCAAGTTTTACCACAAACTACTTCCAATACGGAAGAAGAACCAAGCCTTACAAAAGAACGTAGGCATAGCTTTTCTTTCTTGCGCAACTCAAGTTCGTATACCAGGCAATACGACGGCGGAGGAAGAATGGAAGCTGAAGGTTTTGACTTTAGCTATCGCAATTTTTCAGAGACTGGTTCTTCTTACTTTCTACTAAACTATGGGATGTTTCAATATGAAGGTTTTGATAATGATGCACACTTTATGATTCCCGCCAATGAAGAAGTACGGAGATGGAATATGCATAATTTTGAGGCTGGTTTAGGCTTTCGACTAATAAAAAGCAAACATTTTGATCTCTTCGGCCAGTCTTCCTTAAGTTTATTGAGTTATAGAGCACAAACCTCCTCCGTATTATCAGTTCAACCTCATGGTAATCGAACGGTTATCAACCTACTCTTTGGCTTACACGGAGATATACATCTAACTGAAGATATTGACTTTACTTTTAAATACAACTTCAGCCCATACACCAATGGATTTACGGGCGATATAGGAATAACTCAATTGATTATAGGTATCAGCTTGAATCTGAACTAAGAGATATAAACTTTTGGGAGAAGTGCTATTTTTGAATTTTCATCTATGAACTCACTTTAGAAGGATTACAAACAGCCGCAGCTGTAAGACAAGCTTGTCATTTGCTAATTATTGTTTATTTTAGCACATATCTATTATATGGCAGCTAATCTATGATTCAACGCGTAAATCCCAATAGTCTTCGAGCTTCGCTTATCTATTCTTTCATGGTTTTTGCCATTTTGATAGGGGTAGGTAGCTTTGCTATTTTTCAATTAACACAATCTATTGATTCAGGCTATCAGAAGGTTCACAAATCTTACGATCACCTAATTAGAGAACTCAATACGCTTGAAAACAGAGTAAATAAGCACAATAATTTTCTTTTAAGTCAAAGCACCTTAGATTTAGTCTCGGGAGAATCAGCTCAGATGAGTGAGAAAAATCGCATTATGAAGCAGCTTGACTATTTGAAACAGCAAGAATCTTTTTTTGCTAGTCAGTATCAGCTTGACTTTGGTGGTTTGATCACTCAGTCTCGTATTCTTGTAGGGATGTGGGATGATTTCCCTAGTGGTAACGCAGCCCAAAGATACTATCAAGAGGACTACTTGCCTGTGTTTAATGACTTTTTAGGATATCTGAGGGTGCTCAACACTGGGGTGGTAAAAGCCCGAGATCGACAACTCGAGCGGTTGACAAACCTATCGCAGCTCATGACCCTATTGGTAATTGCATTGGGTATAGCTAGCCTCGGGACTGCTTTTGGCCTATACAAATACATCACACGAAAACTGATGAATTCCCTACGAACTGTAAAAGAAGAATTAGAAAGCCTTGCTAGCGGACAATTGTTGAGTAGAGAAGTGAGTAAGAAAGATGAGGTAACTGAACTTATGACTCAAGTGAGTCAGCTCAATGAAAACTTAAAACATCTAAAAAGTTTTGCTCTAGAAGTTGGCAACGGCAATTTTGATACCAAAATTAGTGTCTTTTCGAATCAGGGGGAGATCGGCTCGGCATTGGCTCAAATGAGAACTAGCCTACAGCAGGTATCAGAAAATGACCGCATAGAAAAATGGAAAAATGAAGGCTACTCACAGGTTTCAGATATTTTGCGTACTCAGGCAGATAGCTTGGAGCGTCTTACTGATCGTATATTAGCCTTTCTTTCTGACTTTATCAAAGCTAACCAAGGAAACCTTTTTGTATATCATAGCAGCGATGACGAGGAGGGGTATTTGACCTTAGCGTCTGCGGTAGCATTTGAAAAGAAGAAGTTTTTAAGCGGTAAAGTAGCACTTGGTCAAGGCTTAGTGGGACAAGTTTTTGTGGAACGTCAATTAATGGTGTTTCATAATTTACCTACAAACTACATCACCATAGGTAGTGGCTTTGGTGAAGCAAAGCCCACAGCACTTTTGTTGTGCCCCATGATTTATGATGAGAAGTGCTACGGTGTTTTAGAGTTTGCTTCGTTCAAAGTTTTTGAAAAATATCAGGTAGATTTTATTGAAAATATTGCTGAAAGCGTCGCTTCTACTTTGGCAAAAGTATCCGATAACGAGCGCACCAAACATCTTCTAGAAGAGAGCAATATGCTTACCCAGCAAATGCAAGCTCAGGAAGAAGAGATGCGCCAAAATATGGAGGAAATGCAAGCTACCCAAGAAGAAATGGAGCGAAGCACGCGTGAGTTTGAAGCGCTCAATATTGCGGTTAAAGAGGCAAGACTATGCTTAGAGCTAAACCTCACAGGAGAAATACTAGCTGTAAACCCTCCAACAGCAAAATTTTGCAATACGAGCGAAGAGTTTATGCTTGATACAGCGATAAGCGACTGGTCTATAGATATTGACTGGCATCGACTCATCAACCACTTACAGGATAATCCTTATTTGGACTTGGATTGCTACTTGCTGGAAGAAAAAAAGGAAAAGAAAAAAATACGTGCTTTCTTTTACCCAGTAAAAGGTAACAATTTTAAGATTCACCAAGTAGTGATGATTGCTACAGCTATAGATAAAGAGGATCAAGAAATACAAGAGCTAAGACCGCAAGCCGCAGCTTATCAAGCGGCCATTCAATTAGTAGCTACCGATCAAGAAAAAACCCTCGACTTGTTGAAGCAACAGAAAGAAAAATTAATAAAAAGCCTTAATCCGAAGCTTTGATAGCCGAAATTTACAAAGTGATGTAAAAACACTAAGCTCATCCCAGAAAATAGATTAACAATTCAAAATAAAACTACTTACTAATGTGTGTAAACACGATCTATGGTAAAGAAGACTTACATGACTTTAAGCACCAACCAATATTTCTAACAATATAAACATGACAACAAAAAAACTGATTCTTAGCATTCTACTACCCATTCTAGTGCTTTCAAGCGCTTGGGGGCAAAAGGAAATTAGCTTTGACGATATATATCGTAACTACACCTTTTATCCACGATCTGTATCTGGCATCAATTGGATGAAGGATGGCGGTTACTACACCGCTTTGGTAAGAGATACAGACGCTAGCTCTAGCATGATTGTAAAGTACGATATTCGTACTGGAAATAGCGTCGACACCTTGCTAAATGGCGCGGATCTTGGAGAAAGAGGCATCCGTTTCGATGACTATCGATTCAGCGCTGATGAGAACAAGGTATTACTTATGGCAGACAAGGAGAGCATTTACAGAAGAAGCTTTGAAGCCAATTATTTCATTGTAGACCTAGCTGATAAAAGCGCAGCATCACTAGCTGAGGGTAAAGGTAAGCTTAGCTATGCCACCTTCTCTCCCGACGGCAGCAGGGTAGCCTATGTTAGGGATAATAATTTGTACGTCACCCAGCTTTCCGACATGAGTGAAAAAGCTATTACTACTGATGGTAAAGAAAATGAAATCATCAATGGTGCTGCAGACTGGGTTTACGAGGAAGAATTTTCAATAGCGCAGGCCTTCGACTGGTCGCCTGATGGCAAGCATATCGCTTTTTTGAGATTTGATGAAAGTGATGTGAAAGAATACAACATGCAGATGTGGGGCTCGCTGTATCCTAGTGACTATCGATTCAAATATCCGAAAGCGGGTGAAGACAATGCTATTGTGGAAGCTTTTGTATATAGTATTGAAGACAATCAATTGAATAAGGTGGACACTGGAAGTGAAACCGATCAGTATGTGATGAGGATGTATTGGACTCCCGATAGCAAAACACTTGCTTTAATTCGTCTCAACCGTCTGCAAAACAAACTGGACATTTTACATGCTCATCCCTCAGAAAACAAAGTAAAAACTGTGCTTACTGAGAATGCTGACACTTATGTAGATATCAACTATACGGACGACCTGAAGTATTTGAAAGACAATAAGCACTTTTTAAGAACCAGCGAAAAGGATGGCAACAAGCACATCTATCTGCACAAGCTTGATGGTAGCTTAGTGCGGCAGATCACTGCTGGTGACTGGGAAGTGACCTCTTTAGTGGGTATTGATGAGAAAAATGATCTCATTTACTACCTCAGCACGGAAGGCAGCTCCATGGATAGGCACTTTTATAGCATCAACACCAAGGGCAAAAAGAAGAAGAAGCTTTCAGGTGAGTCAGGCACTTACCGAGTCAATATGAGCCCTGATTATAGTTTTTACATACAGTATTTTAGCAGTGCGAATATACCCAATCAGGTCAGTTTGCATAGCACTAAGAGCACTCAGCCGATCAAAGTAATGCAGGATAATGCACAGCTGCAAGCAACAATGGCCGACTATCAGTTTACTGAAAAGGAATTTATGCAAGTTCCAGCAGCCAATGGCGAAATGCTCAACGCCTACATGATCAAACCCTTCGATTTTGACGAAAACAAGCAATACCCGATGCTAATGTATGTGTATGGTGGGCCAGGATCTCAGACGGTACTCAACTCTTGGGACGGTCGGGCCGCTTGGCATCAGCATATTGCCAACCAAGGCTTTATCGTAGTGTCTGTTGACAACCGTGGCACGGGTGGAAAAGGTCGCGACTTCAAGCATAGTACCTATAAGCAATTGGGTAAGCTCGAGGTAGAAGACCAAGTGGCGGCTGCCAAACATTTGTCTAAACTCGACTATATCGATGCTGACCGAATGGGCATTTGGGGGTGGAGCTATGGCGGATACATGAGTGCCAATTGCGTCATGCAGGCTCCCGAAGTCTTCAAGTTGGCCATTGCCGTGGCGCCTGTGACCAATTGGAGATTTTACGACACCATCTATACCGAACGCTACTTACAGCGCCCACAAGACAACTCAAGCGGTTACGATGACAACTCTCCACTGAGCCATGTCGATAAACTAAAAGGTGAGTTTTTACTTATCCACGGAACCGCTGACGACAACGTACATTTTCAAAATGCAGTAGAACTTCAAGAAGCGCTTATTCAAGCCAACAAGCAGTTTAAATCTTTTTACTACCCTGATCGCAATCACGGTATATATGGTGGTAATACTACCTACCATCTGCACCGAATGATGACTGACTTTATTTTAGAAAAACTTTAACAAGCATTAGTTGACTAGTAATAGACCCGAGCAATAATTTGTTCGGGTCTTTTTTTGCGTGGGATGAGGAGATTAACTATTTTTTAAAAATATTATGCCTCACTATTATTTTTTGTACTTTTACTACATTCAAGTTGTATTAAAAAGTCTTAAGAAAATTGACTCTATGAGAGCGCTATCCCTACTCCCTCTTTATTTCGCCGCTATCATTGTCATGCTATGTTCCAATGTCAATGCCCAATCAAGCCAATACAATTATTATGAAGAGTTTGAAGAGCCTACGACATACGAACCTAGCTATTATTTATCAATTTCTTCAGGCATCAACAATCCAGCGGGGATTTTTGGTATAGGCTTAGAGGCAGCTGTCAACACCGTGGTAAGCGTAAATGGTACACTGGGAATAGGTTCTTGGGGCGGGAAGTTTGGTGCTAACATTCGATATTATTTCAATGAACGCTTAGGATGGGCATTTAATGCAGGAGCTGCATATACTACGGGCTTATCAGACCTAGAGCTTGAATTTGACCGCACCTTTGTGCAAGGTATTGGTAGCGGAACAAGGGTGGTCACTTTTCAACTAGCGCCAGTTCCTGTAATCAATCTTTCTATGAGCCGCTACTGGGACCTGTTCAACAATGGATTGGGAAGAGTATACATTGAGTTTGGGTATTCAATTCCTTTAGTAACCCAAGACTATTATACAAGTAGCCACCCTCTCACCATCGATGGAGAAGGGCTAATGCAAATTTTAAGACCTGGTGGCATTGTAGTGGCTTTTGGTGTGGACTTCGGTTTCTAATTCCTGTATTTATAAGATCGGCTACAATAGTGACAATAGATCACCTCTCATAGGGTTATAAATTTGGAGCTATTAGATGCTCGATTCAAAAGCAATCATATAAAAGCTGAGAAGGCTTAATCAGTAATTGCTCAGCTCAAAGAGATCATGCTCCAATCATAAGTCTGAAACCTGATTTTTAAATTAGCACTGCTTATCAAGCCGTATTGATAATGTAGCTCTTTTATCCCCCTCATTCCACCAAAATCACCTAAATACCAAAGAAAGATTCTGGAAACAGCGAGAGCTGAATGATGCATATCAACTTTTGAGCCTTGAAGAAAGCTTTGGGTTGCATTATCTAGCTGTTGATCCAGCTTTTCAGGTGAATAAGAGCGAATCGGAGGGCAAGAAACAGCTCCGCAATTTAGTGCAAAATGGATTCGGTAATCTAACTGATCAACCCTTAAACTCTTTTCTATCTTACCTACCCACCATTTTCGTATATAACCTAAGCCTAAGATAAACTGCGATCGGCGTAAGATAGCATGTTCAATGAAGTTCAGATTAGCAGAAAAATCATAGAAATACACCCTAGTATTTTGAAAAAAGCGAAGTTTGTTATCATATTCTTTAGGACGATGCTTTAGCTGCATTAAAACGAGACCATTATAAATATTGATCCAAAAGCAAAGTTTATCCGAAGGGTCTTCGAGTGCGATTTTAAAATCACTCAACTTAAATGCTTTAAATTTATTCAAAGAGTCTTTTGGTTCGGTATTAGCTTGTCGGCTTGACTCTAAAAAAGCGATAGACTCTTCTATAAACTGATCTCTTATATTTTTTCCTTTTGAACTCATATCATTGTATAACAGCAAAAGGAAATATTGGTTTTGGGTGCTTTAGTTCGGACAACCACAATGCCAAAAAGATGATAAAAGTTGAGCATATTTATAACCTTCTATACTCTTATAGAAAGATAAAAGACACGCTATTCATATTACCCAATGAGATAAAAAAAGCCAAGTCAAGCGACAAGTTTCAAAAACTGCACTTTAACTTGGCTGAATACCTAACTTGATTATACTTACTTAATCGGTATATTCTATCAGGTAACCGCTAGTAGTGACTATTTTCTTTACGTAGAATGGAGTTACACTTGCGACATGAGTTTCTACTGTATAATTCATGATAGCTTGGGCGCCATTAAGCTCAACGTCTTTCATCATATTGTCTCGGGCTTCATTGATCAAAGCACTTTTATAAAAGCCGCCAATCCCAAGTATGTAAGTAGCTGAGGCCTCACCTGAAAGCTTTTCCTTTACTACATAATTTTTCTTTTCCAATTTTACTTGAGTGTTATTCCCATTCAAATTACCAACAAGGGTGGTATTGATCCCGCATGAAGATAAACTCAAGAATAATACTGCTATTAATGGCATGTACCACTGTTTTTTACGCGTTTTCATAGTGTAGATTTTTATACTCTTATTAAGAGCTTAGTTTACATTAAATTTTACGGCTTGATCCTTTACCGACTACCCATTTAACGGAAACAATAGTGATTTGTTGAAAGGAAATAAAGCGTAGTAGTTAAAATGATTGTGCGTAGTGTCAGCTTCGGTAAATGATTTCCAAATGAACGGATTGATGTGACTTGTGATTCAGCTGAAAAGTGTCACTTCAAATGCATTTTTGAATGTATCACTAGATTTTAGCTCAATCGACCCTGAGTGAAGCAAAATGATTTTTTTAGTTAGGCTCAAGCCAATTCCTGTGCCCTGATATTTATTACGGTGGGCCTTACCCCGATAAAATGCATTAAATATCAATGCTTTCTCCTCTTGACTGATAGCCTCACCTCTATTTTCAAATGAAAGCACTATCTTAGATTGATTAACGCTCAAAAGCACCTCACATTCTTGGTCAACTCCATATTTACAGGCATTTTCCATCAGGTTCCGAAAGGCAGTACTTATCAAATATTTATTACAATGAAATTGCAACTGATGTGGCTCGGGCATTGGCTCTATGAACTGTAGCTGCACATGAAAATCAGGATGCATTTTAAGCAATTCACCTCTCGTCTCCATTAGTATTTCATCAATTCGTTCTTCTTTGAATTGAATACTACTACGATCGTACTCCGATCTTGCTAGATCCAGCATGTCTGAAGAAAGCTCGGAGAGCCTATTAGCATCAGATTTTATCCGCTTAAGTGCTTTTGCAAGTTCTTTTTTCTTCACCTCGCTTCCCGATGCAAGCTCTATTTCCGCAATTATCCCTGTGAGTGGCGTGCGTATTTCGTGGGCTACATTAGAAACAAATTGCTTTTGAGCATCAAATGATTGCTCTAAGCGATCGAGCATAGTATTGAATGTTTTTGCTAGCTCACTAATTTCATCCCTACCCTTACCTTTAGCCACTCGAAGTCCTAGGTTACTGGCGCTAATGGTTTTTACTTGTTGGATCATCTTACGAATAGGTGAAAAAGCATAGTAGGTAAAAAAGAAGGAGGCCGCTAAAATGAATAAAAGGATGAAAGAGGCTGCAAAAATAAGCTCATCTTGTAAGTTTTTAAGCTTTCGGAAACCGTAGGCATCATAGGCCGCTGCGGTGATCACATAATCTTGCTGACCTATTTGATATTTTAACCCAATAGCATCGAGCGTATCCACACTAAAATAGATAAACTCTTTCTTAAGTATCTGTCTAATCATTTGTGGGTTTTCTTTCACATAATCAATATTCGCAGCATCATGATAAACCTCCTCAAAAGGTGCTTTGTAAATAGCCACCTGCACTTCATGTATGGTCTGTCGGTTATTTTGATAGATCTTTTGTAAAGTGCTAGCGGGAATTTCAGAGTAAAAAAACACATTTGCCTTTGTGATAGCTTCTTGCTTCAAAATATTTTGAAACTCTTTGCTTCGATCGTTCATTGCTGAAAAGTAGATCCAAGCTGCAAAAATACTTACTATGACAATGCTAAAAAGACTATTAAGTAAGGCTAAACGAGTGCGAACGGATAGTTTCATGAATAAGGAGTTTGAGGTAAGCGGTCTCTATAAATGAAGACCTTTTCTACGATGCAAAGCTTAAGCTAAGCCTCTTTTTCCATGAGGTAAAAACCCATTCCCTTTTTGGTGTGAATCAGCTTTTTCTCAAATGACTTATCAATTTTATTACGAAGGTAGTTAATATATACATCGATAAAGTTAGTGCCTGTGTCAAAAAAAGTATCCCATACTTTTTCTGAGATATCCTGTCTAGAAACCACTTTTTCAGCATTTTCCACCAAAAAACAAAGTAGCTTATACTCTTTTGGCGTGAGTTCAATCGCTTGCCCTGCACGATAAGCCTGCTTTCGCGCAAGGTCAATACTAAGGTCAGCGTAGACAAGTTCTTCTAGTTGGGATGAGGAGCTACCGGTACTTTGCTGACTTTCATTACGCTTAAGAAGCACCTTTATACGAGCTTCAAGTTCTCGAAAGTCGAATGGCTTCACCATATAATCATCAGCACCAGAGTCAAAGCCATCGATTTTATCGTCGATAGTACCTAAAGCCGTAAGCATGATGACAGGAAGAGGCTTTGTTGAGGCTTTGATTTTTTTGCTGAGCTCCAAACCATTGATATGAGGCAAAACCACATCTATGATTGCCAAGTCAAATTTGGCATTATTAAAAAGCTTCCACCCCATTTCACCATCGAAGGCACAGTTCACCTCAAATCCTTGTTGCTCAAGCCCTCTTTTGAGTAGACTGGCTAAGCGCTGTTCATCCTCTACTACCAAGATGCTTCTTGTTTTCTCATCCCTCATAAATCAAGCAAATTTCTCGCAAAATAATGCGTAGAAAGCCGATTTCCTATCGATGAAAATTAGAAAACCCTTAGATTTTAACAACTCTTATTCTAAAGGGACTCCCTCATCGTCTTTACCTTCTGCTACACTCATCACTTCATAAACCACATATTTGCTAGCACCCCTCCAAGGCACTGTAGCAAAGTATTCTTTATATCGCAGCTGCACCTCCTTTCCGCTACTTTGTTCAAGTTGATCTACTATACCTTCATTGCTGACACTGAAGCGAAATTCATTGCTTTCTAAGCTACCGTCTTTTCCGCGATAACCGCGCTGTACAATTCGCCCTTCATGAGTTTTAAAAATATAGCCTTTCTTAGTAAAATAATTGAGAGTGCCCGCTTCTACACCATGACCGAAAACAAAAAAGAATCGGAAATAAATAAAACCGAGCAAAAATAGGGCTAGTAACACACCGCCAATCTTTAAGGACTTTTTCATAGAGTATCTAGTTGAATAGGTTTGTCAAGGAAAGTTATCATAATATTCTTAAATTTAAAAAATGTGCTGAGGGAAAAATAAAACTTTAATAAAGCAAGATGCAACAAAAAGTACTCAAGAAAGAAAAACTTAAAAAGTTCAAAACTTTTGTAGCGTCTTTATTGCCTCACGAAACGGCCTATCTGTTAAAAATAGAACAACTAGAGGACGAATCCAACCGATTGATTCTCAATCAGACACACTTGCTAGTAAGTCGACAGGCAGATGACAGCATCTTTTCACACCACATCGATAAGCGGAAATACAGCCGTATGATCCGATGGATGCAAGACAAACTCGCTGCCGGCGATGTAGACCTAGAGTTTAATCGCTTGATCAACTTAGAGCGAAGGCTCATGCACGATCAAGTCAATGCCGAAGACGAGACAGAGCTATTGAAACTACTAAAAGTAACCAATACTTCAGACTATTACTTTATGAAGCGATTTGAATTGGCTATGCACTTAATGAATTATTTGCTTGTAAGGATGCGACACAAGGAATATATGGCAGTAAGTGAGTTTATCGGCCGGTTCAAAACCCACTATGACCATTGCCGACATGTATATGGCAGGATTCAAGAGGCTACCCTAGATATCACCTCTCAGTACAGCTTTCACGATAAGGATTCAAGTCATTGGGAAAACTGGCTGCTCACCATTTTTCGAGACCCGATGATGGACGGTATGAACCGATACTATGCGCTAGTCCGTCTTATTTTTCTCTACTACAACTACAACCAAAAAGACCAACTCAAGCTTCTTTTTGATGAAGTAGAACCTCTCCTCGAAAGTGGCAAATTTTATAGTAGAAGGATCCTCATTAACTACTACGGTAATCGTCTTCTTTTCCATAGTAAAAACAATGAAATAGACTTAGCAATCAAATATGGCTATCTAAGCCTAAGAGTGGAAAATAGTGACTATTTGTACTATTTAAATAATTTGGTTGCCGTATTACAAAAGAGAGGCAAACATGAATCGGCGATTGAATTGATGCAGTCAAGTTTTTCAGAAGCGAGTAAAAGCCATAATTTTCACCATAGAGTAAGCTTTGTTTCAGCCTATATTAGATCGCTTACTGATTCAGGTCAGCCTATTAAAGCTGTAAGGCATGCAGAAGTATTTTTAGATGCTTACAAGAGTGAACTATTCCAATATCGATGGCACCTATTCTTTACGCTATATTTTCGAGCACTTTGCCTAAGTGGGGCTGATCAAAAGGTACTACAAGCCCTGTCCAAGTATAGACTTCAAGAGAGGGAATCGCGCTATCTTTCCAAAATCAGTAGTGTGGCAACTTTGGATTGGTACGCTCATATAGCCGCCTATCGCCTAGGTGAAATAGAACTTAAGGAACTAATCAATTATCGAGGAAAGTTTTTAGCTCTTTATGAGACGTCTACAGTGCGTAGTAAAGCGGTAAAAGAACTTCTTGATGATTTAAACTTACTTATACCAGAAGTAGCCAACTGGTAAGCGGATTGTTGAAGCCCTAAAATTTAGAATCGAATAGATAGATCCTCATGAATTAAGCTATCAATTAGCTGTGTGCTTCTAAATCATCTTACAAGTATTCTTTGTACAACTATTAGGAAAAGCATAAAAAATATTTTACTTTTAGAAGTAAGCCATGTAAATTCTTGAAATAACAATATCACTTTAAAATTATTATCACTATGAATACTAGCACAGAAGGAGTCACCTTAAATGCGGCTTTTTTAAATGATGTTCTTAATTTATACGACGGAAAGCCTTCAGAAATGCGTGTGTTACAAAATATGTGCGCTGATCACGACCTATCAAAGCCAGATAATAAAGTACCAATGAAGGTTTATAATGAGATGTGCGATTGGATTGAAAAAGAAATTGGCCCGATCAACACCAAGAAACTTGGACGTAAAATTGGAAATACAGCCTACGGGGCTATGGTACAATTTGGCATGATTGATCCACAGCCTAAGCCTGAGGAAATAATGAAGGCTTTGGCTCAGGTAGCTTCTACCATGATTCAAGATCCCGAGGGCCGTGGCTGGGAAATCGTTAGCTCTGGGAACAAAGAAATTATCATGCGTAGAACGCAAACTTTTAATTCTACACTCCAGTTTGGCCTTTTAGATGAACTCATGAGAAAAACAACCGCCTCTATGCCGAAAGTAGAATTTGTGAAAGAAGTAGCAAAAGGAGATGAATTTGATGAGTACAAAATCACTTGGATATAGGAGCGAGGACGTAGTCCTTACTTATGAAATTCTTCAGAAAAAAAGGAACAGTTGACTGTTCCTTTTTTTTATTTTTTTCGTGGAATGAAGACACAATTAGCCATCCCCCACAATAAGTCTTGCACTGTATGAAAGTAGGTTTACCCATTACGCTAGCAACTTAAACCATTTTTTTATCAATGAGATACTGCGCTATTTGAACTGCATTGGTAGCCGCACCTTTTCTTAAGTTATCAGCTACCACCCACATATTTACACTACGCTCCTGCGACTCGTCTCTGCGGATTCTCCCCACAAACACTTCATTTTTCTTATGAGCAAATAGCGGCATAGGGTACTCGTTTTTGCTTGGATCGTCTTGTATGACTACACCAGAGGTAGCTTTAATAAGTGCTTTTAATTCATCCATGTCAAACTCACGGTGAAACTCCACATTGATAGACTCCGAGTGTCCTCCCATTACAGGTAGCCTAACAGTAGTCGCTGTCACTCCGATATTATCATCACCAAAAATCTTCTTTGTCTCATTGACCATCTTCATTTCCTCTTTTGTGTAGTCATTCTCCTGAAACACATCAATATGAGGAAGTACATTCATGTCTATAGGATGAGGGTATACCGCTCTCACCTGTTCCTTAGGCTTACCTTCTCGCTCATCCATCAACTGATTGACAGCCTCCTTGCCTGTGCCTGTCACTGACTGATAAGTAGAAACAACTATGCGTTTGATCCCATAAGGCTTATGAAGAGCCGATAATGCTAATACCATTTGTATAGTAGAGCAATTAGGATTGGCAATAATTTTATCAGTATCTTTTAAGATATGTGCATTGAGCTCTGGCACGATTAAGGGCTTATCTGGATCCATTCTCCAAGCTGAAGAGTTGTCTATCACAAAGCTACCTTTCGCAGCAAACTTAGGTGCAAACACCTTGGAAGTATCTCCTCCAGCTGAGAAGATCGCAATGTCTGGCACTGCATCTATGGCGGCTTGCATAGCGGCTACGGTCCACTCCTTGCCTGCAAAACTCACTTTTTTACCCACTGAGCGTGCTGATGCTACTGGAATAAGTTCTTCTATTTCTAGTTTGAACTCCTGCATCACTTCTAAAATTTCTTGACCTACTAGCCCCGTAGCGCCAACAACTGCTATTTTAAGTCCCATAGTTTGATGATGTATCGTTTACTGTTTTCAATCTTGGATAGGCTTTTTCAAAGACGGTATCCATTAATTAGGCAATCTTGATTCTCAAGAGATATACTTATATACCCCTATACCCCTCAATTTTGACCAAGTCGCAAAATTACTAGCTGTCAGGCAAATAATAAAATAATTGGTGAAATATAGTCCTCATCCCTCGCAAAGAAAAAAGCCTTTATACACCCAAAAGCCATGAGAATACATTTCTTACTTTTTTAAATGTTAACCAATCCAATTGTTGAAATGAAATCGTATATCACCAATAGGGAGTCAATTGTAAAAAACTATTATCTTAGGCGATATAAAGAGAGCAAAATGATTGACGGTATGCTCTAGTAAAAAAGATTATAAGCTATAGATCAACAGGTTATTTGAAATCGAATCCTACATATTCAGATATCTCGCAACTCATTGCGAAAATCAAAGCCGAGGAGCATGAGGCATTCGAGCATTTGTACAGCAAGTATTCGAATGCGCTTTACAACATGAGCTTGTCGATCGTAAAAGACGAGGGACTTGCCGCTGATGTGCTTCAGGAAACTATGGTAAAAGTATGGAAAGGAATAGACCGATTTGAACAATCTAAAGGAGGTTTTTTTACTTGGATGCTCAACATTTGTCGTAATCTTTCGATCGATAAAATAAGAGGCAAACACGAAAAAAGAAGCAAAAAGAATACATCTATAGAAGATTGGATAAAAACAGAAAAGCAAGGCAGCCAATTATCATTCGATGCTATAGGGCTAGAAAGTCTGATCAATCAACTACCGAAGGAGCAGTCTGAGCCCCTTCGACTCAACTATATGTACGGCTACACTCATGCAGAGCTAGCCAGCTATTATGGAGTCCCTTTGGGTACCATAAAAACAAGGATTAGGACAGGCATGAGTCATTTACGTAAATTATTAAAGACGTAAAATATTTGTGATTGAAGATAGAAACCGCCTATTATAAGGAATAAATACACAATGGAACACCAAGAAGCGAAAGACTTACTGATGCCTTATCTTATGGATGATCTGAATCCGCAGGAAAGGATTGCCTTTGAGCGAGCACTCGAGCAGTCAGTTGCGCTTCAAGAAGAATTGACTCTGGCTGAAGAAGATTTACTGAATGCCTTAAATAAGGGAGCTCACAGTCCTCCTCTATCTGTAAAAAAAGCTATTTCAAAAGAAATACGCGTTAACAAAATTAAGGAGTTAAATGCTACTAACCCGACGGTAACAAGAACTCCTTGGTACTATAAGTTAGCTGCGGCTGTAGCATTAATAAGTCTTGCGATTAACTTTTTATTATACCAACAGTATTTGTCAAGTGTAGACTATGCGATTAGCCTAGAAAATAAAGTGAGTTTTATGGCTGATCTGCAAAATCAGAACCAACAAACAGTGGCTGAGTTGTCTACTATCAACCAAATATTAAGTTCAGCAGAAGCCCGTCGAATTGTACTTAAAGGGCTAGACCCTAGTCCTGATGCAGAGGCGTTAGTCATTTGGGATACTGTCTCAAAAAGTACTTTTTTAGCTGATGTTCAGCTTCCCGAGCCTCCTAGTGGTCTACAGTATCAATTATGGGCACTAAAAGATGGAAAGCCTATTAGTGCGGGGGTCTTTGATTGGAGCGGTAGTTTTTCACTAACCGAAATGAACATCACCGCTCAAGCAGATGCCTTTGCTGTATCGTTAGAAAAAGCTGGTGGATCCGAAAGTCCTCAAGGCGATATCTACTTATTGGGAGAGGTGAAATCTTCCTAAAAAAGCCTTTGATAGTAGTACTACTATTAAGTAATTATCCTCATTTATTGTTTGAATGGTAACGGTACGTTAAATGTTGTCGTAATTTACTGAAATTACACTTTTTAACGTTACTACTATGCCACCAATTAATGAGAATCTACTGTACTTAAATGAAAAATGGATAAATGTCAGCTTTTCAGACGAAGCCTCTCACGCTACCTATGAAATTTCAAATCGAGGCAGAATTAAAAGTTACGCCGGTGATGGGGAAGGAAAAATAATTGCAGGCTCCGTCATCAATGGTTATCGAGTGGTAATGGTTAGGCTTTCAAATGGAAAGACAAAAACTAAATATGTGCATCGCCTTATTGCAGAGTACTTTCTATCACCAAGAAAGGAATCAGATAAATTCGTAATCCACCTCGACCATAATAAAGAAAACAATCATATCAATAACCTCAAATGGGTAGACAAGGAAGAGTTGCGTAAGCACATGAATACTAACCCAAATGTCAAGGCTTCTAGGTCGAAGGGCTATAAGTTGAAGGAAACTGATGTAAAAGTGATAAAGAAACTACTTCAAAGTAATAAAACTCGTTTGAGTATGATTGCTAAAAGATTTGGTATCACTCATACGCAGCTCAATAGAATCAGAAAAGGCGAAAATTGGGGACATGTATCCGCATGAAAACCAATATTGTAAAAATTAAAGATAATTTTTACACCTTGTATGTTGGATTATGATGGTTAATTTTTAAAACAAAAATATAGTTGGGTAGTACTTTATACCGTCTAAGTAAAATTTAACACCTAGACTTTGAAACGACCTCTTTAAGAAAGTGCTGCAATTGATCCAAACTATTATCCAGCGTATATTTACTTCTTACATGCTGTTTTGCATTTTCAGCCATTTCTTTAAACTTATGGGGTCGTTCAAAAAAATCGATTATTCGATCTGCAAGGCCGGAGGCGTCAGCTGAAGGAACCAGCTTAGCGTATTTACCTGAATCACTGAGCTCTCTTGCGCCATTCACGTCAGACATAATTACCGGCTTACCATAGGCCATTGCTTCCATAGGAGCATTGGGCATGCCCTCAAAGAGTGAAGGAAGAACGAAGAGATCACAACCCTTAATATGCCCTATAGGCTGATGAATATAACCTGCGAAACACACATGGTCTTGAAGACCCTGCGCTTGTACCTGTTGAGATAATGCTGCTTTTTCCTTTCCATCGCCAATTAAATAAAGCAAAAGGTTAGGGTACCTGTTTTTAATCATACCCACAGCCTCAATGAGATATTTAAAGCCTTTTTCTTTTGCCAATCTACCGAGACCTAATATCACTTTGCGATTAGGAAACTCATCAGAAAAATCTATGGGTACAATATCGTCCTGAAAAGTCATGCCATTGTATATCACTCGTATGAATTCGCCCGCCATTACTCCTTGTCGAATATAGTGATCTTTGATAGTAGCAGTATTGGTGATGACACCTTGAGAAAAATGATTCATTAAGTAGGTATGTTTCCACATACTAGATTTTTGTGGTGAGCCACTTCTTACTAATACAGGAATATTTCTAGCCCACTTAGCCGCCAAGCCTGCTACAGCCAATTGCCTTAAATTTACAATGATAGCATCAAACTTATTTTTCTTAATAAATCGATATAGTATAAAAGAATGATAAATACTGATATCGCTGAGGATATTGCAGGAAAAAACGGTAAGGCCTTTTTTTTGAGCTTCTTGCATTAATATAGAATTACTTGGCGCAGCAAAAACCACCTCATTACCAGCCTCTTGTAAATCTGCCGCTGTATTAATAAACCATCGCTCACCCCCGCCAAACTTATTCTTACCAATAGTATGGACCATCAATATTTTCATACCCTAATTTTATTTTCTTTTTGTAAATATGCAGTTAATAGGCCAAGCCCCTTCCTAATTTGATTGCTTTTCCCATAACATACTTTAGACAATATACCTATCCGCATAAATAAATCTATGCCTTTAAAAGACACAAATTGTTACACCCTATCATGGCTTATTGCATGCTTTCTATTTTTAACAAGGCTCACGCTATACTTTGCTATATTGCGCCTTCATCACTTTTAAACAATAACACTTTCTTAGAAATTTAAAGTGTAAACCAGCGGATAAGCATATTAAACAATCAAAGCTGACTGTGAAGCAAAGGTCTGCTTGTACAATTATTCAAAAGCTTGATTCAAAGGTAATGCATTTACTATAAAACCGTTTTCTAGTTTGTCACTTGATAGTTGAAATTGTGAAATCGTTTGAAATTCCATAAATTTGCGTGCTTATACATTTAAGAAATACTACCGCTAGCTAGACAATATAAACATACACTTGACCAGAGACCCTATGAATATCCTATCAGCTGAAAAATGCATTCAACTGTTTAATCAGTCCATCAATGACTATCACAAAACAGATTCGATAGAAGCCCCATCGCCAAACCCTTACCAAGTCTCAAGTCTTGAATACCTGCTATATAAGAAAAACTGGATAGATACCGTACAGTGGCACCTTGAAGACCTCATAAGAGATCCTGAGATTGAGCCGAAAAGGCTCGTTGAACTAAAGCGTAAAATCGATGCCTCTAATCAAGATAGAACTGATACAGTAGAAAAGATCGATGACTTCATCATTGCCTACTTCGATTTTAAAAATACGAAGAAAAAGGAAAATGCACGTATGAACTCAGAAACCCCAGCATGGCTACTTGACAGAATGTCTATCTTAATGCTAAAGGTGTACCATATGCATGAACAAACACTAAGAGAAGATGCAGATGAAGAGCATATCCAAAAATGCGAATTGAAATTGGCCATTTTAAAAGAACAGCAAATTGACCTCACGCAATGTTTTGATGAGCTAATAGAAGATATTCTGAATGGCAATCGTTTCGTAAAAGTATACCGTCAGATGAAGATGTATAATGATGAAAAATTGAACCCCATTTTAAGCGCGAAAAAGAAGTGAAAAATATGCGCCTCCTATTGATCCGTTTTTCTGCATTTGGTGATGTCATATTGCTATTATCCGTAATTGCCTCACTGAAGCGACAAAACCCTCAAATTCAAATAGATCTTCTTACTAGGTCAAAGTTTGCCCAGCTTTATGAAGGCATGGAAGGGATCAATGTAATTGGAGTAGATATCGATAAGGAGTACAATGGTTTAAGCGGGATCTGGAAGCTTTATAGAAAGATTGGTTTTAATAACTATGACTATATCATCGATGCACATGAGCATTTGAGAACCAAACTATTAAGGTCCTTTTCTATTTTTGATAACAAACCTTGGTTAAGCATTAAAAAGCCAAGAAGACTGCGTAAATCCTTTATCAAAAAAGGTGGAAATGAGGATTTACCCCACATGACCGAAATTTACTTTGCTCCATTCAAGAAAATAGGGCTAAGTTGTGAATTAGTTCAACCACCTTATGTTCGTTTTTCAAATACCGAAGAGGCAAATGTAAAAAAGTTTTTATACGAACAAGGCGTAGAGAGGAAAAATGGTAATTGGGTTGGATTAGCGCCTTTTGCATTTCACCCTACCAAAGAATGGGGGATGGAAAAAGTCAGTCATCTCATTAAACTGTATAAGGAACTGCAACCCGAAACCATGCTCTTTCTCTTTGGCGGTGGTCAATCAGAAATTGACAAACTTAAGCGACTTAAGACACTTGCTCCCACTCAAATTGTCGTCGTGGCTGGACACCTAAAATTACGAGAAGAGTGGGCACTCATTCACCGACTAGACGGTATGCTTTGCATGGATTCAGCAAATATGCACTTGGCAGCTACAGCTGGAGTACCGATTGTTTCAATTTGGGGGGCAACAAGCCCTAAGGCTGGCTTCTCACCCATTTTCCAAGACCCATCCCATGCCATTCAAACTGAAGACCTACAGTGTAAACCTTGCTCCATTTATGGCAATAAGCCGTGTATGAGAGGCGACATGGCCTGCATGGAAAGAGTAACCACCAAACAGGTCTACGTAAAAATTAGTCAGCTTACGCAAAGGGAAGATACAAAAAGCTCTGACACTCGTAATTAATTGTAGCTTCAAAAGCTTTACTTGTAGATGAGGAAATTTTTAATTAGATTATATTTCATTTTTAAAACTTTTTGACCCCAACAAAATAAAATTTTTTATTCTACTTCTCATTGCTGGCCTATTCTTATTATTTAACTCAAGCATTTATGACGATGATTGTGGAAGAGCCGACACCTCTGGCCAGCTAAAAGTAGATGCAATAGATATTGAGCTGTACCAATACAGTAATCTCGGTAGTTCAGCAGGGCAAACCACGCTTATACCTCCCATGGGAGATTCCGTTGCAAGTACACAACTAAGTATTAAGCTCACTCCCCTCTTAATTGAAAGCCGTATGCAAGCGATAAAGTCAGAGAAAGGATCATTTCCCTTCTTAGGCACCGCAATGGCCTGCTCTATTATTCCGTTTGACCCAAAAGAAGTTATTAGTAAAATTCAAATTTCATCAAACCAAGACTTTTCTCCTGATTACCCCGCTGGCACTGATCTTATTACGCTCTTTCAAGCCCTAATCTACCACAATAGTACAGGTCACCAATTCGTTGATATAGACACTTATATTTCACGTTGAGAAAGCTTCAATGGACAGCTAATCTTGATACTCTCCCAAAAACCAACTAAATCTTTACGCCACAAGTTAAATGTTGAAGTTGAATAGCTCCTCTCCGATGAAAATATAGGCTTTTCTCATGACCTAAATGAAATTTTGATCTACAACATCCAATAAAACCAGTCTTTAAATTACTCAAATAAAAGTTAAAGCCCCTACTATCAATCACTACCTTTAACTGAAGACTTTTACTAAAGAATATAAAGGATGCGAAAGCACCTCACCCAACTTATTTGTAAAAACCTGCTTGTAAAGCTTTGATTTTGTGTAATTTTGAGTGTCAAAAACCTATTAGATAGCGTATTATTTCAAGCGTTTTTTCTATCATATGAATCGAAGCGGGCGGTTTTATATCATTTCAGTCTTAAATAATATCAAGGCTAGGGCTATTATTCTTGTTTCAATTGGAATGATGATGCTATCTAGTGGCACAGTGCTGTCGCAGTCATACAAACGCATCGACCGTCAATATGAAAAAGGCGACTTCGAAAAACACCAAGAGCTGTTACACAAAGCCATTGAAAAAGATAGTACAGACGCTTTTCTTTGGCTCATGGAAGCCCGTAGACTCGCCAATCCGCAAGACAGTCAATGTAATTTGGAAAAAGCTTGGAGTGCCCTCATGCATGCAGAATCTCTCAAGGGTCAACTAGATGAAAAAGACAAACGGAAAGCAAGCAAAGCTGACCTAGACACTGAAGACTTTAGCCAAGTACGGCATCAACTTGACTCTCAATTTTATCTGGAAAGTCTTCAAAAACCAAGCATTGAAACTTTCAATCAGTACCTCTATCGACATGGGCAATCAACTTATGCAACTGAGGCCACCCGCAAAAGAGATTCTATTGCTTGGGATAATACAATACAAATAGATCATGCTGCCGCTTATGCCAACTTTATTGAGAGCTACCCTCAGGCAGAACAACTCATGATTGCCAAGGAAAGATACGATAGTAGGCTCTTCACAGAGGCTACTTCAGGCGGAAGGCTCAAAGATTTTACTCGCTTCCATAAGCAGTATTCCAACAGTCCTTATCGACAGAAAGTAGAAGAGGAAATCTTTCGACTATCACTGATCAATGCTAGTCCTGAATACATTCTCAACCTTATTTTTCAGTATCCTCATGCATCATTTAGTGAAAGGCTTCTTCTAGAGCTAGCCTTAAAGCCTGACTTTGATCTTCGTCAACTGGAAGGACGCTTACGCCCACTGAAGGTAAATGAGCTACGAAAAGCTAAGAATGATGCCTACACCGTGCTTTTTCCCTTCTTTGAAAATAATGAATACCGACTCGTAAGTACCTCTGGTGAAGAAATATTGATTCGAACACAAGCTTTGCATGAAGACTACCTTTGTGGTAATATTGCGTCGCCAATACTTCTCATGGGACAACATGATGATCGGCTGCAGCTTTACGATCGTCAGTCAAATCTCCTCGATGGTGGATATTATCGTCAAATCCAAGATTTAGGGTCAGGGCTTTGGCAGGCGACAGCAAAATCAGGCAGAAATGCAGCTTTTACAAGTACTGGTAGAAAAATTCACTCTGGCTTTTACGAATACTCATCCCTACCTAAAAGCCACTTTTTATTTGCAAAGCGGGAGAAAAATGGGGTATTACTCAGTCAATCAGGCGTAGAATTGATCAAAGGGATAGAGAAAGTTGAAGAAATGCTAGAAGGCAAAATACTACTGATCAGCAATTCGCAAGGCCAAACGCTCATGCCCAGAGAAGAATTGATCAGCAAAGCGCAGAGTCTTGAAAAGCCTGTTTTCAAATATTACGAAGAAATAGAGTATCTCCTTGAGGAAAACGCATTTTTAGCCTATCATACGGATGGGATTGATTGGCTCAACGTAGAGGGAAAACTCTTACATCAGTTTGAGAAAGTCGAGGATGTATTTTTTACCAATCAGTTTTATATAGTAAAAGCTGAAGAATACTATCGCCTATACAGAAAAAGTAACTTTCAGCTTCATGCTGATAGCATCTCAACTTTTCGACACAAGGAAGCCTTTAGTGCTTTTGAAAAAGATAGTAGCTGGCATATTCTTCAATCTTTAGACACTATCGCCACGGCAGACAACCTACTCATGATGACTCCTGACTTCGTTGGTTACGAAAAAGATCATCAACGGCAATTGTACTTTCGCTCTACTCGTCGACTTGAAATACCCGCCGGCTTTCGCCTCAATACTTGGGAAGTCACCAATAGCGAAGAGCAACAAGTACAATACGCTATCTTAACTTCAGATAGAGAAGTAAGGCTTTATGATCAAATGGGCAATGAGATTTTTCAGGGAAGGGCCACAGCGGTAAAGTATCTTGGCAAGCAATACATGCAGGTAGATGGCGGTCAAAATAAGGCGCTTTACACCATTGGTGGGGAACAATTATTGCCTTTCGCTTACGAAGGTTTTGGAGTATACGACCAAGGTATAATCCCAGTACTGAGGGCAAGGAGATTTGCAATCTACGATACCGAAAGTAAAAGCCTATCTGCCTTCGACTATCTACAACAGCCCCAATCTTTAAGTCTTACCAAAGTAAAAGTAAAAACTGAAGAGGGAACTTTTCTCAGTCGCCGCAATGGGCAAAAGATAAAAAATGAATCTTTTTCTGACTTTCGACTTGCCAACGACAGTCTCATGTGGATTAAAAATGGCAAGTGGAAGCTTGTCCATCAGTTGAAAGATACGGTCTTCATTGATCAGGTAGATCAATATGCCTACTCAGGCCAGGGCATTATCATCTCCAAGCAAAGCGGCATTGGGTTTTATTCGCCACTAGGTGAAGAATGGGTGGCTCCTGTTTATCAAGAGTTGATCAATATAGGCTCTAGAAGTGAGCCTATTTATTTTGCAGAGCGATCTTTTCGAGAGGCAGGTATGCATGTGGTCGTCTACTACGATGGTCGTGGCAACATCATCCGGCGCACAGCCTACACACAAGAGGAATACGAGCGAGTGGCTTGCGATTACTGAGAGGCTTCCTTACTTTTTACCAGATCGAGCTTTTTGAGCCTACTGTAAATAGCTCCTTTCGTCCTACCCAACTCATCAGCCAAGTCCTGCATGGCTACACCTCGCTGAAAAAGATACTCCAAGCGGCGATCGTCGGCTGGTAGCCAAGGCTGATAGCTTCCTTTTTTCTTTTCGTGGGATGAGGGGGTAGTAAGCTCCTCCTCTTTCTTAGGTTGCAATGGAATCACCGCACCTCCCCTTGGAAAATCTGCAGGAAGCAGCTCATCTGGTACATACAGGCGATGTTTGGCTCGGGTAATTGCTACATAGAGCAAGTTGATCTCTTCATTGATACCTGCAAGCATCAGCTCATTGTCGCTATGATCCATCGATAGTCGCTTGACCTTATCTTCTGTAATAAAGTCGTCGACCAAACTCACCATATCATATTCCATACCTTTTGCACGATGTACGGTTGAAAAAATCACATCCGCCTCCTCTTTTTCTGCCGCATCCACATGCTTATCTTTAAGCTGCTTGAGGATCACAGGAATCTCATTGCCATACTCATTGACGATCTCGAGCATCATTTTCAACTGTACATCCTCAGTTTTTTTGATATAGTCCTCCAGCTCCTCTTCATTTTTCATTTGCTTAATCAGCGGACTGCGAATAAGGTCGCGCCTACGATTATGAAGGTTTAAAACATCAAATAGCGACGAGCCATCGTCGGCATAGGTGTAAGAGTGGATGTTTCCCTCAAAGTGGATTTTACTGAGCTGCTTGGATTCCGTTACGTATTCGATCGCCTTAAGCAATAAGCCTAGGTTGGTGCGAGCAATCACCGCTTTGGTCTTGATATCGGCGGGCTTGGCTACCCCTTGCATCTGAAAGCGTGGGGCGATACCTTTTATATGGCTTTTCCACGAGATAACCTCTGAGGCTAAAGCAGCAATCGATGGGCCAAAGCGAAAACTAATTGAAAGTTGCTTTTTTTCAAATTTCACCTGCTCCAAAGAGTTGACCGCATGCCTCCACCGATAGATCTGCTGATGCGTATCGCCTACAATGAGCTTGATAGCTGACTGCTTTAAAAACACATCGAGCATGGCGGGTGATGCATCTTGCCCCTCGTCGAACAATATGTACTCGTAAGGAAGCTGTGGCGCCTGCAGCTGAAACTTCTTGAGATAAAAATCATGGGTAATTTCTATTTTACCAGCATTCATGAGTGCCAGAAACTCGCGGGTTTTTTGCTCTATCATATCATAGTGCTCTTGGACGAAGGCAAGGCTATCACGATCCTGTACAATGAGGCGATAGTCAAGCTCTCTGATCTTCAAGGCAGCGCTATTACAAAAATATGCTGCAAACCGAAGCACATGGTTGGCAATGATATATTCCGAAAGCGGATCGCCTGTGCTGCTGAGTCGTAGCATTTTTACTAGCTCATGGCCTGCATAATCCCCTTGCTTGAGGCGATAAGCACTGCCGCGAACGACATAACTGAAGGCAAGCGAGTGAGCCGTTTCAACTTTTACATGAGGAATGTTTGCCTTTGCAAATTTAAGCTTTGCATCTTGACGTACGGATCTATTAAATGCCAAGTAAAGTACTCTAGCACCTTTTGGCAGGCGCTTGGCATAGGCAATGACGGTGGTCGTTTTTCCGCTTCCGGCGACTGCATTGATTTTCTGATCTCCCCCTTGCTGAATGATATCGAGTTGCTGCTCGGTGAGCTTCGCCATAAGAATGCTTTGGATTTGTAAGTTAAGTGAATGGAGCGTAGGAAGTCAACTTAGCTCCTCATTCCACGCAAAATTAAAAAAGAAACTACAGACAAGACATAGAAAATTGAATTTGATCCGGCTGCTTTGCTAATCCGCTGATTGTAGGAAAACTGAGAATGTAGTGCCTTTGCCTAGCTCACTGCTTACTTCCACCCTTCCTCCGAGCGACTCAATCTGGTTTTTGGTGATGAAAAGTCCAACACCACGAGAGTCTTGCCGCGAAGTAAAGGTCTTATACATGCCAAAAAGCTGCTCTCCGTAGCGCTGCATATCAATGCCTATGCCGTTGTCTTCAAAGTCGATGCGTACGCAGTCACCTTCTCTGCTCACGCGGATGATAAGGTGGCTATCTTTGCTGTAGTCGACATATTTGATGGCATTACTGATGAAGTTGAGGCAGATACTATCGATATAGGCGGTAATTCCCATCACGCGATGCAAATCATCAGTGTCCAGCTGTATGTTTACATTGGCCTGAGCTGCTTTGCCAGTCAAGCTATCGATTGCCTTGATCAGGATGGGCTCCAAGTCCAGAACGCTAAGTTCGCCTTCATCACCAGTATTCACCTTAGCCACCTCGGTAAGGTTTTCGATGGTTTCAGATAAATTATCTGAGGCCTTCATGATCATTTGATACAATTCATGATCTGCCAAGTCGGCATTTTCAGTGACCATCAACTCTAGCAATGAATGGATATTACCCGAATGGGAACGCAAATTATGAGATACAATACGTGCGAAATTTTTAAGCCGATCATTCTTTGACTCTGTCAGTTGAAGTACCAAGCGCAGTTCTTGCTCTGCTTTTAAAATATTGGTAATATCCATTGCCACGATCACAAAACCATCGGCTTCTTCTTGGGTGCTTTGGATTTTAGCCATCTTCAAAAGCAGGGGAATCTCATTGCCCTTTCTTGACAAAACGGTAGCCCTCACGGGAGGCCCCTGCTCTGTTTGATCAACTCTATCTACAAGACTTAAAGCCTTATCTCTATTGTCTTGAAACTGAAAGTCAAAGTCATTGATAGACTTCTGATTCACGACTTGATCTTTCTTAAGGCCTAGTAGCCTGCTCGCGCCGGTATTGAAAGTATGAATCTTTAGGTCGGCACCCACACCTAGAATAATTACCTCCTCACTAGCATTCAAGATACCACTCATGCGAGCTAGCGATTCATTGAGTTTTTGCTCAGCGGCTAATCGCTCACTGATATCTTCAATATAAGACCAAATCAGCTTTTTACCATTGGGGTCTTCTACTAGTACTCCGCGCAGCTCCACGGGATAGCGACTTCCGTCTTTTCGGATATATTTCTTCCTAAAGGTAGGGTACTTTCCTGTACTGAGCATTGCCTCTATGGCAGCATCTTCCTGTGGCTTGTATTCTTTAGGCGTGATGTCGAAATATTCTTTTTCGAGCAACTCGGATCTAGAATAACCGGTAGGCTCAAGTAATTTATCATTGACTCGAAGGAACCTACCTGTCTCAAAGTCATTGAGAGCCAAGCCTATTGGTGAAAGTTCAAACAAAGAAGAAAGTATAGATCGCTGATAATCATGCTGGATTTCCGCCTGTTTACGGTCTGTGATATCTCGGATGATACCATCAACCCGCTCCTTGCGGCCATCGATTTCGACTACATGTCCCCTATTTTCTATCCATTTTATTTTACCATGAGCGTCTATTATACGGTAGTCTGCCTCATAGCTACCCATTTCCTCAATATCTTTATAGATATCTTCGATAATTTCTTTGTCTTCAGGGTGAATCATCTTTATCCATAGTGAAGGGTCCTCTACCCACTGTTTCAAAGAAATCCCATATACTTTTTCTACAGAAGGTGTACACTCTACCAATTGAAAATCAGGATAACTAACCGACCAGATGACATCGTCGATTTGGTCAAAGACGCTCTGAAGGCGCTTTTTCGTATTTTGTAGTTCGAGGATCGCCTCTTGTCGAATGGTGATATCTTGAAAAATACCCACCAATTTTAGTTTGCCTTTCCGCTCTATTAGCTCACCCGTAGCTCGTACCCATAGTTGATTAGATTTTGCTGTGATAAATCGACAAATAACATCATAAGGCTCACCCGTTTTAATGGTGTTTTCAATAGCCTCAATTATAATTTTCTGGTCGTCGGGATGATAAAATTTGATCCCATTTTCCTTATTGTGATCATAGTCAAAGTCTACTTCGTGGATTTGGTATACTTGATCTGTCCATTCAGTTTTTCCGGTATCAATGTCCATTTCCCAGCCTCCGATTCTAGCAATTCTTTGGGCGTCATTGAGTAGCTTGGTTAAGGCTTTGATTTCAGCCTTTTTCTTGACAAAATCGGTTTTATCAATAGAATGACAAATAACCATCGAGTTTGTGGGGCCTTCGATCAGCTGATATTGCACATCCATATAGATGGGCCAACCATCGCGGTGATAAATTTTAGTTCTGCCTTTAAATGTTAGTTTTTCCGATATGGTCTCCAAATAGCTCTTTACCAAATAGTGCTGCTCTTTTGGTGTGAAATAAAATAGGTCCTTCCCTACAATCTCATCTTCACGATAGCCAACAATGTCTAGTGCTGCAGGATTAACCTCTAAAATTTTACCCGATAAATCATGCGTATACATGAGTGCTTGCGTATTTTCAAAAATATTCTTGTAGAGCGTATTTTTGAAATGGCTTTCCGAAATGTCTATAAAGGATATTTTCAGTACGGCATTGGTAGATTTGTATAAAATACTCCCCTTTTCAAGAAGGTACTTTCGACTTTTCTCAGAAGTATGGAGGCAATATTCGATAGAATAAGATTGATCGTGATTGCGAATCGCTTTGGCAATTTCTTCATGGCGCAGTTCACGATATTTTTCTGCTACTGCCTGAGAAAATAGATCTATTTCAATACCCAAATCATGTCGCAACTTGCCATTGCTCGGCTCATTGGCATCAAAAATCTCATTAAAATTCAGCTCTGATAAGCCAGATAGCGGCAAACTTACTTCAATGTACGCATCAAGGTTTTGAACAATAATTTCTTCCTTTACCTTTGCTTCATGCTCCAGCTGAACTCTCTTCTCTAAATTATCAATAAGTATTTGAGCCTGCCCAGCAAACTCTTGAAGCCGCTCCAATTGTTTTTCATCGAAACTACGTTTTTTAAAGTCCAGCACACATAGGGTGCCATAGGCCACACCCATGCTGTTTTTTAAGGGCACCCCCGCATAATAGGTAGCCAACCGTTCTCCAAAGTATAGAGGAAAGTTTTTGAAGTGTGGGTGTTGAGTTAAGTCTTCGATGATGAAAACATCCGACTGACGGATCGCTAAGTTGCATACCGAATATTCCAATGCTGTTTCTTTGACATCTGTTCCACAAGCCGACTTGAACCACTGCCTTTTCTCACCTACCAAACTTATTAAAGCAATCGGAACTTCAAGCAGCTCGCTCGTAAGGCGTGTAATGAAATCAAAATGCGGGTCTGATCCGCTATCCATAATTTGAATAGCTTCCAAAAAATCAATTCTTACTTCATCCGAAGATTGATGCGTCATACTGCTACTATTTTATATACGAAATGGCTAAAAGCCATTTGGGTAAATCATCAACAGATGTGTCTCATGTGTATGAGCATGAATTTAAGTAAAATATTAATAAAAACACAGACAGTTTTATCAATAAACTTACACATAAGACCTGAGCTTAATGGTAAAGCCTTCACCTAAGACTTCGTGCACTTCATGAATCACAACGAAAGCTTCCGGATCCTTTTCGTGTAGCAT
Organism: Cyclobacteriaceae bacterium; assembly: GCA_020832375.1. Lineage (GTDB taxonomy): Bacteria > Bacteroidota > Bacteroidia > Cytophagales > Cyclobacteriaceae > JAFIEW01. Next base: position 36,250 of record JAFIEW010000026.1, read on the forward strand.
GCGCTTGAAATTAAGCAATTCGGACTTTGAAATCACTACATAAATCACATCTTTCGCCTCACCACTATAAGAACCCGTACCATGAAGAATCGTAGCTCCTCGATTAATTTTATGCTTTACTTCTTCTAGTATTTCATCTGTTTTCCTACTTATGATTGTAAGGGCAGCTTTGGTATTAAAGCCTTCCACAATGAAATCCACTACTTTAGCTCCTATAAATACCGCCACAAAGGTGTACATAATATTTTCTAACCCGATCGCATAAATTGATATTACGATGACCACAATATCCATGTATAAAATGGACTGCCCCAGCTTCATATCATATTTCTTTTTCAAAATTCGAGCCACAATTGCCAAGCCGCCGGTGGTACCTCCTGTTAAAAAGACAATGCCGATACCTGCACCAATAAAAATACCCGCAAAAATGGCCGCTAGCAAAGTATCCTCAGTAATAGGGTCTATCATGCCTTCAGTGAAATGTAAAAAAATAGTGCTAAAGAGTACACCAATGCCGGTATAAACCATTGCTGAGCGCTCAAGCTCTCGATAACCCCACACAAAAACAATGGCATTAAGACAAAAATTGACCCATGCTACCGACCAGTCAAAATAATAGTATGCGGCTATCGATATGCCAATTACTCCACCTTCTGAAAGCATGGCCGGTATCGCAAAAAAGTTGATGCCTATGGCGAAAATAAATGTTCCAATTAATAAAAGACCTAGCTTCTTGGAATGCAATTTTGTTTTAGTACTCATGATAGTAAGTATAAGAATAACTTATAATCGAAAGCTTTCGAGCATCTTAATATATCAATGGTCATAAGCCTTTGAATATCTCGATGATCATAAAGACAGTGATCTAATTTTTTCGCAAAGGTAGATAAGAAGATTTATAGTTTGATCAAGAGCAACAGGCTTATTATAGCTAATTTACAGATAGTAAGATTGATAAATCGTTTTGTGATCATTCAAAAAAAAAACAATGTGAATGACTATAAGCAATATAAACTTTTCGAGAATTAGCTATCAAGGCTCTTTAGTCAGCATTTGAATGCTTATACAACATGCTATGACGCTAGCTTCTTTTGCTAATTAAAATGAAATTCACTGTCTTTGGCTTATCATCTATTTTATAAAATGGATCTTGAATCAGCTAAAATAGAAAAAGCCAACTTTGCAGTTGGCTTTATTAAACATTCCATCATACATCTTCCCCCCTTATTTTTAGGGAAAACTCTAAGATGATTGGTTCTTACAAATCTCTTTTTGCGAGATAGAAGTCAGTCATATCATAATCGCTAGCTTCTCTTTCTAGCATCTCCTCTACCGTTTTTGGGGGTGCCACAATCACTTGGTCACCTTCTCTCCAATCAAGGGGTAGGGAAACCTTATGCTCATCTGCAGTCTGAAGGGCAATTAAAGCTCTTTTAATCTCATCCATATTTCGACCTACATTAAGCGGATAATACATAATCAACCGAATCTTGGCATTTGGATCGATGAAAAATACAGCTCTTACCGCTGCAGTTTCACTTTCGCCGGGCTGTAACATTCCGTATTTCTTAGAAACACTCATATCAATATCGGCAATGATGGGAAATTCAAATAATATTCCTGTATTCTTTTTCACATTGTTCACCCATGCAATATGTGCATGAATAGAGTCGATACTTAGACCAATCAGCTTGGTATTCTTCTCATCAAAAAACTTTTGTTCTTTAGCAAATCCACTCATTTCTGTAGTACATACAGGCGTAAAGTCCGCAGGGTGTGAAAATAGAATCGTCCAGCTGTCTTTTATATATTCTGAAAATTTAATCTTTCCGGTAGTGGTCATTGATTCAAAATCAGGTGCTGTATCTCCGATTCTTGGCATTACTGTTACTTCTTGTTCTTTATTCATCTCTTCCATAATATATCTGTATTTATTTTTTTATAGATAATACAGTACACGGCTTGAGACGAAAGAGGTTTGTAACATAAATCACATAGTTTAATAATTAAAATATAGATAAAGTCTATTGCTTTATTGAGAAACACTATATACCGAATATTGAAGCTTACAGCCAACATCATGAAACAAATTTTCAGCTAGAATGAGGGGTTAAAATTTAATCTAGAAAAATATAAGATTGAAAAATAACAATCTATCAGCCTCCTAATTATCATGGCCACCAGATATAATAAAATATTCGTTTAATTTAAGAAATAAATATTATATTGACACAAAATAGAGCCTTACATACCAAGCTAGGGACTTTATCCGTTATTAAACGAATCTAAAAATAGCACATCCACAATTAAACACTACCTATATGAAGATGAGAACCTTCATTTTTGCAATGCTTTTTTTCCTGTGCACGATGAAAGCATGGGCACAAGAGAACTCTTTAAACGATAATGTCCGCTTAGGAGAGCGCCACGGCTTACGATATTCAACCGGCTTTCAAGATCTGATTTATCTATCTAATGATGGCATGAATTTTTATGCTTTGCAAAGACCTTATAGAGCAGTAAGAAATGATATAATAGGTGGACTAAAAACTTTTCACTTTGCTCGCTTCAGTATCAATGATTTGGAATTAATAGAAAACTATCCAATAGACCTTAGCCATGAGGGAGATACAAGGGTCTTTGAATTTGTTGCTACTGTGAAAGATCAGATGTACGTGTTTTCCTCTTTCCTAAATAGAAACACCCAAACAGTCTCATTATTTGCTGAACGCATCAACAGAGATTTATTAAGCTTGAGTGGCAACTTACAATTAGTCACTAGCATTGATTATTCACAAATATCAAGATTTAGACGACGATACCATTTCGATCATTCCATTTCTGCAGACGGAACAAAAATTGTGATCTCCTACGAACTAAGAAATAGAAGAGGCAACACTTTAGCATCAGGGATTAGACTAGTAGACGACCAATTTAATGAACTACTACGCTTTGAAGAACAAGTCCCTGTGGTGGGAAATGAGTTTTTTAGACCGCATGACCTAATCGCAACCAATGAGGGCGATTTGTTAATTTTGGGTAAGATGTATCCGAATAGAAAGGCTCATGAAAACACTACACAGCTTAAAAGAAGAGATATCTATTCAAGAATCAGAATAGAATGGAGGTATCCAAACTATCACTATCAGGCTTATCATATTAAAACCAATGGAGAGATCAACGCTTATTCCTTCAAAGACTTGGATTATTTTATCTCGGACTTGGTCATTACGCCCCATACCGATGGGACGCTGAAGATGGCTGGTTTGTATGCTAATAAAAGAAGTATAGATGTAAGAGGAATATTTAGCGGGGATCTTAACCTCAACTCCCAATTGCTACAAAATTTAAAATACAACGATCTTGATTTTGACTTTATCAGCCTAGGCTTAAGTGAAAATCAAAAAAGACGGCTAGAAAGAACCTATAATAGGAATAGAGACCGGTCTAGAACGTACTACGAGCTGGACGATATTGTTTTTTATAAAGATGGTGGCTTTGCACTTGTCACACAACCCTTCCTAAAGGACTTCAATAAAGGAAGATTTGCCGAACCATCAGAATATAGGTTTGAATATCGCGACATCTGGGTGATCAAACACGACAAAGACGGAAATATCGACTGGACTACGAAAGTCTTCAAAAGACAGTTTTATGAAGACTACAATCATGAGTATTTATCTTATGCAATGAGCTTTGATAATGAAACCCTCAGATTTTCTTACAACCAAAGTGAACAATCGATGTTATTTAACTTTGGGAATCCTAGAAGATCAGAACTTTATTATACAACTGTAGACAATGAAGGAAAACAAAACACCCAACACCTTCATACAGGGTCTCCTCTTTCAGGCGCTTTTATTGCTAGAAGCGCGAAACATTTAAAGTCAGGTGAGATCATCTACGATAATATCTTATTGACTGGATTCCAGTTTCTGCTCCTGAGAAGATAATGCTCAATTTAGCAGCAGACGCAATCACCATTCAGCCCAATTTAGGGGTTTATATTCTAATTGAAATCGTAAAACACAAGAAAATCACGCACCTATTGAATGAGAAATTGTACCATTATGGAAAACCTCATAAATGATGTGAAATAATTGATTCAACCTGGATTATGCGTTAGGGTTCGTTATGAGAGCTAAAAATACAAGAAAATCAAGTATT
>JAFIEW010000027.1 GCA_020832375.1 Cyclobacteriaceae bacterium
CAGCATGACTTAGCCCCGAAAGGGCGGAACAAAGTAACAAGCTGTGTCTTTTCAGTGCGTATATCTATTGATGTAGTTATTCGGATAAGCATAATTTATTTTGTTTAAAAAATAGCAATAACCCTACACACCTTTAAAGATTAGCAAATCAATACTAACTTCAGCAAATCAATAAAAAATATGAAATTTCAAATAAACTACTAATTGATTTTGGGAAAAACCAAAAATTAATGTTAAAATTGGTTTTACCAACAAAAATAAACAAACAAATCATGGTTAAAAATTACTTATGGGCTTTTTTATTTTCCACTACCCTCTTGTGGGGATGTAAAGACGATGACAGTTACGATGTATTGCTGTCTGATGAATCCAGCTCCCTGGAAGTACTATTACCAAAAAATGAAATCGATGAAATGATTATGCAGCATGTGCAAGATGATCAAGAATTTAAATGGATTGAAGCGGATGCTCAAGTTATTTGGAGCGCGCTAATGCATTCGGATAGTATTCTAAGCATTGGTTACCAAACTGAAGCTAGCCGAGGAAGCCAACTTCGAATGGGTGAGATTGAGGTTTCATCTCCTGAGTGGACAGATGCGAGAAATAGTTTGGTATCTTTAATTACCGACCTAGAGAATAATGCTAGACCATCTGGCGCTGCACGCACGCTAGATAGCAGAGCACACGAGGTGATTCCTGTATTTGAAATAAAAGTTTCTAGTCTCACGACTGTTTCAGACCTTCTTCAAGACAACCGAGTGAGATATATGGAGCCTTATAATTATGCCATCGACCTTGAGCGCTATGTAGAGGAGGCGAGTTCTTCAAGTGGTTCAGGGTGTGGATCTAACAACTCCAATTTTAACATCCCTAATAGTGACTTTACATTGACTGCTACTGGGGCAAGATCTTCATGGAATCATGACCAGATGGGCGTAAGAGATGCATGGGCAGAAAGTAACGGCAGTGGCATCACTGTGGGTGTAATCGATACGGGGCTTAGCCCTAACCAACCAAAAATGAGCCAACAAGGCTTTGCTTCTGGCAATTCAAACGGAAGAACAGTTGAGCGTCTTGGCTTTCACTATTCTGGAAGCTGGTGGTGGAAAAGTAATGACGGCCCTGATGATGACTGCGGTCATGGTACTGCAATGGCAGGTGTCATTGCAGCTCCAGATGCTGGAGATGGTGCTGCAGTTGGGGTAGCTTATGGCGCAAACCTCATCTCTATTAGAGGGTTGACTAATGTATTAATTAATTCTGGTAGTGAGAGAGATGGAGTGTCAGACGCCCTTATCTATTTGGGCAATCGAGCGGACTTGAACATTATCAGCATGTCAATCGGTAATGTATTCTCAAGTGGAAAAGTAGCTGATGCAGTACGCTATGCTCATAACAAAGGAAAATTGATATTCTCAGCTGCAGGTACATCTACTTCCTTTACCAACTGGTATGGTGTGATTTTTCCCGCTTCAATGGATGAAACAATTGCAGTAACAGGGGTAAAAGAGCAGGCTAGCTATCAACGATGTAATACTTGTCACTCTGGCAATAAAGTAGTTTTTACTGCGGTAATGGAGCGAGCTGGAACAGACAATACAGTACTTACTACCGCTGACTCAGGATTACAACCTGCAACTGTAGGTGGGTCCTCAGTGGCTACTGCTACCGCAGCAGGTATTGCGGCATTGGTTTGGAGTAAATATCCACATTGGAACCGAGATCAGGTACTCCAACGACTTACTCAAACCGCAGACCTTTACCCTAACCGCAACTCTCAATTTGGTTTTGGTAATTTGAATGCCGCTGCGGCACTACAAGGTGGTGCGATAGCTAGAGAAAATTAAACTTAATCCTCTATGAGGAGAAGGCGGTGGAGTGATCTACCGCCTTTTATATTGAAAGCTTGCTCAGCGTTCTCATTCCACCTAAAAAAATAAAGAAGTAGTAACAAAATTGATTGCGCTTATCAGTTTCCTTCTAATGAGATCTGAATTTTATGTCCTTTTTTTATGCCTAGCAATTTTTCTGCACTGGATTGAAAGATTCCAATTTCAAGATAGCCTAAAGCATTAAAAATCAAAAAACATTCACCGGGCACCACCTCTGAATAGCGATGATGAATATGTTTAAAACGCTGACGACCAACATGTACTTCATAGCGTCTATTTGAAACAAATTCCAAGAAGTCCTTCTGCTTCAAATTTGTGGTTAAATTACCCATTTCATCTACATAAATTACAAAAGCTACCATCTGATCATCAGAAAAAGAGGGTTCATTATACATATATCTTCTTAGGCTGTCAATTTGAACCAAATCAGCTGTAGGTAGTTGTTTGGAATGTAATAATTGAGCGATAGACTCTGGCGCCATATCGATCATAGGAAAAGTAGGTCTTATATCTGAAGGAGGATTAATTCGTGATATTTGATCAATATGATGCTTTACTAAAGGAAGAATTCCAGTATCCGTAGTAATAATATATTGCTGATGCTTAGTCTGAGCAATCAATAAGCTAAAGTCATCATCGAAACATTCTTGAACAGCAAGAAGGTGTATTGTGCCATTGGCAGAAAAATTGAGAAGCTTTTCTAAAAAATAAGCTGCTGTAGGAACGTCCACTCGATGTACGTCATGGCTTACGTCCAAAAAATTAACCTCAGGACTCTTAGCCCAAATGGCTGATTTAAGGAGAGATACATAAGGATCTATATTTCCGTAATCGGAGGTAAAAGAGACTATTGCCATGAAGATAATGAGCTATATATTTATTAACTTTGCTTAGTATAACAATGAGCAAAAGTAAGCAAATAAAGCAGCTACTGTCAACCGTATGCTAGATTTAAAGCTAAGAAGTAAGTAGATAAACAATAACCTATTAAAAAACGAGACATTTGGTAGAGAAAGTAATCACCCTTGAACAGGTATCACTAATTGATTTTTTAGGTGCGGAAAATGCCAATATCAAACTGGTTGTGGATGCATTTCCTAATTCAAAAATTGTATCGCGAGGAAACGAGATTAGAATAAAGGGTAATCCACAGGAGATCATTCACGTGAATGAGATTATCAATTTGATGAAAGATTACTATGACAAATACGGCAAAGTAAGTACTGAATCGGTAGAGGCCATATTAAATCATGGTAAGAAAGAAGTCAACAAGGATCTTCCCGAAGACATTCTACTATACGGTGCTAAAGGCTCAAAAATAACTCCAAAAACGGTCAATCAGAAGAAGCTGGTCGATAGCTCAAAGAAAAATGACTTAGTTTTTGCAATTGGACCAGCGGGTACTGGGAAAACCTTCATTTCTGTTGCTTTAGCTGTAAAAGCATTAAAAAACAAGGAGGTCAAAAAAATTGTCATCACCCGACCCGCTGTAGAAGCAGGAGAAAATTTAGGCTTTTTACCGGGCGACCTTAAAGAGAAAATAGACCCCTACCTTCGTCCGATTTATGATGCTCTTTATGAAATGATACCTTCGGAAAAACTAAAATACTACATGGAGAATCGGGTAATCGAGATTGCTCCCCTTGCCTATATGAGAGGTCGAACCCTAGACCATGCCTTCATCTTGCTCGACGAAGCTCAAAACACCACTAGCATGCAAATCAAGATGTTTTTGACTAGAATGGGGCCTCAGTCTAAAGTTATCATCAGTGGCGATTGGTCGCAAATTGACCTGCCTCGTCACCAAAAATCTGGATTGGTAGAAGCAATGAAGGTGCTAAAAGATGTAAAAGGAATCGGCAATGTAACACTTTCGGCAGAAGATGTAATCCGACACAAACTCGTAAAAGATATCATAGCAGCCTATGACAAATATGAAGAAAAAAATGAAAAAGATAAAGGTAGAGCAGTTTGATTTTAGCAATGAAAAATTGCGTGAAATAGCCTTTAACATCAGACAGGAGGTATTTGTGAAAGAGCAGAAAGTTGACCCTGAAGATGAGTATGATGAATACGAAGAAAATTCACGTCACTTTTTAGCGTGGGATGAGGATAGCAATGCGCTTGGTACTGCCAGATGGAGAACAACAAACAAGGGCGTAAAACTCGAACGATTTGCAGTAAATTATGATGCTCGTAGTATGGGGGTTGGGTCAGCACTAGTACAGGCTGTGCTTGACGATATCGCAAAGCATAATGAACAAAGCAGAAAAATAAAATACCTTCACGGTCAGCTATCAGCAGTAGGGCTTTACGAAAAATTTGGCTTCGAAAAGATCGGTGAACCTTTCGATGAGTGCGGAATCATGCACTTTTTGATGGAAAAGCAATAATAAAAAAGCACCTTAAAAAAATTTAAGGTGCTTTTTTAGATTTGAAAAAATGTATATATCAAATGATGAACGCTAATGCAACCGAATTCCAATCATTGACCATTTTATCTAATTTAAAAACTATTTAGTGATTCCAAGTACCAAATTTACCTGTTTGATAGTCGTGATATGCTTCTTGGATTTCCTCTCTAGAGTTCATTACAAAAGGACCTTGAGCTACAATAGGTTCATGGAATGGCGTACCGTGTCCAAGTAAAATTCTAGCGTTACTATTCATTTTTATGATCAACTGGGTAGTTTCACTAGATATTTTAGCAAGCTGATATTGATTCACTTTCACATCATTTAAGCTTACTTCCCCGGAGACGATATAGAAGAATATATTCTCGCTGGCTTTTACCTCATAATTGATCTGACTACCATTTTCTGCCCTTATCAGTCTAAGAGCTACATCCGTTGGGGTCTGAAAAGCACCTTTAACACCCTCATAATTTCCGCTAATTACATCTACACGATAGCCCTCACCCTCGACAACGGGTATTTCATTTCGCTGAAACCCTTTGTAATAAGGTTCACTCATTTTGTGACTGGCTGGTAAATTTAACCATAACTGCATGATTTCAAGCTCACCTCCGCTTTTCTTAAAAGCATCAGAAGAAACCTCAGCATGAATAAGACCACTACCAGCTCTCATGTATTGTATTCCTCCCGCATCAATGATGCTTTCATGACCTGTACTATCTTTATGCATAATGTCACCCTTTAATATAAAGGTAACCGTCTCCATGCCTCTATGAGGATGAGGGCCAAATGGCAAGCCATTATTATTGGAAGTATACTTCTGAGGCCCATGGTGATTCAATAGCAAAAATGGGTCTAGATCCGAAAAGGATGCATTAGGTAGTGGCGTGTTAGTTTTGAGATCGGCGATATAGTGCTCATGAGCACTTATCAAAGAGATTGATTCTTTCATTTGTTTAGTATTTTATGACATATACTAAAAAACACCAATCGATGTTGCAACGTTCAATTTTCACAATATTAAAAATAAAACCATCAATAAAACCAATAAAATAGCCACTACCCTCATTCCAAGAGAAAAAGACTGAAAGCTATGGCCACAAATAGGGCATATTTCCGCCTTATTGGGAACGGGCATAGCACAAGAACTACATTCTTTAGTCTTCTTAGACATAGCCTATTTTTTTCTGATTTTAAAGAAAGGTAAACGAGAAAAAAATCCTTTTATATTGTCCATATTTACGGCATGCTTCTCCGTTCCTTCAGTTCCAATTAAGAACGCATAAGGCTTCAAAAATTCGATGTGCTGACAGAATATCTTAAACATTCCTAAATAAGGGATTGCAAGAAACATACCAGGGACTCCCCATATTTTAGCACCAATTATAATTACCAAAATAGTGATTAAGGGATTAATTTTAACCACACCTCCCGTGATATTGGCTGTAAGGATATTATTTTCAGTAAATTGTAGGATAGCAAATAATATCACCACTCCTATTATCGTATTTGGATTTCCATCAATGAGAAGGGCATAACTTAAAGGAAAAACAGCACCTATTAATGTCCCAAAATAAGGGATAAGGTTCATGAGTGCTGACAATATCCCCAGTAGAATCGCGTACTCTATCCCTACAATCATCAATCCTACGGAATTGAGTACACACAATATACTAACTACAGTTACCACACCTCCAATATACTTACCAGTTACCTCACTAATTTCAGTAATGATTTCTTCAGATTCTTTATGAGAGGAATCAGGTACTAACATTAGTACAAATTCTTTAAATTTATTGCGATAGTAAAGCATGAAAAAAACATAAACGGGCATCAGTCCAAATGCCGTAAGGGTAGAGGTGGTAGCTCCAAAAACCTTCCCAAGAGAGTCTCCTCCAAAATCTATAGCATCTAAGGCTTTATTATATAATCGATCACCTGAAGACCGTTCATAACCGATCAGCGACTCGACAGACCTTTCAAAAGCTAATAAATTCACCTTGGCCTGTCCCTTCATACTAGGCCAATCATCGACAAAAGATGCAGTCTGAGTATAAATAAAATAACCCAAACCTCCTAAAACAGCTCCTCCTACTATGAGGGCGACGAAATTGGATGGGATTCTTGGTACACCACGTTTTTCTAGAAAGCTGACTATAGGATATAAAAGGTAAGCCAATAAAATAGCAAGCGCTAGGGGGTATAAAAAGTCGCGAGTAGCAATTAGGACATATACCGCCAAAATCAAAAATATAAGCCAGGCTACCATTTTAAAAATCAAAGGAAATTGTCTTTTTGTATTTTCCATAAAAGTACTGATCTTAAAACCAGAAATAGAGTTGTTAATACTTAACGAGCAAACGTATCTAATAGATGAAATGCTACGATCATCCTTATTGGTATTGGGGTTTTGAACAAAAAATCCTTTTCCTCCATGTTGAAAGAAATTTGCCTCGCATGAAGCATCATTCCCTTTACACCGTGTATGTCTCTCAAGAACTGATTATAACGATGATCGCCATGCTTATGATCACCAATTATCGGGTGGTTAACACCCGATAAATGCCTTCTTATCTGATGATATCGTCCAGTATGAGGCACAACGCGAATCCAAGAAAACCTAGAGGTAGTATATAATCCAAGAGGCACATCAATCTCCCATCTTGCCAAAGTATAAATCATGGTTTGGGCTGTTTGAACATTCCCGTTTTCCGGTTTTTTCAATGGTCGATCAATCAAAAGTTCATCTGGCGTATGACCTCTTACTAACGCATAATATTCTTTTGCAACTTTTCTGTTTTCAAATGCACTTGTAAGTTTCTGAGTGACATCTTTATGAAAAGAAAACACCAACACACCTGATGTACCTCGATCTAAGCGATGAACAGGAGTGACTCTTCTTCCTACCTGTTGTTTAAGCAAATGCAAGGTTGAAAATTCATCATGAGCGGACATTTTAGTAGGATGGACTACCAAATCGTTTGGCTTATCTACTACAGCGATATTCTGATCAATATGTATGAGACTGATTTTTGGTATTTTACTTAGCAATCCTGTTTTTTTGATCAAAGATAATTTAAAAAGAACTATCGATACAAGTGATATTTGTTAAATTGCAAGGTATAATTTTCGTAAACGATCAGAAATCTAAGCTCTCTGAAAATCAAATTGATATAATGGAAAAACTCAAAATTTGTATTATAAAAGAAGAGAAAGTACCAATAGACAGAAGAGTAGCGCTTACACCTAGTCAATGTAAGTTTTTAATAGTACACTATCCTAATATAGAAATAAGCGTGCAAAGCAGTGACATTCGTTGCTTTAGCGATGAAGAATACAAGCAAGAAGGTATACCAATAGTAGACGAGCCTTCAGCAGCTGATATCTTAGTAGGTGTAAAGGAGGTTCCTATATCCTCTTTGCATCCAAACAAAACTTATTTTTTCTTTTCACACACGATCAAAAAACAAGCCTATAATCGTCCTCTCTTACAAGAAATCATCAAAAAAAACATAAGACTGATAGATTATGAGGTATTAACCAATAAAAAAGGAGCTCGATTGATTGCTTTTGGTAGATATGCAGGACTTGTTGGAGCATATAACGGAATATACACTTATGGTATCAAGCATAAAATTTTCCAGCTAAAAAGGGCATACGAATGCAAAGACCTAAATGAGCTAAAAACAGAAGCGCAAAAAATAAAACTCCCTAATATTAAAATCATTATAACAGGAAGCGGCAGAGTAGCGAAAGGTGCTATGGAGATGATGCAAACCATGCATATCAAAGAAGTTACAAAAGAGGATTTCAAAAAATTGCACTTTGATGAACCTGTATTCATTCAGTTGAAAAATCGAGATTATCATCGTCATAAGGAAAATCAGGAAAAGTTTAATGTTCATCATTTTTATGAAAATGCTGAAAAATACGAAAGCTATTTCACTGATTATTTATCTCATTGTGATTTACTAATTGCAGCGGCGTATTGGAATCCTGTATCACCAGTTTTATTTGATAGAAATTTCATGCAAAGCAAGTTTTTTAAAACCAGCGTGATTGCAGATATTACTTGCGACATAGAAGGTTCTATTCCGAGCACTAAAATGGCCTCAACCATAGAAGAGCCGCTATACGACTACGACGCAGTGAATGATCAAGTGCTTCCCTTTGGAAGTAAAAAAGGTACTACTACAGTGATGGCTATAGACAATCTACCCTGCGAGCTTCCTCGAGATGCTTCTCACGACTTTGGAGAAATAATGTCACAAAAAGTGATTCCCTTACTTTTTGAATCAGATCACGAAAAAATTATAGAAAGAGCAACGATAGCGAATAATGGAAAACTTGGAGAACATTTCCATTACTTGCAAGATTTTCTTGATAAAAAATAAACAAGCCGCAAAAATGTATTCTGCGGCTCGGCAAGTAGAGTTAGAACTAAATTAAATATGTACGAATATACATAGCTGACAGAAAAACTGCAAGCAAGGTGATTAAAATCTCGCCAGAAATATAATTCAATGCAAAATAGGTAGCTAACTTTGACAATTGTAATAAAAACTACAGGAATAAAAGCCGCAGAACATTGGGGTCATATAGACATTGACAAACTCAAATGGAATATTTAAATTGAATGGCTAATAATGTTTTTTAGTTAATAAAATAACCTAAATGAAAAACTTACTCCAAAAAATATACTATATCTATGTAGTAACTATCTTCTTTAGTTTACTGCTTATTTTAAGTCCATTGATATTTGTCCCCAAAGCAATTAAAAATTCTTGGATAAAATATAACTATTATGGGTTGAAAATTTGGTCCTATCTATTCGGATGGCTGTGTGGATTTCGATACGAGCTTAGGCGAAATTTTGACCTAACGAATTTCCAAGGAGCTGTCTATGTATCCAACCATACTAGCTTCTTAGATACCCCTGCCCTACCTCGGATATTCCCACATGTCTGGAAGGCGCTTGGCAAGAAAGAGCTTGCCACTGTTCCATTATTCGGCTATGCGATCAAGCTTTTTACCGTAGTAGTAGATCGATCGTCAGCAGCAAGTAGAAAGCAAAGTCTCGACCTTATGAGAAAGAACCTTCTTCAAGACATTTCTATTCTTATTTTCCCCGAGGGCACTATGAATAGGACAAAAGAACCATTAATCAAATTCCACGATGGTGCTTTCAGACTTGCTATATACAGTAAAAAGCCGATCATCCCTATGGTTACTTATGGTGGACAATTTCTCATGCCTCCTTCTAGTATGAAGGCAAAACCTGGTAAGATAAAAATAGAATTTCTGGAACCAATCAGCACTCATAACTTAAGTCTTGAAGATATCCCTGCTCTTAAAGATAAAATAAGAAACGCTATGATTGATAAGTTAAGGCAGATGGATCTAAATAATACTGCCCCATCCGTAGCTAATAATCATTTACAAACAAGCTAATTCATACTTAATTCGGAATGAACTGATAAGATCTCAAATTAAATAATAGCCTATCTTTGTGAAACATAGGTTACAAACCTGACTTTTCATACCGAAAAACTATGTTGATGCGATTATTAGTGAAAACCATTTCAATTCAATATCCAACAAATCATGCCAAGATTTTAAATCAAAGTACCTATCATCGCTTCTCAAAACTTGAAGAAAAACAGAGGCATTAATATTACTAACCTTCTATTACTCTTAGTTGCGTGGCATAAAATAAACTTTACTGATCTTTCCATCTTCAATTTCATAAATGGCTAGGGCTTTGACCACATCGTCTCTTCCCCTAAAACCAGTTACTAACTCTTGATCAAAAACAAAATTGTTGAAAACAATTCTATTGACAAGATGACAAAATAAATCAGGCGATTCATCAAATAACTTGGCATACCGCTTTCTCATCAAATCAATACCTTTGTATTGTAATTCTTCTGGAAAAGTATAAACCTCTACTTCATCGCTAAATGCTGATAAGAACAATTCGATATTACCAGTATTATAACCCTCTAATTGAAGGCTAGCAAGGCTATCCGCTGTATGCTCTACGGCATTAAGTTCCTTACTGAGTATTTCTTCATCTAAGTCTAAGCTTTGTGCATTTACTAAAGATTGAAAACCGATGAAAGCTAAAATAAAGAGAATGATAATTTTAGAAGTAAAAGAATTATACGAAATTTTCATACTTAAGAATAGTGGATTGTTTGGTTACTATAGTGGTTTTATATCAATTAGCTCAATCTCTCCTTAGGAAATCTAATTTAAGATTTGACGATAAAATATAACTAATATTTTTAATGACAATTATCCGAAGTTTAAAAAGAAAAAATCAAGAGTATGGCTTACTGGTAAAATATCATCAAAAATATACAAATATCTAAAAGTTCGGTTTGATAAGAAAACTACCTTATTTAAAACGCGATAGCCAAAGGGCTATTATTAAAAAAGATAAAAAAAGATAAAAAAAAGACCCTTAAAAGGGTCTCGATGGATATAAGTCTATAAATGATTAACCTAGATACGGCTTTAGCGCTTTACTTCTAGAGGTATGCCTCAAACGACGTATCGCTTTTTCTTTAATTTGTCTTACTCGCTCTCTAGTCAAGCTGAACTTTTCTCCAATTTCCTCCAAGGTCATGGAATGAGTTCCATTTAATCCAAAATAAAGAGAAATAACGTCAGCTTCTCTTTGTGTCAAGGTAGAAAGAGCTCTCTGTACTTCTCTACGAAGAGAGTCGGTCATTAAATCTTGATCTGGAGTAATGTCATCATCATTATGAAGTACATCAAGCAGACTATTTTCTTCTCCTTGTACGAAAGGTGCATCCATTGATACATGGCGACCAGAAATTTTCATGGTATCCGTTACCTCATTGGCAGTGATTTCTAATACTTCAGCTAATTCTTCAGGAGAAGGCTCCCGTTCGAATTTTTGTTCTAACTCAGAGAAGGTTTTAGAAATTTTGTTTAATGATCCAACTCTATTGAGCGGTAACCTAACAATTCTAGACTGTTCGGCTAATGCCTGTAAGATAGATTGTCGGATCCACCATACCGCGTAAGAAATAAATTTAAAACCACGTGTTTCATCAAAACGTTGAGCAGCTTTTATCAACCCAAGATTACCTTCATTGATCAAATCGCCCAAAGATAAACCTTGATTTTGGTACTGTTTAGCAACAGAAACCACAAATCTTAAATTAGCTTTAGTTAGCTTCTCTAATGCTATTTGATCACCTTCTTTAATTCGCTTGGCCAAATCTACTTCCTCGTCTGGAGTAAGAAGATCCACTTTACCTATTTCTTGAAGATACTTATCTAAAGACTGACTCTCTCGATTAGTAATCTGCTTACTGATTTTCAGCTGTCTCATTCAACGCTTGATTTATAATTATTCGATTTTAAACGTGATAGATATATATCTATCTATCACATTAGTATACTGTTATTAGGAATGATAAGTTCCAACTACTTTTTTGAACCTTCAGGCTTTGGAAGCAAGACTTTTCTGGACAACCTAAATTTGCCCGTCTTTTTATCTATATCCACTAATTTGACTTTTATCTCTTCTCCAGCCTCCAATACACCTTCCATATTTTCAAGTCTTTCCCATTTGATTTCAGAAATGTGAAGCAAACCATCTTTACCTGGCATAAACTCCACAAAGGCACCAAATGGCATGATAGATTTTACTTTTCCAGTATATACCTCACCTATTTCAGGCATTGCGACGATAGCTCTTACACGAGCTAAAGCTTTATCCATTGACTCCTGATTGGTAGCAAATATATTTACCTTACCTTTATTATCAATTTCTTCAATTACGATCGTCGCAGCTGTATCTTTCTGAATTTCCTGTACAACCTTTCCGCCTGGTCCAATCAAAGCTCCGATCATATCTCTTTCGATGCTAAGATTTACAGAACGTGGAGCATTTGGCTTCAATTCAGCCCTAGGCTCAGAGATAGCTTCTTTCATCTTTTCTA
Source organism: Cyclobacteriaceae bacterium (assembly GCA_020832375.1). Taxonomy (GTDB): domain Bacteria; phylum Bacteroidota; class Bacteroidia; order Cytophagales; family Cyclobacteriaceae; genus JAFIEW01. The sequence continues at coordinate 12,286 of JAFIEW010000027.1, forward strand.
AGATATGCAATCTACCTCTATTCGCTTGCTGAAGTGCTTCTTTCATTACTTCAAAAGAAAGCCCCTCTAGCTTAATATCCATTTGGCAAGCTGTGATACCCGCCTCTGTACCCGTAACTTTAAAATCCATATCTCCGAGATGATCCTCATCTCCTAAAATATCACTTAAAATAGCGTATTTCCCAGTTTCAGCATCAGAGATCATACCCATTGCTATCCCTGATACAGGAGCCTTAATCTTGATACCAGCATCCATCAAAGCCAGAGAACCGGCACAAACAGTAGCCATTGAAGAGGATCCATTTGACTCAAGAATATCAGAAACCACACGAATAGTAAATGGATTTTCATCACCTTGAGGAATCATATGCTTTAATGCTCTTAAAGCTAAATTACCGTGACCTATCTCTCTCCTACCAGGCCCTCTATTAGGCTTCACCTCTCCTGTAGAATATCCAGGGAAGTTATAATGGAGCATAAATTTGTTGTGTCCAGAGGTCATGGCGCTATCAATCATTTGCTCATCTAAGCGAGTACCCAAAGTCACAGTAGTTAATGATTGTGTTTCTCCTCTGGTAAATACGGCTGAACCATGTGCTGATGGTAGATAATTCACTTCAGACCAAATTGAACGAATTTCATCAGGGTTTCTTCCGTCAATTCTTTTATTACTATCTAATACGAAGTTACGGGCAGCTTTTTTCTTTATCTCACCAAAATACTGCTTGATGTTAAAGGTGCTATACTCGTGATCTTCTGGAAGACTTTCTATGAAAGCGTCCTTGATTTTTGAATAACGCTCCGCCCTTTCATTTTTATTATTTAGCTGTGCTGCAGCCACATCATAGCATGCCTGATATAATTCTTCATGCATTTTTTGCGCAAGTGCCTCATCTGGATTTTCATGGCTATACTCTCTTTTAGTCACGCCAATAGCCTCAGCTAATTTCCTCTGAGCTGCGCACTGCAATTTGATATGGTCATGACCGATCTGGATGGCTTCCAGCATTTCTTCCTCGCTCTTCTCCTTCATCTCACCCTCTACCATCAAAATTTCGGTTTCTGAAGCTGCGATAATCATATCTAGTTCAGCCTCCCCCATTTGAGAAGAAGTCGGATTGACAATATATTTTCCATTGATTAATGCTACTCTGACTTCTGAGATCGGTCCGTGAAAAGGAATATCAGAAATGGTTAATGCTGCCGAAGCTGCTAAAGCCGCCAGCGCATCAGGCATTGCCTCATTGTCAGCGGAGATGAGATTAATATTGACTTGTGTATCAGCATGGTAATCACTAGGAAACAATGGTCGCAAAGCTCGATCCACTAATCTGCATACCAATACTTCATGATCAGAAAGTTTACCTTCTCTCTTCAGAAACCCTCCAGGAATTTTACCTGCGGCTGCAAATTTTTCTTGATAATCAACACTCAAAGGGAGAAAATCAACATCTTCTTTTGCTTCTTTATTGGAGACTACTGTTGCAAGGAGCATTGTATCTCCCATGCGAACAACTACTGATCCGTCCGCTTGCTTGGCTAATTTCCCTGTTTCTATGGTAATCATTCTCCCGTCGGGGAAATGAATAGTTTCTGTTATAGCGTTTGGTGCCATGAATTTTAAGATTAGGTTAGATTGGGCACTATAGCCCTGGTGAGTTAAATATACGTGTCGTTCTTGAAAGAATAAACGGTAATAAAAAATAAAAACAGGAATTACATAAAGATGCAATCCCTGTTAAATCTTCTACTTTCTTAAATTCAATTCTTTGATAATTGCACGATATCTCTCGATATCTTTGTCCATCAAGTAATTCAATAAAGAACGTCTTTTACCTACCAATCTCAAAAGACCAAGACGAGTGCTGTGGTCTTTCTTATGCATTTTTAAATGCTGTGTTAGGTGATTAATGCGGTGGGTAAAAAGAGCAATCTGAGACTCAGCTGAACCTGAATCTGTTTTCGCCTTTAACCGACCATGATTTTCAAAAATCTCTTCTTTCTTTTCTTTTGTTAAATACATGCTTAGTTAAAGATAATTATGTTTACAATTGAAACGACACGTTTCTTACAAGGTGCAAATATAAATGTATTTCTTACTTAATCCAAATAGGCTCTGAAAATATCCCGACCCAATTTTGAAAAAAATAAGCTTTAGATTCCCGACCTTCTCAGTAAATAGCTTTTTAGGATTTCGGCCTTTCTTGGCTGAAACCCTGTAATTAGCTGCCTTAAGCTAATCAATTGCTGATCAACTAAAAGCTTGTCAAAAGGACTGACAATTATAAAATTTTTGAACGTTTTATGTAAATACATATCAATAATAAGCTCTTCTAGTGCTCGCAATTTCCACATGGATGATCCTAAGTCTAAGATTACCCCTTCTCTATCACTGATACCGAAGAGTTTTTGAGAGAGTTTGCTTTCCCAGGAATTAGCACTTGCAGCTGCCTTGAAACACTCTTTTTCGAAATTTCTACAATATTGCCTATGATGTGCTAAATTAAAAGCTTGCCAGTCATGATATAACGGATGCCTAAGACTGATCAAACGATACCTATTGAAGGAATCATCCTCACGACAAATGAACGGCAATCCGTTTAGTTCTTGAGTGAAGCTGAAATGAACCGAATGAGACCGAATTTGATCTTGAATTCCACCTAAAGAAGAAATAACCTCTAATAAATCGTCATCCAAAAAGTCACTTAATTTTACAATATGCTTTACGGGTGCAATATTATAAAAAGGAATTTCTTGATCCGCTAACAGCTTTTCTATCAAAGCGGGTAATATCATGATTTCGGATAACTTTAAGCTTTTATTTCGGTTCTAGTCACCTCCCAGGTATGGTCAGCAAGTAACTTAACTTCGCCTAAAAATTTCTTAAAGGGTAGTTTTTTTCCCCATTCTTCAGGAGCAACCATAGAAAGAGTATCCATACCTTCATTTCTATTATATAAAAAATAGCTTTTACCTATGAGTGGTTCAAAACCCATATCTGCTAGATATATTCTCTCTGAAAGCTGGGTACGCTCTTGTATGGCTTTTGCTTGCTTTGCCAGTAAATCAATTTGCTCTTTGATTTGAGAAAGCTGCATATCAGATTGCTCATACATAGCTTGAACGGCTCTCGTTTTTAACTTACCCTTATCTTCGGGCTTTATTGGTACTCCTCCAGCAGTGTGAGCATAGGGTAAAAGTCCAGGCTTTTCTGCAATTTTCTCAGCCTCTTTTTCGAAATCATACTGTGAGATATCAAATCCTTTCTTCGTCATAAATAATATTGATTTGTATAATATACCGAATAAAAGGATTTTAGTTTGATTAAGGTAGTGCTAAATCATGCAAACTTGTTGCTAGTCATTGGCGCGATCAACTTTTGCACCAATAATATCTACTTTCAAAATAAAGAGATTATAATCATCGTCTATGGGTATAAACCGGTAAGTAAGCGGAGTATCTGTTTTTCTAGCAATATCGATTAAGCCTAGGCCAGCTCCACCTTTATTAGATAGTTTTCCTTCTTTAATTTGCTTCAAATACATTTTTTTCAATTCATCTTTGCTAGCCGCATTCACCTCCTCTAAGGTTTGTTCCAAAACAGCAGTTTTGTCTTTTTCAACCTTATTGGCTGTAATCACATAATATTCGTCATGTATCTTACCAATCACAAATAAACCATTTCCTACCTGACCTGAATTACTAATTTCATCAGAATGCTTGTTCATATTTTGAAGAGTCTCTACCATGACATGATATACTTTCTTTTTTACCCGCCGCTCTTCCTCATTTTTATCCATATCACTCTCTGCCATTCTAGTAAACATTTTAGTAATATCATGGCTAAACTCACCCAGATATACTAAGGAGGCGCCATTGGAAACCATTTCTTCAAAAATATTCAATACAGATTTTATAAGCTTGACGTTTAAGTCCATAGGATTTTCTATTAGTAATTACTTATTTCTTTAAAGTAAATATTTTATTTGTTGATCGACAAACTTTTATTCGGCTATTTTTGAGTAAGGATGTAAGAAAAAGGATCTATTTTTTACTGGAAATGTGAATATCAATCAGTTCATCCCACTAATTTAAGAGAAATACCATTTAATAACACATTTATCGTTACATAGCATTAGATCTGTTCCTTGATCAAAGGAGATACGTTTATCAAGCAAATTTGGTGCTCTTATTAAGTGAGCTTATAAAAGCTAAATAATAAGGACTATCCATTTATACCATTTTTTAATCGATCACCTAGCAAAAACCCAGTCGGTATCTGTTGAAGCTGATGCCACAAAAGAATAGCCCTCTCTATCAAAAGATTTGATGTCTTCAGCTTTCTCAATATCATTTTCGATGATAAATCGTGCCATCATGCCTCGCGCCTTTTTTGCATAGATAGCAACCACCTTCAATTGATCACCTTTCTGCTCCTTAAATATAGGCGTTATCAACTGTCCATTGATTTTTTTATTAGGAATAGCCTTGAAATATTCATTGGAAGCAAGGTTAATTACTACTTTATTGTCTTGTTCCTCAAGGTCGCTGTTCAAAAGCGAAACCAATTCATCCCCCCAAAACTGATACAAATCCTTGCCATTGGGGTTAGCAAGCTTCGTTTTCATCTCTAAACGATACGGTTGAATTAAATCTAGTGGCCTAATTAGTCCATAAAAGCCTGAAAGTATCCTAATTCTTTTTTGCGCCAACAATAATTGCTCCTCAGATAAGCTCTCAGCATCTAAACCACCATACACATCGCCTTTAAAGGCAAGTACCGCAGGCTTGGCATTTTTCTCATCAAAAGGAAAGCTCATGTTTTGAAACCTGTTATAATTGAGCTCTGCTAAGTCATCGCTCAAATCCATCAGACTTTTTATATCGCCAGTAGATTTTTCTTTTAGCTCAGCAAGCAATTTCTTAGACCGCTCTATCAATCTTACTTCAGTTGGCTCAATATTTTTACTAGAAGGATCAAAATTCTGCCCCTTAGATGGGGATAATAATACAAGCATATTTAAAATATTTTCTTACTGCTAATTTTAAGCTTCCTTTACGAGACACGACACATGGTTCAGTAAAAAGATGTTTTTACTCCTTATAAATAAGCCTATCTAACGATTTGAATGCCTCCTCGTTTAATTTTTTGAACTCCCTCCTCAAACTCTGTGGTATACCTTATTACGTAGGGGTAAGAAGCACCAGGTAGTTCTCTTCCATTAAAAGTGCCATCCCATTCAAAATCTAATCGGTCTGAGAAAAAGATAATTTCTCCCCATCGATTAAATATCTGAATCTCAAAACTATCAATAAACTCAGCGAAAACCTTGAAAGTTCTATTTTGAGAGACGGCACTTTGAGGTTTAAATGCGTTGGGCACAAATAATTCAGGCTCACACAATTGTACCACATCAATCGCCTGGCTTTCATCTATACATCTACCAGTAGGGCTTGTAACCACCAATTCATAGAAACCATCAGTGGTAATTTGAACCCTTCCATTGCCAAAAGGCACTCCATTTCTAAACCACTGATAGTCATATCCACTTTGTAGTTCTACCGAACTATCAGGAAGGGTAAAATGTGTATTCATTCGTTCAGAACAGACCTTGGCTTCTGTACTAATGGTGAATACCTCAAAGGGTTCGCGTGACACGTTTAGTTCTGAACTATTGTATAAACACTGACCTACGCCTACTCTTAAAGAAACAGTAGCCTGTGAAAGATTAGTATTAAGAGTAATGCTAGAAGCATTAGGTCCGGTTTGTTGTCCGTTTACCAACCAAATATAACGCAGGTTGTCGGGGGTTTCACTTAGTCTAGCTTCAACAATTAAGGGCTCATTGCCACAAGCCTGTTGCGCTGTAAATATTGAAACATCAATAGGAGTTTGCAGTTCTTCTATTACGATATCTTCATCAGATACAAAGACACAGCTAGATAGAGCATCTCTCACTTCCACACTATAAACTCCAGTTCTGGCTACAGTAAGTTGAGATCCATTTGCCCCTGCAATTGGATTACCATCACGAAGCCACCTAAAAGAATATTGCGAGTCACCATCAACCTCAGCGGTCAACAATTGAAAACCTTCACAAGTATCACCCTCTAAATCGATGGATACTGTGGGCACTGAAGCAAATGGTGCAATTACAATTTCTTCACTTGTTGGACAAAAAGGTGAATCTGGATCACTGGGACTAATAGTAGCCCTGTAAGTTCCCCCTCCTATTACTTCGATTTGACTACTATCACCGATTATATTGAATCCTCCTTGCGTCCCTATTGATACGATTTCCCAAGTAATAATAAAGTCATCCAAGGTATTTGGAATTTGTGGTTCAATAGTAACAGTTCTTGTTTGATCATCACAGTTAAAGTCACCTTCATTGAGGAAAAATTGAATATCATCAGCCTGAATCACTTCTAAATTGGCAGTATGGGTGCAGCCATCGGTAAGGTTGATGGTCATTTGATGGATGCCAGGTCGGATAGGATCAGTACCTGCAAAAGCGGGTAAGGTGCCCCAAGTGCTTATCAACTCCCGCCCGTCGTCAAAAAGAAAAATCACTTCGGCTTGAAAATCTGTTATTAGTGGAGTAACCCTTGATTGAAGGTTACCAGTAAAAGCTTCTTCATCACAATCCAAAACAATATCTTCAAGTTCAAATTCAAAGCTACTATTGTCTGCATTGATAATAATTCGTTCTTCTGCGCTACATCCTGAAAGTGAGTTTTCTACAATCAGACGATAGGCACCCGCAGCTAGTCCCTGCAATCGGTTTTCTGTAAGTTCTTGACTTTGACCTTGACCAACTATACGTACCAATACATCTTGACCAATCACAGCAGGCTGTCCATTTAATTCAAGCTGAATATTTTGAATCAGTCCGTCTTCCTCTCCACAATCGGTCTCGTTTTGCGTCTCAAAATTAACAATCACAGGGGTTGGGTTTATAATCAATGCAAAGCTTTCGGTGCTTTCACAATTAAAGGGCGCCGCTTGCACCACCCTTAAGTTAACGGTAAAATTACCAGCTACATCCGTATTGGGGTTGAGATTACGCGTATCAGCTGTTTGAACCACATTACCAGCTTCGTCAGTCACTGTCCATTCGTAAGTGACATTTGAAACACCAGCATCAAATCTGGCCAAATCATCAAATTGACAAGCTTCAATGTCATCAAAGTTCAATTGCGGCCCTGAATCTATCGCTAAAATGTCAAATGCTGTCTGACAGCCATTATCATTGGTCAATCGAGCGCGGTAATTTCCGGGGGATGAGATCTCATCGCTGTCTAATGGCTGAGGAGTACCGCTCGCTCCAAGGCTAAACAATTCTATTTCTATACCCGTGTCGTCATAATCTTGAAACTGTGGGGTATCCAAAATGCTCACAGGTCCAGTGCAAAGAAATAGTTCCATGGCTCCTTCACCCAATGCGGGTACTCCCGGAGGTAGATCCGGTGACGCGAAGATGGTAACCTCTTCTGTATCATTAAAAACCACCCCCTCACATCGATTACTAATCGTTAATTGAACGGTGTAATTACCTGCCTCCTCAAAAGCATATTCAAAAGCCTGCTCCTCCGAGGTAAAAACAATTCTACCCTCTTCATCAAAGAAGGTCCAGCTAAATTCGTCGATGTCTGATTTTTGCTGTCCTGCAAATTGAAGTAGTTCATCGGTACAACCGTCTTCCACCGCCATACCTGGCTCTCCCAACTGTTCTGTAATAATCTGAGAGTAATTAGGCAAACCTAAGCGAGATCGTGTACCGCCGAGCAATTCAAAGCCATCTGCTCTAAAGTTGGAAGCTTCCTCTCTATCTGGATTAATAGTTATTTCCCCTAAAAATTGCGAACCTTCAATGGCTACATAAGTCCTACCGTCAGGAGCGGTCTGAATGGCGCCAAGATCTAAAGGATACTCTTCTTCAGAAATTAACTCTGGATCAGTAGATCCCCCATTATCTAAATCATCATTATCAGGGTCAGCGCCTACTACAGGATCACCGATATAATACTCATATAGTTTAGAAGGACCACCCTCTTGGCGGGCGGTGAAAAATAGTTTTGATCCATCGCCTGAAAACTCAATCCCATAGGCTTGTAGGCCTCCTATTCCTGGAGGACTAATTCTTCTTTCATTGGTTAGCTCTCCTTGATCAAAGTCAAAAAGCTCTACTGCATTACCAACAGCTACCGCTACTTTTTGAGTACCAAAGGCCTTCATATATCCCCTGGAGTTAGCGGGACCATTATGTGCTGAGCCGATGGAAGACAGTACAGGTGAACCTAATCCCTGATTAGTCAACGGATAAGCGCGGAAGGTATTATTACCTAATTCATGGGCTAGCAGCCAATTGTCACCTATAGGAGCCAATCGTTCGGTTGATTTTGCAAAGAGACGTTTATTGAGCCTGACCACATCACCAAGTCCATCATTTGCTTTTAAGTCAACCAATGTCATGCTTACTTGATTCTCATTGGAACCGAATACTTCCTCTGTGGTAAAGACGTAATACATGGAAGCATCTTCAGGAAATGCCATGATAGCAACTGACTGAGAGGCATCTGGGCTACCATTCAGTTGGTCAGTAATCAAAGCTTCATTTCTGTTCCAAAGACTACGCCCATCTGAGAAGAAAAGTACATCTCCGTTACCATCACCGACTATGGCAGTAGCTTGAGGTGCTTGCATCACGCTATTACTGATGGGGATAGCAGGATCATCGGGGAGTGGGTTAAAATCGATACCTGCATTGTCTCCAAAATACCAAATATTGCGCCGTTGTTCCTCTGAGCCATACTCTACTACATTAAAAATCTCATAGGTGGTACATTCGCCTTTCGTAATAGTCACCCAATATACGCCAGCAGAGTCAATGGGTGGTGATTGTTGTCCTGAACCTTCAACATCACGGATTCTCCACACATAAATGTCAGCATCACCTTCTGCTAACTGAATCCTAAAAGGAAATTCCTCGGGGCAAACAATCGTCCGCTCGGGATTGACCTCGATATCCTCATTGTCCGCTTCCCATTGAAATTCATCCTCAAATTCATCGACATTGACAACAAGTGAGTCTGTGAATGACTCTCTGCCTAGAAAGGCCGTCAATAAAATAGTGAAGGTGCCACCCTCAGCATACTCATAAATTGGCTTCAAAGCATTACTTGTATTACCGTCGCCAAAATCCCATAACACGCTATCTGGTTCTGGAGTGATCTGGCCAAAAAACTTGATGGGTATATTGGTACAAGTTATGATAGGTTCCGTTTGAATATCAATTCGCACATCAACATTTCTCTTTGGAGCCACTTCTGGAAAAGAACGCCCCATCCAGCTCTCTTCAGTAAGAAAACTACCTTCCCAGCTTACAAAGTCCAACAAATTGTCTTCTTCGAAGGTATCTTCAAAGCTTTCAGTAATTTGTCCAAGAAGAATATTCCCGTTTTCACTGGCTTGATAGAGGTGATAAATATTTCCATCCGGACCCAATTGCAAGTCAAAGCTTCTATGTAAATCTTCGCGAAGGTTTCTTCTTGGAAGATCTCCGTTGGCATTGAGGTTATAGCTGATCAATCGTCCTTCATTGCCATCCGTACTGCCACTTTGAGAAATGTATAAAATTTCACCATTCTGAGAAAAGGCAGTGGCAAAAATTGCTGCTTCAGCACCTATCGTACTTGATGCGGTATTTAAAAGTCTGATAACAGGCTCGAAGTCCTCCTCATCAACCTCATCCTCTTCGGGATCGTTATTTACCTCTGCTATGCGCAACTCTCCATCTTCTTCATCAAGTAAAAGTAAAACGACATTTCGATTGGCTTCTCTTGGAGATAAGGCTAAGATATGCCTTCCATGATTTCGAAAAATACTGACATGCTGAACCGTAAAATTTCCACCTGCAATGAATTCAGATAAATTGATACTCAAATCTGGCGTGTCACTGACCACACCATTGAGACCCAAGTCAAAAATTTCTATGGTCCTAGTATCACTATTTTGAGTAAACAACCAAAATCGATTATCTTCAAACTGGCTTTTAATAATTTTGAGGGTATTTACTCTATTCTGTAAATCTGTAGATAACGGAATTTCACTAAGTTCACCTCTCTGAGGACCTCCATTTCGATTGCCGTCTGCCGACATATTTACCTCAGAGCGATAAAGTGTCCCGTTATTGATGGTATAAATAGCAAATCTTCCTTGAGCCTCGGCACCAGCAGCAGAATTCCCAATAGGTCTAATGACTACAGATTGAACTCCGCTCACAGTACTATTTAATCCTTCCGTTGCTCCAACCATTATTTGATGGGTGGCGTCATAAAGTGAGCGACCATCAGTATAAAAGAGTAAATCGCCATTTAGTGGATTGGTAGCCACAGCTGCACCCAAATCCACAAAAGGAGTTGGTGCTGTTGCCATATTATTTTTAATGTAGGGGATGGCATTGGATTTCCTGAATAGCAATGCTTTTTCATCTTGGCCAAAATACCAATTGTGATTAGAAAACTTTTGCGCATGGACGTTGCTTAATAAAAAATAGGCACAAGAGAGCGTTAAAAAAAATTTAACAGTAAAGGTAAGTTTCATTGTATATTAAATTATATGAAGCGTATACTCACTAACAATAGACATTGTTGCTGGTATACTAGACCACAACGATTAAAATAATGAGCATTAGAAGCCAATCAATTCACACAAAAATAAGAAAAGTATTTACTTCCTTGTAGCTTGTCACTAATAAAGAAGCAATCCAATAAATCAGAATACAAACTTAATATTTTGAAAGTTTATAGTTAACGCACTCAGAAATGGATTTTGTATTTTTCTCCATACCCAAATTACATATCTCTTCAAAGCTTAAAGAAGCTTTGTCGACCTAAGATACAATAATTGGTGACCTTATATCACTACTATTCAATAGGAATATGAAAAATTGATATACCCTCCAGAAGACCGATTCACTACATTACGTTTAATCTATCATTTGAATCAAGTTCTATCCTCATTTCAAGCAAAAAGTAATAATTATAAAACGATCAACTGATGGGTTTCAGTTGTCTGTCCATCAAAAAACTTAACAATGTAAACCCCACTGCTCAGTTGGCTAATTTCGAGCGTGTAATTTCCATTGTTCTCATTCCAACTTAAAGATGATTGAATTATTTTTTGCCCCTTAGCATTAAGCACCTGAACAATAATTTCAGCGCCAGTCATATCAACCAAGGGATGTAAAAAAAGCTGCTGACCGCTATTTGGGTTGGGGTAAATCCTCACTTTTTTTTTAAGCTCTTTCGTTGGCTGTATAGAGGTTACTAGCCCCACCATTCTGGCAAAGTTAGGTACTCCAAAGCCAAAATCGATATTTGGATTATCGCTTCTATCGCCAGAAAGACGGAAGATGTTATGCAATTCTGATACAGACCATTCTGGTCGCGCTTGCATCACTCCTGCAGCAAGCCCAGCGATCTGAGGCGCAGAGAAGCTAGTGCCATTTGCCATGGAAATTTGTCCTCGAGAGTTAATCAGTACTGTCCCCTGTCCTACTGCTGCGACATCAGGCTTAATGCGATCATCGGCTGTAGGCCCTCTGCTACTGAAACTCGCTAGCTCGCTCGTGATATTGATCGCACCGACCGCTAAGGATCCTACGGCATCAGCGGGTGCAGAAACAATCCGCCAGGTACTATTGCCTGAGTTACCCGCAGAAGTTACTGAAAGTATTCCCTTTTCATGAGCCATTTGACTAGCGCGTGAAATCACGGCTGTTTTACCATCCATATCCTCAGGGGTATAATTCATGCTGGGGTCATCGAAGGTGGTATATCCAAGTGAGGTACTGATCACATCCACCCCCAAACTATCAGCATATTCAGCTGCAAAAAGCCAATTATACTCTTCTATGCGATATTCAGAATAGACATCTTCTGTAACACACAGTATAAAATCTGCATCATAAGCTATTCCAACATAGTCAGGTTCTCTAAATGCAGCTATGGTAGAAAGTGCTTGGGTGCCATGCTGAGAGTGACGGTACACATCGTCTGTGGCGGTAGTGAAATCGTGGGTAGCTTGAATTTTATTATTTCTTCTAAGGTGATCAAAGAAGCTACTTTTGTCTACATTAGAAAATCCGCCATCAAAAACAGCAACTAAGACGCCTTTGCCCGTATAGCCCTCCTCATGCATCAGTCGTACGCCAATTTTTTCATTTTGGGAGGCATTTCTTTGTTGGTTTTCAGGTTCTTGTTCTTCAAGTGCAGGCGGGCGGTTAAAATTTTCAAGGGGTGTTTGTAATTTCGATCCCGGTGCAGCCAAGTCAATATGGCGAACAAATGCTAAATTATTGATACTAGGAAGACTCGCCGAATCAGTTTCTATCAATAGCGCATTATACCACTTGCTCGGATAGGCAGTAAATACGCCAAATGTTTTAAGTGAATCCACATATTGCTGATTAACTGGGAAATCACTCAAATCGATAGCGATATTCTGACGCTCTCTTCGCTCAATAGCACGTGCACTCAAATATTCACTTGGGTCAGTATTTTGGAAGGCGACCGTATCTTTATCAGTAAAATATACGACAAAACGATGGTTTTGCGCGCTTAGCAGTAAAGGCAAAGCCAAAAGAATAACGGAAAAAATATATTTCATATAAGTCATCATTATAACGCATCTCTTTTATTGAAGGAATCCATCTACAAGCTATAGATTAAATTTATTAAGCCCTCATCCTTCCTTCTGAGTATAAGATCGAAGCTAAAACGAGCGCTCACTTGTATTGATTTGGTGGTTACATGGTAAAAACCATCTAAAATCAAGTCCTATAGTAACTATGGATCTATCGCCTTAAAAGGTTTATTCTAAGATGCTAATATTTAAGAAATGTTTGAAATGAAAAAGTGAAATTTGTACGATCGGTAATCAAAAGAGAAATTAAGCCCAAATTACGCCTGAAGTCTACCGCAAAAAAAACCGACGGCTGTCGGTTTTTTTGAAAATTATTTTCACATTAGGATATAATCGTATGCTGCGAGACATTCTTAGCATGATGTTTATTTCGGTGGAATGAAGATGCAATCCAACCTCCTCCAATCACATCATCACCCTCATAAAATACGGCTGCCTGACCTGGGGCGATGGCACTAACCCCATTACCAAAGAATACCTTCATCTGATCACCCACTTGCTCAATGACAGCGGGGTCACCAGCATGATTGTATCGTATTTTAGTAATGGTATCCATCCGCTGACCATTGAGATCTGCATATTTACCCATCACCAAGTTTTTGACATACATACCATCTCTGCTGAGCTCATCGAAGGTACCCAATACCACCTCATTGGTATCTTTTCTAATTTCGGTTACATACACTGGAAAACCTAAGGCTATACCCAAGCCTTTCCGTTGACCCACGGTATAAAACGGATAGCCTTCATGAGTACCAACTACTGTACCGTCTTCAAGCACAAACTTGCCCCCCGATACTTTTTCCTGTAAGCCTTCTACCCTTCTTTTTAAAAAGCCACGGTAATCATTGTCAGGTACAAAACAGATCTCATAAGATTCAGATTTATTCACTAGGTCGAAAAAACCTTTATCTTTTGCCATTTGCCTGATTTCTTCTTTTGTTAGTTCGGAAAGAGGGAAGATAGTTCTACTTAAACTTTCTTGTGAGATCCCCCAAAGTGCATAAGATTGATCTTTGGTGATGTCTAGTCCTTTAGAAATAATGTATCTCCCGTTTTCTTCTCTGATTCGTGCATAATGACCTGTAGCGATGTAATCACATCCCAACTTATCCGCTCTTCTTAAAAGCGCATCCCACTTTATGTGCGTATTGCAAAGCACGCATGGATTAGGCGTTCTACCCGCAAGATATTCATCGGTGAAGTGATCAATCACATAATCACCAAACTCATTTCTTATGTCGAGGATGTAATGCGGGAATCCCAATGAAACAGAAATATTTCTAGCATCATTGATAGAATCTAGGCTACAGCAGCCAGTTTCTTTTTTGCTACCCCCGCTATTGGCATAGTCCCATGTTTTCATGGTCATACCGATAACCTCATAGCCTTGTTCGTGCAACAAGACTGCCGCAAGAGAGCTGTCTATACCGCCACTCATTGCTACTAATACTCTTCCTTTTTTACTCATAATTCACTACTTCATGCGTTTCACAGACGCACTTTTGGCTGAACATTCATTTAATACGCTATTTTGCTTAGTCGCAAAACAGTTGAGTTTATACTTTGATTGAGCATAACCTAAATCTAGGCTGTAAAGTTCTTAAAAATTTAAGCTCTTTTAACATTTCACAAAATATTTTTTTACTTTCACTTAGATTCTGTCATCCAATAATGTTGATTATCGCCTTTAAATACTTGCACATCATTGATTTGAATATCATTCATATTAATTGAATAAGCAGTATGTCTATCCAAAGGAAGAATTGCTGCGAATGTCTTAAATATTTCGGGATTAACAGCTTTTGGTGCGCTAATCACCTACCTCACCGATCAATTAAATCAATCCACAAAAAGTGTTGAATATGTTATTGAATAGCAAAAAATATCAACTACTTTTGCCTCACATTATTTTAAAAAACACCTACTATTCCATGAATTATTTTTGTGGGATGTTGTTAGAGTAGTGTACACGAAAATTTATTTATTAACGCACTGTGCTTTTGGGGTGCTCTAAATCAACGAGCTGAGATTTTACCCATAGTACCTGATCCGGATAATACCGGCGTAGGGAAAAGCCGACTGATCATCGACTGATTTATCAGCTAGATGATTATTTGCTTACCCTACTGCAATTTAACAACCTTAATTTCTTAATCGATGAAAAACATCTATTTAAGCATTGCAGTATGGTTCATAAGTATCACCTTCACTTATGGACAAGAATCATTTACAGGCCAAGTAATAGACGCCAAAACAAAAGAAGGTATTCCATTTGCCTCCATTCAACTGAAAGACAAAGCTATAGGAACTACCACCGACGAGACTGGCACCTTTATCTTGCATATGGCTAACTTGCCTACAGATCTTATCATCAGCCATGTTGGTTATAGAAAAAGCACTTTTCAAGTTTCGGAAGGCAGCAGTGGTGTTTTTTCACTTGAGTCATCCAATCTGTTGAGTGAAGAGGTGATCGTGAAGGCTACCCGAGCGAGTGAGAAACAGCCCTTCACCTTTTCGCAGGTAGACCGAGCAAGCATCGAAAAGCAAAATTTCGGTCAAGACTTGCCTTTGCAACTTCAATATACTCCTTCCCTCGTAGCAACTTCAGATGCTGGAAATGGCGTAGGCTATACGGGGATGAGGATAAGAGGCAGCGACCCTACTCGCATCAATGTAACGATTAACGGCATCCCCCTCAACGACTCAGAATCTCATGGGGTATTTTGGGTGAATATGCCTGATTTTGCCAGCTCAGTAGAAAGCATACAAATACAACGTGGAGTAGGTACTTCCACCAATGGTGCCGCTGCCTTTGGCGCATCTGTCAATGTTCAAACCGATATACGTCGCGATGAGGCCTATGCAGAAGTAGAGTCAGGCTACGGGTCCTTCAACACCCTTAGAAACACCGTAAAAGTAGGTTCAGGATTGATCAACGACCATTTTACTTTCGATGCAAGGCTCAGCCAAATAAGCTCAGACGGCTTCATAGATCGAGCCTTCACGGACCTGCGCTCGTTCTTCTTATCAGGTGCATACCATGGGGAAAAGAGCCTATTGAAGCTCAACATTTTCAGCGGTCAAGAACAGACTTTCCAAGCGTGGAATGGAGTACCTGAATCAAGACTTCGCAATGACCAAGAAGGAATGCTGGACTTCATCGCCCGAAATGGACTAGATCAAGAAGATGCTGACAACTTACTCAATAGCAACAGCCGAACCTTCAATGCTTACCTCTACGAAAACGAGACAGACAACTATCAGCAAGATCACTATCAACTGATTGGAGCGCATGAGGTCAACACCAACTTTCATTTGAATGCAGCGCTACACTATACAAGAGGTAGAGGTTATTTTGAACAATTCCGTAAGAATGATCGCTTTTCCACTTATGGATTAGAGCCTATTGAAGTGAATGGTGAATTGATCAACCGTACGGATTTGATTCGACGTCGCTGGCTGGACAACCACTTTTATGGAGCTACCTACTCGGCTCAATATGTATTAGATCAAGGTCTTGAAATTACCGCTGGGGGTGGCTGGAATCGGTATGATGGTGACCACTTCGGAGAAGTGATTTGGGCGCGTTTTAGTCCTAACCTTGATATCAATGATCGCTATTATGATAATAATGCCGTTAAAATTGATCATCACTACTTTGCTAAAGCCGAATGGATGGCCAATGAAAAATGGAATATTTATGCCGACCTTCAATACCGCATGATCGATTACAGCTTCGAGGGGCCTAATGTAGTATTTGAAGAGGTCGTATTTACAGATCAACAAGTCAACTTTGGTTTTTTCAACCCGAAATTTGGCTTAAGCTATTTACCTTCTGTCAACCATAGTCTTTACGCCAGTTTCAGCCGTGCTGGTAGAGAGCCTGTGAGGAGAGACTTTACCGAATCTAGTCCAGAAAGTAGACCAAGAGCAGAAATTCTCAATAATATTGAAGCGGGTTGGAGGTATCAACAAAGCAGATGGTCACTTAATGTCAACTACTACTTGATGAGCTATACCGATCAACTTGTGCTAACGGGTCAGATCAATGATGTTGGGGCATTTACTCGAACCAATGTAGATGATTCATACCGTACAGGTATAGAAATTGACGCTGGCATAAAGCTAACTAATAAAATTAGTTGGAATGCGAATATCACCTTAAGTCGCAACAAGATTCGATCCTTCACAGAATTTGTTGATAACTTCGACACTGGTATGCAAGAGGAACGAGTCTTTAAAAATACCGACCTCGCTATGAGCCCCAATGTTATTTCAGGATCTATACTTGCTTACAGGCCTTACCCCAAGGCTGAAATAGCGCTTCTGAGCAAATATGTAGGAAGACAGTTTTTAGATAATACCCAAAATGAAAACAGGTCACTAGACGCCTACTTCATCAATGATATTCGACTAAGCTATAGCCTAGAGCCTAAATGGCTAAGAGGAATAGATATTTCTCTATTAGTCAATAATGTATTTGATCAAAAATTTGAATCCAACGGATACACATTTGGCTACATTGCAGGCGGATCGGAAGTAAGAGAAAATTTCTTCTTCCCACAAGCAGGCGTTAATGTAATGAGCAGCATTGCCTTTAAATTTTAAAATACTTTAAGTTAATTAAAAAGGAGGTCTTCTCAGACCTCCTTTTTAATTAATTTCAATTCAACTTAAAAGGCATTTAAGTTTTTAAACATCCTATCCAAATAAATGTCCGTATATATTAATGTGTTTTTTTATTCATCAAAACTTTAACATTATGAAGAGTACGTTCAAGTATGTTTTTTTAATCATTCTTTTTAGCTGAGGCGTTCAGATGAGTTTCGCCTCTACTCCAGAAAATGACAGCAAGAAAAAGCCGACAGCTGATCCCGCTGTGATGCTGCAATTGCAAGATCGCTTGCAAGAAATCCAAAGCATGGATTATAGCGAGATGACAAAAGAAGAAAAAAAAGAGCTCCGAGAAGAGCTAAAAGAAATGAAAAAAGAAGCTAAAAAAAGTAATGGAATTTACCTTTCTACTGGCGCAATCATCATTATACTCTTAGTTTTAATTATTATTACCTAATTATCATCTTGGCTCCACTGAGGAAGACTCACTCTTGGAGCCAATTCTTTTTTATTTATGAAACGATTATCACTTTTCATCCCTGTCGTATTGTTTACTTTTTTATTTTTTTCGTGCGATGATAATGTAAACGACGTCGATCCTGATTGCTTTGTGTCGTCTTCTATCAGTTGGCGAGTTGACGGAGAACAGCAACTAAATAATACTACGGTAACCAATCAATTTCAAGATGACGAAGATCGATTCATCAGTATAACCAATTTAGGTACTTGGGCTATACGCTTCAAATCGGATGATTTTGAAATTATTTTCAATGAATTTGACCAGGTCTTTACCGATGATGAGTTTCTTGAGTTTACCGAAGAAGAAGAATGGAGAGAAGCGCTTGCATTAATTGCTAGCTACGATGTAATCGAATTATCGCAAAGCGATTTTACCATCCTCACAGATTCTGGAAGAGTTGAACTAGTAGGAACAGAACATATCCTGAGTGGCGAGGCTAGCCTTACTACTGAAAAAGTGGGGGATTGCGGATATTTTTTATTGAGCATTGATACCCAAATTCAATATCAAGGTAAGGTATTTGAAAATGAAGTGAGAGCTAGGTTGCCCTATACTTTTCAAGGTAGAGTTAACTTTTCTTTTTGATCAGAGATTTACTTATCCTGCAAATTATTATTTATCAATCAACAATTCATTTTCTTCATGCATGGCTGATTGTACTTCCAGTAGCTCTGTTTGGGTCTGCCTAGGTACAGGCGGTGAAGCAATATCCTCTGTAAATTGTAATTCGGGTACACTCAAGCCCATATGATGATAAATGGCGTCTGTGATAAAATTAGGATGTTCCCAAATAATGGCATGCCCAACTCCTTCTAGCAGTCTCATCTGAGTGGGAGCGTTGACAATCATGCTGTCAGCAAAGGAGGCGTTAGGAGGATATATTAGACGGTCAGCTAGACCGTGAATGATCGTAGTAGGCGCAATAATCCTTTCCCAATAAGGCAGCATCTTTACGAGTTCTTTTTCATGATTATGCTTTTCTTCATTAGCTACATGCAAAGAGCGAGGCATAATCCAGTTGAAAGCTTTTCTGCGGGCAGGATAAGATACACCATAAATCCTTTCTTCTCCTGGAGCTACTGCCGCTGATACTAATATCAGGCCTGTGATTCGATCAGGATGATTCATAGCCATTTTTGCAGCTATTGGCCCGCCATAAGACGAACCAACAACAATGATTTTACTATCTGGATATCTTTTTAAGATTGGTCTTATAGCCTTGGCTTGGTTTCTTATAGAAACCTCAGGCTTACCATAGCTTTCGTTGAAACCGTAACCAGGTCGGTCATAAGTTATCAGACGGGTATTGGCTTGCAATACACTATCTAAAAAAAATGGCTTTGCTGAACCCGAGAAAGAACCAGGGGCACCATGAACGAAAAGAATTACGGTACTGGAGTCATCTCCGATTTCGGCATAGCGCACTTTATGAGCAGCTACTCGATCTTCGTAAATTTCAGGTACACGATTACCCTCTTCATAAAGCGACATGAAGACTTCAGTGGTTTCTCTAAAAGTAATACAGGAAACCATCGTCAAGCCAAGAATGAAAAGTAGCGCCTTTTGTATATATTTTAGAATGCTGTGCTGCATAGGTATGGGGAATTATATAATCAAAAAATGATAACCATACCTATATAAACACCTATTTAGATACGAAAGTTACTTTGTTATAATACAACAGTATATCAACACCTTCTCTCAGATGATCAAAAATATATAAAAAGTGTTGCGAAAAAGCAGACCATATCCACTTCTTGTATAAGATGTGAATGGTAAGACTCAGTTTTTTAGCGCATGCAGCTTTTCGCTTATAGCTTCAATCATTGCTCAAAATGAAAATCTCTTAACTACAAACCAGAAAGTAACCTATTCTAAGCTCTTGCTAACAGTTCTTTGGCACTCTCAATGGCTTGTACTCCCGCTTGATCACCACCAATCATTTTTGCAATTTCCATCACCCGCTCATCTTCGCTAAGCTCCTTCATTCTGCTTTGCGTTACGGCCTCTTGATTATCTTTATAAACAAAATAATGTTTATGCCCCTTAGCCGCAAACTGTGGCAGATGACTAATCGATATCACCTGATGTGACTGGCTCATTTTCCGCATCATCCCTGCCATCTTAATTGCTACTTCCCCGCTGATACCCGTATCGATCTCATCAAAAATAATGGTGGGCATTGCCAATTTGTCCGCCAAAATATACTTTAGGCAAAATATCAATCGAGAAAACTCGCCTCCACTTGCTCGCTTCGATACATCAGCCACCGCTATACCTTTATTGGCAGAAAACAAGAATTTTACCTCATCAATACCCGAAGTAGCATAATCGATAGCATCACGAGTCAACTTAACCTGAGCATCAGGCATACCCAACTCCCTCACCAATGTCTGTATTTCATCACTAAGTGGCTTCAATGCTTTCTGACGACTAGCAGACAAGCGCTCAGCGGCTTTTTTGAGAGATTGTAAAGCGGCTTTTTTCTCAGTTGAAAGGCGCTCAAGGTCGGCATCTAAATTATTTACTTCCTCTAGCTTTATTTCCAAATCAGCTTGAATGGCAAGCAAATCACTAATATTATCTACCTGATGTTTTCGGAAAAGTTGATAAATCTTATCTAATCGTTCTTTTACTGCTACAAGTCGTGCGTCATCGAGCAAGGTATTTTCTTCGGTACGTTCCATTTCTTGAGCCAGATCTCTCAGTTCGATAGCTGCACTCTCCAGTCGACTAAAAAACTCACTATAAGTGCTTCCAAAATCTTTTAACCCTCTTACTTCACTTAAAGCATGAGTGAGTAAGGTATCTATAGAGACCTCATCTCCACTTAAAGCAGCTAGTGCTGCACTCAACTTTTGCTTGATATCTTCGGCATTTTCGAGTGACTTCAACTCTTCCTCCAACCCCTCCTGCTCTTTTGCCTCTAGCTTAAGACCACTCAACTCATCGAAAAGGAACTGATGATAATCCTGTTCTTTCTTCCAGTCCGCTGCATTAGCCTCAAGAGCACGTAATTGCTTATCTATTGAACGATAGTATTTCCACTTTTCAGCGTATTCGGATTTTAAATCAACATTGGCAGCATAGGCGTCTACGGTTGCCAATTGAAAATCATCATCACCAAGTCGTAGGTTATCATGCTGAGAGTGAATATCCATCAATCGACCACTAAGCGCCTTGATCACATCTAAAGTGGTAGGGGTGTCATTAACAAATGCTCTTGATTTGCCACTAGGACTAATTTCTCTTCGAATGATGGTTTCGATTTCAAAGTCTAGGTCATTATCCTCAAAAAATTTCTGAAGAGGAAAACGTGACAGATCAAAAACCGCTTCGACAGCACATTTTTTATCTTCAGCTAATAGCACTTTTTTATCCGCACGCTGTCCTAAAATCAGCCCCATTGCGCCTAGCATGATTGATTTTCCCGCACCAGTCTCACCAGTAATCACGTTAAAAGCTTCATGGGGAGCAATTTCAAGCTCCCTTATCAATGCATAATTATGAATTTTAAGCTTCTTTAGCATGAATTTATACTTTTTTGATTGCTCTCATTATTTTCATTCAACTAAGACGCTCTAGGACATCAGCAAGTTAAATTATTCCTAGCGCTTATTATTGATCATACTACTTTTGATCGATTTGTACTTCCTCGATTTCCTGCAGTCTCAGCTCCACTTTCTTTTGGCGCATATTTTTAAAAATAAATCTATCCTTCTCTATCGCCTCTAGATGCAATGCATAAGTGACCCCACTTTTTAAAATAACATGTAACAACGCTCCCTCAAAATCTACTCTGCGACGAATCAACTCCGCTGGTTTTAGTCTTATGATTTTCATACTACAAAGATACATTTTATCATTCGCATCTATTAAAAGCAATTTGTTTTATTCATCATCAACTCAAATTCAGCAACTTGCTTCTTCCCCCCTCATCCCAACTATCTTTGATTTTGCGAGGAATGAGGATGTGAGTCCTTCATCAATACTAAAATCGGCTACTTTGGCATATAATTAATTTTGATAAAATTATGCATCGACAAACTTGTGGGAGTATTTAAACCCGGATTCTAAGACTTGAAAAATAAGTAACGTAAAGTAGCTAACTTTAGATTGTAGCATGAAAAAGCCTATGCATCAAATGGTGATTTTATCCCTTCCCTGATTCTGGTAGAAATGTAAAAAACCAACTGCACAAGTTAGGGTTTTTGAAAAAAAAAGATACTTCCATTGAATATGTCAGTTGATGAATTAAATGCTGCTCTAAAAATTAGTTAGATGGAAATATGCATTAGAATTTCTATTCCGATTCCGAGCTAAAAATACCTCAAAATCAAACGCTTCGCTACATTTACTTTAGCTTTGACAGCGCTTGTCTCACCTTGATCTGCTGCTGCTCTAGCTCAATTTTGATAGCTGGCACCTGACGCACGGGGCAGTCATTGGCAGGGCAGGCCTCACAGGTTACGCCTACTTTCTCCTTGGGAATACGACTATCCTTTAGAAATTGAATATGCTTTTTAGTGCTTCTATCTAGTAAGATACCAATAGAAATACTTGAGTAGCTCCCTGTAAGCTGGTTTTTAGGGGGCGCTAAGGTAAGTAACAAGTAAGACTTATCTCCTTGATAATAAGTAGAGAGCTGTCCAGCACTCAATATTTGTAGATCGTCTTCTATAGCCACAGCCTGATTGATAAGCTTAAGAGAAATCCATTTTCTGCAATAGTGTTGCTGTAGTTCATTTCCATGAGGACTTTGTTGTCCTCCAAGGTGCAACTCCTTAGTGAGTCGAAAGCGCTCCTTAGATTGTGGTCGCTCAAATCGCAAGAAAAAAAGCTCTTTCATACCCAAATGCTTTGGCAGTACATTGGTAAGCCGCTGGAGCAGCATCTCAGTAGTCACATTGTATTTATCCACCCACTTTTTGAGTGTTTGAGGATCGAAGCTAGTTGCTTCGAAAAAAGCTTTAGCATCTTCAACAAGAGACTCTTCATGAATCATCAAAGCAGATGCAAAATAAGAGGCTTTGAAATTGTTCAATACCTCTTCAAAAGACCTTATTTCCACCCATGTCGAAGTGGTAGGTCTATTTTGAAGGTCCATAAAGTTAAAAGCAATCTCGCGAGCAAAAATAAAGTTCAATTGCCTTTCAGTAAGCTTGCGATTGATAAATAATTTTTTCTTTCCTTCTACTATCTTTACATAAGACCTTAAGCTATTAAGATCAGGCTCATCAGCAATGGCTTCTTCATCGATTTCATAGTGATAGATATTCCTCAATATACCCGCCAAGAGCTGAGGTGAGTAAGGACCTAAATTCCCTTTAATATATTTTTCTCTGAAACGCACCACATCAGCCTCAATATCCGGGAAGTAGTTGTCGTACATTTCCTGATAACTTTTCAGTGTGGCGAGATAAAACTGCCCCACATTCATATCGAAGTTGCGCGTAATCTGTATTAAGGTGCTTATAAAAGCACCCACTTTGGCAGGTGCGGCACTCAAAAGCTCGAGCAACGAAGCTGGATCAAGACCAAAAATTTCTAGCGGTAGCTCATGTAGTAGGTTGGAATGTATTAATTCACCAATTGGTTTTAGCTCAGCTTCAAGTTGCAGGCTGACAAGCTTGTCGTAATCCACTTGAAAATATTCTGCCAGTGCGGCAATTTTTTCGGCCTTAGGGTATTTCTTACCTTTTTCAATTTCATTGAGATAGGACACCGATATACCACTAGCTTTAGAGAGGTCTTGAAAATTGATTTTCTTCGCTAAGCGGAGTTGCTTTAGTTTTAATCCAAAAATTAATCGAATACTATCTTCCTTTATCACGGCTTTAAATTGCTTGTTTCACGCTAATTAACGCTTTTATTTTGATTTTTACTAACTAAGGGTTTATAGCGATTTTACAATTTTTAAAGAATTTTATATATAAAGCGAAAATTCGCTTGTTTATTAAAATTCGTTTTCCTACCTTAGCAAATGTAATCACTCGGGTAACAGATCTCGAACATATAAAACTCATAATCATGAAAACCACTAAGTTCAGCACAATAGAAATAAAAGGTAATATAAGTTCTACAGGCTTCGAAGAAATCCTTTCAGAGGAGGCGCTTGACTTTTTAGGGCAACTACATAAAAAATTTAATGCCAAGCGACTAGCCCTTTTAGAAGAGAGAAAAAATTATCAAGAAAAACTAGACAGTGGTTTCAAACCAGGATTCCCAGAGGAAACACAAGCTATCCGCTCAGGTAACTGGCAAGCAGCCGAATTGCCAGAAGCTTTACAAAATAGAAAAGTTGAGATTACGGGCCCTGTAGATAGAAAAATGATCATCAATGCGCTCAATTCTGGTGCAAAAGTATTTATGGCAGATTTTGAAGATGCCTCCTCCCCTACTTGGGAGAATATGATACAAGGACAGATCAACCTCAGAGACGCCATTAACGGTACAATAGATTTTACTGCCGAAAACGGAAAAACCTACCAGCTCAGTGATCAACCGGCTCTCTTGAAAGTAAGGCCAAGAGGTTGGCACCTCACAGAAAAGAATCTCAGCATGGAAGGGCAGCCCCTATCAGGAAGTTTGGTAGACTTTGGTTTATTTTTCTTTCACAATGCAAAAACACTGCTTGAGCAGGAAAGAGGTCCTTTTTTCTATTTGCCAAAATTGGAAACTTATGAAGAAGCCCGTTTGTGGAATGAAGTCTTCATTGAAGCTCAAAACCTACTGGGAATTCCCCAAGGATCTATCAAAGCAACTGTTTTAATCGAAACTATTACTGCCGCCTTACAAATGGAGGAGATTATCTATGAGCTGAGAGATCATATGGCCGGGCTCAATGCTGGAAGATGGGACTACATCTTCAGCGTGATTAAAAAATTCAAAAATCACGCTGATAGCATTCTACCTGACCGAGCGCAGGTAGGGATGACAGTTCCCTTCATGCGATCCTATGCAATACAGTTGGTAAAGGCATGCCATAAGCGTAATGTACACGCCATGGGTGGAATGGCGGCCTTCATTCCAAGTAAAGATGAAAAAGTAAATCAACAGGCTTTTGAAAAGGTGAAAGCTGATAAAAAGCTTGAAGCTGAAACAGGCTTCGATGGCACATGGGTAGCACATCCTGGCCTCATTCCAACTGCAATGGAACAATTTGATCTCTGCATCGGTGCGGAGAATGCGAATCAAAAGCATAAAAAACTAGCTGAAGTAAAAGAAGACGCAGCATCCCTGCTCAAGTTTAATATTCCTGGCGGAAAAATCACCACCGCTGGAATGGCTCAAAACATCAATGTAGCCATACTTTATCTTTACCACTGGCTCAACGGAAGAGGTGCTGTGGCACTCTATAACCTTATGGAAGATGCTGCTACAGCGGAGATCTCAAGAGCACAACTCTGGCAGCTGCTGCATCAGCCCTCAGCGATCACTACTGAGGAAGGCGACACCGTCAACAAGGAGCTTTTTGACCGCTTGCTAGATGAAGAGCTGGAGAAGATACAGAAAATAATAGGTGATGAAGCCTACCGATCAGAAGAAATGCACCAAGCTGTAAAGCTACTGGAAGAGCTAGTGATGAACGAGGAATTTGAAGAGTTTCTTACACTTCCGGCTTACAAATTAATAAACTAAACACTGTAAAAATTTATAATATCTAAACCTTTAAAACCATGAACACACAAGAAAGGATCAATAAAATCAAAAAAGATTGGGATGAAAACCCAAGATGGGCAGGAGTAGAACGCACTTATTCGGCTGAAGAAGTTGTAAAGCTACAAGGATCTGTTCAAATCGAATATAGTTTAGCTAGAATGGGAGCTGAAAGACTTTGGGACTTACTACATAAAGAGCATTTCGTAGCTGGTCTTGGAGCACTCACTGGCAATCAGGCCGTGCAAGAAGTGGCAGCGGGCTTGCAGGCCATCTATCTTAGTGGATGGCAAGTAGCCGCCGACGCTAACTTAGCTGGACAAATGTATCCAGATCAAAGTTTGTATCCAGCAGATAGCGTGCCCAATGTTGTAAAGAAGATCAATAATGCCTTGTTGAGAGCGGATCAAATTCAGGGATTGACCAATAAAGAAAATACCCACTGGATGGTGCCGATAGTAGCTGATGCTGAAGCTGGATTTGGGGGTAACTTAAATGCCTTTGAGTTGATGAAAGGGATGATTGAAGCTGGAGCGGCTGGTGTACACTTTGAAGACCAACTGAGTTCTGCCAAGAAATGTGGTCATCTAGGGGGTAAAGTTTTAGTACCAACAAAAGAAGCGATCCATAAATTGATTGCAGCAAGATTAGCAACGGATGTGATGGGTGTACCTACGCTAATTGTAGCTCGTACAGATGCAGATGCCGCTACCCTAATCACGAGCGATATCGATCCGAGAGACCATGCTTTTATTAATGGTAAAAGGACATCGGAAGGTTTCTACGAGGTGCGCAATGGCATAGAGCAGGCTATAGACAGAGGACTAAGCTATGCTCCTTATGCCGACTTAGTGTGGTGTGAAACATCAAACCCTGACTTAGGTCAAGCAAGAGAATTTGCGCAGGCTATCAAGGAGAAGTATCCCAATCAAATGCTAGCATATAATTGCTCACCATCTTTCAACTGGGCAGCTAAATTATCAGAAAGTGAGATGTTGACCTTTAGAGAAAATTTAGCCGATATGGGTTATAAATTCCAATTCATCACCTTAGCGGGATTCCACGCCTTGAACACCAGTATGTTTGAGTTGGCTTCTGCTTACAAAGAAAGAGGAATGGCCGCATACAGCGAGCTGCAACAGCGTGAATTCAGTCTTCAGGAAAAAGGCTTTAAAGCTGTAAAACACCAAAGCTTTGTAGGCACAGGATATTTTGATGAAATTCAGAACACCGTAACTGGAGGAGGGTCATCTACCGTTGCAATGAAAGACTCTACAGAAACTGCGCAGTTTACGCACTAAAAGTTTATAAATGGTAAAATAATTGTTTGTTTGTTGCTTGTTTTAGAAAAGGCTCTGCCCATGGCGGAGCCTTTTTTCTTGTTCAGACAATTGCAAAATATACCTATTTGGAAGATTTTAGAAATCAATTTACCAAAAGCATGACAAATGCCTTATACCATTAGCATTCACAGTAAAACAACGAAGAATAAGGTGTTAAAACTTTATACAACTGATAATCAAATCATTAAATTGGCGTAAAATCATTGAGAAACATCACCGGCAACATTGAATTAATCAATACACTTCTTGAAGAATCTAATTCAAGCTAACTGAATATGACAAAACCCATTTTTTGAAGATAAATCCACTCAGCAAAGCTTTGTAACCAAACGGATAAGCATATTGTAAAACATCTACAGTTGAAATGGGTGTGCATACTTTTTGAATAAGTTGTTTTTCAATTCCTGAATACGGCTGATTGAAACAGCATTATTAAATTTTGTCTGTATCTTCATCATTGAGGTAAAGTGCTGGT
>JAFIEW010000168.1 GCA_020832375.1 Cyclobacteriaceae bacterium
AAGATAAATTTGAGAAAATGTACTCATGACTAAATATTTTATCTAAAAATCCACTAGATAAAAATAATAGCATCTCCCGATAAATTTTACATGCGACCACCTTCGGGGTCGAGACAAATCGAGATTTTTTTTCTATAAACCTGTGATCCCTTCGGGATCAGGAAACTTCATGCTTTGTAGTAGATGTAAAAGGTAAACTTAACTCGATTGAGTGAAGCCTAATTAATTGAGGAAAAAACTAAAACCTATCAACCAAGAATCTCGGCCTATTCCAATAAAAAAGCCAACTGCAAAGAGTTGGCTTGTAAGTTAACAATAAGATGTAAGAGGGTGATTAGCTCACTTTAGCTTTTATAATATAGAACTTCTGAAAATCTTCCTCCTCTTCTTCATTAGTGTATTTAACCATCATTGTTCCATCTTTTAGCATAATGAATTGGCTAAAGGTCTCAGGATAGAAATTACCCTTACCTCTTGCTAACAATTCTTCTCCTTGAAAAACTTGATAGCCCAATTTCAATCGCTTATTCATCTCAGCCATATAAGACCTCCAATTCTGCACTTCTAACTCCGGACCATCTTCCATCCCCTCTGAGTAAGTCACCACATGAAAGTCACCAATTCTTCTATGGTTGGTAAAGGAAGCACTTTCCATAGCAGCCCTGAATTGCCTGCCACGGCTGTTATCCTGCTTTTCCCCCATTTTAGTACCCTCGTGTAAATCCATATCTTCAGTATCGAGCTTCATTTCAGCAACCAGCTTAGGATCTCCTTCATTATATTCATAGGCATATACCGCTGGATCTCCAGAAAACATAATGTAGAGCAGATTCGTCTCAGGATCAACAAAATGCGAAAAACTAATGGAGCCTTGCTGAAAAGAATTACCATTTCTGTAGATGCTTGACATTGGTATTTCTACCATATCGTCAAACTCCTCAGTTTCTGGTGTAAAGTGCGCTAAAGAACGATAATTTAAATAAAACTCCGCTTGAGTTCTATCAAAACCAGATACGCCCCTGCTCTTGATAAATATCTCATCATTCCACAAAATCATGTTCTCTGAGTTGAAATTAAATCGCTCCAGCACATCATCTTTCAGAGTAGAGATAATTTTAACTAATTTACCATCCTTATCATAAAGATTCATGGATCTAGCACCAGACAAATAAAACCGTCCATCGTCCATTAAATAGGCGCCGCTAAGCCATCGGCCAAGAGCATCGGGGCGATCTCCAAGCACTACATAGGCATCTAATATATCTCCTTGCTCATCGACGCGGATTACCCTTTCTTGCTCTCTATCCAGAAACAAACCTTCACTTCTGCTTTCATTCCAATGCAAAAGGTTCAGCTCAGTTAAGTTGTCGATGAGTAAAGAATCAAGCTTTTCATATTCGAATGTATAGGTCGAAGAAGACTTATTTCCTTTACCCTCCTTCTTTTCACCTGAACAAGCAAAAACTGTAATTAAGGATAGGGCAAAAACAATTGAAGTATTAATAAATCGTGGCATTATTATAAATTTTATTGTAACTATCGAAAGTACCGAAATTATGTCTTTTAGCAGTATACATTTTCCTTAACTATCCCTTTTGAGTGGATAAGCGGTCATGATAATCCACAAAGCAAACTTCCCCATGTAGATGATGTTCTTATATCGAAAATTGATGGACTTTAAAGTCAAAGCTCAAGAAAAGAGACTAATTATTATACAAGGAAGTATTTGTCGTTTCATCCAGCTGATCAGACTCTAGGTGTAAGGGTTCTCCTACCGAGAGTACCCTCAAGTCCCCCTTAATCTTACGTGAATTTTCATTCAACCAATCTTGTGGTTCAAGTAAAGGCTCATCAGATAAATCAAATGTACCGTAGTGCATAGGAATGAAATGCTTACCACCCATTCGGTGAAAAGCATCAACAGCATCCATTGGACTGATATGGGCCTGAGCCATGAACCATTCAGGCTTGAAAGCCCCTACTCCCATAATACAATAATCCGGCTGCCCGCATATTCTAGCAATGTCCTCAAAATGAGGGTCATTTCCACTATCTCCCATATAAAAGATCGATTTATCTTCGGTTTTAAGAAAGAATCCTCCCCACAGCCTTTGATTGAGATCTGTAAGTCCTCTTCTCGCCCAGTGTCTCGCAGGTACAAAT
This sequence comes from Cyclobacteriaceae bacterium, assembly GCA_020832375.1. Lineage (GTDB taxonomy): Bacteria > Bacteroidota > Bacteroidia > Cytophagales > Cyclobacteriaceae > JAFIEW01. The sequence goes on from JAFIEW010000168.1 coordinate 2,164, forward strand.
ACAAGGCTGCCAGCAAAATCTTTTGAATTATATTCTTGATACCACCCTGCCTCTTCGATCTCATTGTTAGGCATCCATTCAGACAATAAACCTCCCATATCAAGACCCGTCAAAACTTTGGCATCAGGCAGTTGCTCACCTAGAAAGCGTAAGGTCTTCTCATCACAATGATCTCGATGGTCATGAGAGATGAGAATATAATCAATGGCATCCAGTTCATCAGGGGAAAAAGGTAGCTCCGATGCTCTTTTCAAGAAGGGCGAATCAAAGAAGATGGGGTCTATCAGAAAGGTTGTTCCCGATAGGCGTATGAAAAAAGAAGCATGTCCCAGCCATAAAATCATATCGTCAGAAGAATTTAAAAAGTCTATCCCCTTTATCGTCCTCAATACTCTTTTGTCGGCTTTCTTATCTTGCTTTTGTGGGTTTTTAGTCATCTGCCACTTCAGAAGATCAGCAAAGCTGTTTTCGAAAGGTGTATAAAGATTTTTATACATCCCGTCTTCAAAAGGGGTTCCCTGCCAGTCTGTGTCAGGGTGTATGGTTTTTAAATTAGGATTGTAAACGTATTTCACCTCTTCATTGGATTTTAGTTGGAATGTCAACAAAGTAAAAGCGCCAATCAAGGCCAAACCTATAAGAACAATTTTGTTTTTATTCTTCATTTCTCTATTCACTAACGTTATTATAACAGCAATACGAGAATATGGTTAATTAGATATTAACCAAAGTATCGTTCATGTTAGAAAAAAATGAAAATCAAAAAATTAAGGATGCTGATACTTCAATGGAGATAACATAGCCAATTAACCAAAAGAATGACAAAGACCTAAAATAATAACAAGACTCTATAAAAACATTGTAAATGACATCAAGTAAGGTGGCATATTTTTTTGTGTCGTATTTTATTGCAATGACTGGTACAAAGTGTCAAAGGGTAAATTCATTGAAAAACATGCTATAATGCACATTGATCCCAAAGCAAGTCACCGACCCCGAAGGCGGTCGTAGGTTGATAGCATAATAACCAAATGCTATGCATCGACCCCAAAGGCCGTCGCACATTGATAGCACCATATCACAAAACTAAAACCGACCCCGAAGGCAGTTGAATGTCTATAGCACATCAGTCAAATCCTAGCTACCGAGCCCAAAGGCCATCGCATGTTAATAGCACATCAGCCAAATACAAGCCACCGACCCCGAAGGTTGTCGAATGTTAATAACACCATATCACAAAGCTAAATACGGACCACGAAGGCGGTCACAAATTTATAGCACCATATCCCAAAGCAAGCCACCGACCCCGAAGGTGGTAGTAGGTTGATAGTATATCAACTAAGTGCTAAAAACCAGACCCGAAGGCGGTCATAAATTTATAGCACCATATCCCAAAGCAAGTCACCGAGCCCAAAGGTGGTTGCACATTGATAGCACTAAAATCGACCCCGAAGGTGGTCGCATGTTTATAGCACATCAGCCAAATCCTAGTTACCGACCCCGAAGGTGGTCGTATATGAAAATGAACTATGACGCATTTTCATAAATCCATCAAATAAACCTAAATAAATAGTCTTCTTTAAAATCAACTTCAAATCTCTCAAGCAAACCTACATATTCATCCTTAAACGTTCGCTTTTTATGATGTTCCTTTTGATTATGAATATAATTGACAACTTGAGCTAAAGAAGAGTGCGAGTAGGAAAATGCACCAAAACCTTCTTGCCAGGAAAATTTATGCTTGCTGTATCTATTTTCATTGATAAAGGAATTTGAGGATTTCTTTATTTCACGAACTAAATCTGATAGGCAGCAGGTGGGTCTCATACCTATCAAAATATGAATATGATCTGGCATGCCATTGATCGCGATCAACTTTTGATTTTTTTCAGTAATAATACCTGTGATATATTTATACAATTCTTCCTCCCAACTTGAAGAAATGAGAGCGTTTCTTCCTTTAACTGCAAAGATTATTTGAATATAAATTTGAGAAAATGTACTCATGACTAATTATTTTATCTAAAAATCCACTCGATAAAAATAATAAGATCTCCCGATAAATTTTACATGCGACCACCTTCGGGGTCGAGACAAATCGAGATTTTTTTTCTATAAACCTGTGATCCCTTCGGGATCAGGAAACTTCATGCTTTGTAGTAGATGTAAAAGGTAAACTTAACTCGCTTGAGTATAATCTAATTGAGAGGAAAACTATAAAATCTCAATTGTTGAGTGAATAGAGATAATAATTCAATCTTGATTTTATGAAATACAAGATTATAAAACACTCAAACCAGTAGGTCCCATTGAGCCACTACAGGTGATTGTATATTGATAGCATAATAGCCAAATCCTAGCCACCGACCCCAAAGGCCGTCGCACATTGATAGCACCATATC
>JAFIEW010000169.1 GCA_020832375.1 Cyclobacteriaceae bacterium
AGGTTTTAATTGATTAAACCAATAAGAAAAGGAGTGGTATAAATGCAGAATGAAAGCGGTAATAAATTTTTTAACTTAAAAAACGATTCCTTTTCCAAACAACATCCTGCAGTCCGCAATATTAAAACCCTCAAATCCAGATTTTTAATACTGGTGAATATATTTCAAAACAATCAATGGTTATTTTATTGTTTTAAAATTAGTGATCATTGCAATATGAAAAAAAATATCAAAATTAATCGATAAAAAATTTGGATATTTGAAATGGGGGGGATTTAAGCTTTCATATATTTTGATAGGCGCCTGTCGAGGTATTTGAGCAATTGGTCGACCATTTTTAATTGTTGTTTTCAGCTTGGTCAGGTGACTGGGTTGATGGATTTTAACCTTTTAAATATTAATGAAATGAAAAATGTTATATTTACTTTAGCTTTTATGCTAATTGGAACTCTTGCTTTCGCAAGTTCAGCAGATGTTGAAATAGTTAATGAAAATGTTTCTATAGAAAGTGTGCTTTCATTAGAAGAAGCAACTTTAAACACTGAAGTTAATTGTGGTTTTCCATTATCTTGGGATACTAATGAAGGCTCTGGAAGCTTTTATTTTGGTTGTGATGATAGCACTACTATGGATGATATCTGGTTTGTAATTCAAGCGTTGTTTTTCTAATCAACCTATAAGTGGACGGAAAATTTCCGTCCACTTTTTAAACTAAATTAATATGAAACTAACGATAACTTTTTTACTTCTTTTTCCAAGTTTTTTATTTTCTCAAGAAAAAATATCTAACAGTGAAAAAAGTACACTTGGTCAAGTAGAATATATTTATAAAATACCAGCTGAAAAAGATATTCGAAAATCAGCTTTTCTGTATTTTAATGATAGTACTACTAATTTTATTTATGATAAAATTGGAATGAAAAGCTCTAGAACTTCAGGTATAGATTCGGATGGAAACTCAATAAACATTAGTTTTGAGCAGTCAGATGAGGTGGGTTCTGTCCTTTACAGAAACTTTAATCAAAAGGAGATAAGAATGAGATTTACAGAAGTTAAAAATCTCTTCGAGTCTTATTACTATGATGATGATTGGGTAGAAATCCCTTGGCGAATTGAAGATGAGTTTAAAGAAATAGGTACTTTTAAAGCTCAGAAAGCCGTTGGCGAATTTCGTGGCAGAGAGTATATTGCTTGGTTTACTGAGGAGTTACCTCTACAATACGGTCCTTGGAAACTTTTCGGCTTACCCGGTCTTATACTTGAAGCGGCTGATAGTGAGAAAATGTTTCAAATTGAGTTTATTGCTATTAAATTCCCTTGCAATGATTGTGAAATGAAAATTTCTAAGCCTACAGCAAAAGAGAAAAAAAGCCTAAAAGAATACGTTGAATTTCGTGATAACTACAATGACTACGTTTTTAGAAAGATGAAATCTAGACTACCCAGAGAAATGTCGAATAATCTAAGACAAGGTCCGAAAGTAGATAACGGTAGAAAATTTCGAGATGAAAAAGTATTTGAATGGGAAAGAGAAGATTAGTTATATTCATTATTCTGCTTGTTTTCTCTATAAATAACAGTTTTTCTCAATCCATAATAAAAGGATCGGTTAAAGACAGTATAAATAATAAAAGTGTGTACTCTAATGTTATTCTTAAGGATACTAATGATAAAATTATTACTTATACAATAACCAAGAATGATGGTAGTTTTGAGCTTTCTACTCCCCAAATTGGTGAATTCTATCTTCAAATATCTGCTCTTTCCTATCAAACTCAGCAAATTGATGTCGTAGTAAATAATGAAAATGAATTTACTTTTGACGTTTTACTACAGCCCAAATCATTGGTATTAGATGAAGTTGTAGTAGAAGGAAACAGGTTGATTACAATTAAAAAGGATACTATAATCTTCGATGCGCAGTCTTTTGCTCAAGGTAATGAGGAAGTTGTAGAAGATTTATTAAAAAGAATACCTGGCCTAAACATTGATGAATATGGGACAATAAAAATTGGTGATAAAGAGGTAGAAAAAGTGATGGTGGAGGGAGATGATTTTTTTGAACATGGTTATAAAGTACTTACTAAAAATATGCCATCTCAACCTATTGATAAAGTTGAGGTTTTACAAAATTTCTCTAATAACAGATTATTAAAAGGGATTGAAGAAAGCGATAAAGTAGCTTTAAATTTAACGCTTAAAGAAGATGCCAAAAGAGTTTGGTTTGGTAATTTAAAAGGTGGCTATGATATTTCATTTAACAATAGATTCGAAGCAAAAGGAAATTTGATGAATTTTGGGAAGAAAAATAAATTTTATTTCCTTACTAATTTCAATAATATTGGCTATGATGCAACTGGTGATATTAATCATCTGATAAGACCTTTTAGATTCAATGAGCCCGCAAGTATAGGAGATGACCAATCAGCTGACTATTTTTCCCAACTAAATGCAAATCCATTAAACTTTAAAAGGAGTAGGACAAACTTTAATAATTCAAAGGTCCTTTCATTTAATGCTATTTTTAATCCAACAAAAAAGTTAAAAATAAAAGCCTTAACTTTCTTTAATTCCGACGAAAATCAGTACTTCAGAAATCGGATTGATAATGTTGATGTTAATGGTACAAGTTTTACAAACACCGAAGATTATGAATTAGAAAAATCAAAAAACGTGCTTTTTGGTAAAATAGAGATGATCAATAATGTGTCTAAGAATCAAATGTTAGAAGGAGTTACAAAGTATAATTATGATGTTAGACTTGATAAAAGCGACCTCTTATTCAACGAAAACCCAATCAATGAAAACTTAAACAATCTTAATTTTTTATTTGACCAAAAAATAACGTACACCAATAAAATTAAAGATAAAACTACCCTATTGTTAACGGGAAGATATATTAATGAAAGCATACATCAAGATTATGAAATAGATAATTTCATTTTTCAAGATTTGTTCACCGATTCAGAAAATATTGACGTGATAGAACAATTATTAAATAACAATATGACATTTGCTGGATTTGAAGCGCATTTGCTTAAAAGAAGTAGTAAAGGTCACTTGATAGAATTAAAAGCAGGTAATAAATATAGAAAAGATATTCTTAATAGTAGTATCTCGCTAATAGAAGATCAAACACCTTTCTCCCAACCTCAAGGCTATCAGAATAATTTTAAGTACTTGACAAACGATACATATCTAGATAATAAATATCGTTTTGAAATCAAAGATTTTGCTTTAATTGGAAAATTACAATTTCACCAATTATTCAATAAAATTGAAACACAAGACATAAATAAATCACAAAATCCATTTTTCATCAATTCATCTTTTGGTCTAGATTGGAAATTAAACAGAATGAATAGGGTTAGAACTACTTTTGCCAACACTAATACAAACCTTAAATTAATTGAAGTGTATAATAATTATACTCTCAATGGCTTTAGAGACTTTCATAGAGGCACTGGAGATTTTAATCAACTAGAGGCATCATCGTCAACCTTACAATACCAGTTTGGTAATTGGAATGATCGTTTTTTTTCCAATACAACCATAGTATATTCTAAAAACCATGATTTTTTATCAACCAACTCTTTAATAAGTCCTAATTTTTCCTTATCAGAGAATATTATAATCAAAGACAGAGAACTATTTGATATCAAAACAAATTTTGATTATTATTTAAAATCACTGCAATCAAATTTCAAAGTTGAACTTGGATATACTCAATCTGATTTTAAAAACATTGTAAATGACTCAGATCTAAGAGAGGTTGAAAATATTAATTTTAAATATGGTGCTGAGTTTCGTTCCGCATTTAATGGTATCTTTAATTTTAATTTAGGCACTAAATGGACTAGAAACCAGATTACTACAACCCGAACTTTATCCATCACAGATAATATGAGTTTTATCGATTTAAATCTTATATTAAATGAAAAATGGGATACTCAAATCCAAACGGAAAGATATTATTTCGGTAACCTTCAAAATGATAACACTTACTATTTTTTAGATTTAAGCATTCGTTATCAGCCAAAAGAAAATAAGCTTGCCTTATTTTTAGATGGTAAAAATTTGTTAAATACTGCAACCTTTAGAAGTTTTTCAATTAGTGATATTGGAACAACTACTACTGAGTATAGATTATTACCAAGATTTATTCTTGTAAAAGCCGAGTGTAGATTTTGAGGTTAACGGTATTGAATAAAAGGACGAATAGATACTTTTTTATAAATCAAAATCAATGATTTAATATTTACTATCTAAGCTTGGCTAAGCGAGTTGCATTGAAGCTGCTAATGACTTTTTCGAATCCAATCAGGAGCCATATATCGCCAATCATCCATTTATATGCAACAAATCCAGATTTTTAATACTGATGAATGTATTTCAAAATAATCAATGGTTATTTTATTGTTTTAAAATTAGTGATCATTGTAA
>JAFIEW010000170.1 GCA_020832375.1 Cyclobacteriaceae bacterium
TGATCATTATATACTGAATACCAAGATATTAGCATTTAACAAGAGGGGCCTAAATTAATTGATTTTCCTCGGTAAAATGGTTTTTCTTCCTTGATTTATATTTACTGTGAATCAATTAAGTAGGGGTTGCTTAAAAAGTTCTAAGTACTACAGAACCGAGGCAGCACAAGCTTCGCTTGTTTTATTTGATGGAAAAAATCATATATTTCAAGAAGCTAATTTTAAGCTTTTTTCAAACTTGAATTCAAGAAGGTACAATAAATACCACTTACGAATCACGATAATGCTTGGGGACTAAGCTGTAAAATGCCGATCTCAGACATTTTAGTGCAAGCATTTTTACTGTTTTTGAATAAAACCAGGGTGCACAAATAAACATGATATATACTTCGTGATTAATTAACCAACAATTTAGCTGTTTTTAAGCATGCCCTAGGTAATTGCTTACAATATTTGTCCAAATCAATGCTATCTGGGATTTTTATCTACATGGTATTTAAAAACCCCAGATTAACCATTAGTTACATGCTATTTTTTACTGAAAAATTTCTTTTTCATTTTATCGTAAAATATAATGTAAATATCTGTGTCAAATACACGCGCATCTCGTCTTGCTTGTATTAAGAAGAAGATTCCAAATGGAAGTAGAAATATGTTTGCTATCCAGATGCTAAATACTGGATCCAACAGTCCTTCTTTAGCCCATTTCTCACCCATGATAGTGAGTACATAAAAAACGATAAAGAAAACTATCGATATCAATACAGGTATGCCTAGCCCTCCTTTTTTAATAATGGCTCCTAGTGGTGCGCCAATTAAAAACATAATTAAACAAGATACCGCCATAGCATACTTTTTACTAATTTCTAGGATATGACGATTAATTTCTTTACTTAGGGTGTCCTTACGGGTATATTTATTGGCAATGTCTCTCCCTGTGGTTCTAGCTTGACCTAAAGCAAGTGTTGCAGCTCTTTGTCTATTTTTTAAATCCAGAATGGTTGAGTCGAAATGCAGGACATGAAGTGAATCTACTCCTCTTACGAAGATTCGCGCTGGCGGTATTGAGTCTAAGTTCAAACTATCAATACCAGTTCCTACTGCTATTGAAGAGTCTAAATTAATTTTTCTCTTTTGATCTACACTAGATGAATCATCTTTTCTTGTTAATTCGTTGGCGTTATGTGATGCTACTTTTTTAGGTTCATTTGTTTTTAAAGAATCATCATCGTCTTTCGTATTCTCAGTTTTGCCAACATACGGGCTAGGGGGGGTGTTACGGTTAGTGTTGTTTTTATTTGAGGTAGAGTCAAGTGTTTCAAAACTACTCGTAACTAAGTCATCAATCACTACAGGATCTTGTTTTTTTCGTTCGTTTTTTTGATTAGCTAATGGGTCATCTAGTTTTTGTTTTACACTGTCGGGGGTGAGTTTTGAGGCATTACGTATTCTGTGTAATGAATCAATTGCGATTAGCAATTGATCTGGCGGAGAAAAACGATCTCTGTTGCCATAGGCCCATCTTTTTTTATAGTCATCATAAATTGATTTTTCTGTATGCAAATAGTTGTATTTCATTGAATCCGCATCGTGTCTTAGCTTGTCAATGTTTTTCATGAGCCGATGATTAGCAAAAGCTTCCTCCTTTGTTCGCTGCATGTCAAAAGAAGATAAATTAAAGACGATCTTTGATGTATCAAATTCAGATCTCATGAATGGCTCGATTACTGTTGGATTAGGCGTTCTTCTTACTCCTTTGCTCCCAGCTGTTCCCTCAGAAAGAGAGTAATTCTTGCCATTATAAAGCTCCATCATCATATACCTCTCGTTGTTGAAAGTGTACATTTTTCCAGATTCTGCAATTATAAGGTCAGTATTTCCTCTTTTTGCGGTATGGTCATAGATTATAAGATCCTCAAGTGATTCGCCATCAGGCAGCTTTTTATTTACTTTTATACTGTAGTCAGGAATTCCTCCGTAAAAAGCACCTTCTTTTATATCTAATGCGGGTTTCTTTTGCTTAATATCGTATAAAAGACTGTATGCCTTTAGATTGACATCTGGTATGATGTAATTATTTGAGAAAAAGGCCGCGACTGTTAGAAAGCAAACAAAGACAAAAATTGACCTCATTGTACGGATAAGTGAGATGCCAGAGGCCTTTATTGCTGTAAGCTCAAAATGTTCTCCTAAATTTCCAAAAGTCATTAAAGATGATAGTAACACAGCAAGGGGGAGAGCTACTTGAGTCATGTTTACGCTAAAATAAAAAATAAGCTCTAAAAACACTCCAGCCCCTAGGTTCTTACCTACAAATTCCTCGAAGTATTTCATAAGATGTTGTGTTAATAAAATAAACACAACAACGATAAATGTGAGTAGGAATGGTCCCAAAAAGGATTGTAATACCAGTTTATCTATTTTTTTCATGCATAGGAGGTTCTAGACAGCTATCTTTGACAACGATCAGCAATATGCAAAAGTATTGGAAATACATTGGTTGATCAGTTGTAAAGCTGTAGGCAAAATTAGCTAGAAGGAATGGAGAATAAAAGCTATAAAGACCGACAATAATTAGTATATAGATTTAGCTAAAAAGTTATCAGAGAAAATTTTTTATTAATTGGACCTCTGCTGATTTAAAAATTTCTCACTTACTTATTCATTAGTGAGAAAAGATACAATTAAATCATGCTTATTCATTAATTTATTGACTGAGCCCTTTCTTCTTTGAAGTATTGAATTTCATCAAAGTCAATTAGCTTGAAATAGAGCAATAAAAAAGTATTATTGATTAACTCGATCTAAAAGATAAGTTGATGTTAATCAATGATTTTAAACCTCTAAGGCTCTAGGCTAAAATTGTGTAAAGCTGTATTATGAAAAATCATATAATGAAGCACGATGTTTTACATGAGGCTTCCCAAGGATATACCAGTTATTTCAAGACTGGGTCGAACATTTGGTAGAGTGATTTCTGTAAATTTGATTAAAAGCATAAAAGAGTCAGTAAATTTTAAAGTAGTTAGACATAGGTTGAAATGTTTAGTTGAAATGGTTGTGTTGCCCAGGGAAATATATAAACAGACCATTGTCATATAAGATATTTTATAGATTACTGGTGTTTCTTTCAACCAGCAAAAATACTTTTAAGTTGTTCGATAAGATTGTCCCAAATTGATTGGAGGTCTTCTTCATCAGAGTTGTAAGAGTAGTCAATAACTCTAAGGAATAGGGTTTGCGTTAGTTCACTCTCTTCTAACGACAGTTCGAAATAAGATAGTTTACGATCATTTTCCACCTCTTCATCATTGATGCTGTCTGATGTTGATAAGGCATCTGTATTGACTTTATCATCCAAAAAAGTGAAGCGAATCATTTGATTTAGTCTCATTGAAGAACATCTAGCTGGATGGTCTTCATCGTCCCAGTAAAAGTGGAATATTTTGTTTTTATCTATGTTTACTTCATCTGCAAACCACTCTGAAAGGCCTGATGCTGTAGATAGGTAAGGGAATATTACTTTTCTAGGAGCATTTATTTCATATTCTGCTGTAAACTTGTATTTTTCTTTCATGTGATTTTTTTAGGGGGTATATATGAATTTAGATAATACTTTCTTCTTTTGAAGATTAGTAATAGGCAATGAGCTCTAATTCAGAGCATTATCCTGTTTTTTTGATATACCGTTTGGTTAAATGATCTAGTATTGTGTTTTTAATATACATAAGATTTAATATATATTTTACCTGTAAGGTGTTTCAATATAGGTACTTAGAAAAAAAGCACAAAATAATTGAGGTCTAATTTGGTTTTTTTATTTTGAAGCTATTACCTTTGCATCACAAAACAAGGATGTGAATGATACTAAAATAAGCATCTTTTTAAATCATGGCGAGGTAGCTCAGTTGGTTAGAGCGCAGGATTCATAACCCTGAGGTCACGGGTTCAACTCCCGTTCTCGCTACATTCCCATCCTTTATATTAAGGATGGGTTTTTTATTTAATCCTAATCTAGCATTTTAAATTTAATTTCCTCTTTTTTTTTTTACTACTAGATAATTTTTTTTCTTTTTCGTATCAATTCTTCCTTATGATGGTATTCGAAGTAGGTGTCTTTTTTGAGACCTAGTAATCATTATTCATACGCCATACCTTTATTAAGACACCATGTGTCTGTTAAATCAGATGTTGTTTTTTTGGAGATAGATTGTTCTGCATTTCTTTTTTAATTCAAAAATTTCTGGCCAGTGATTATTGGTAGTAAAATAGGATCAAGCAATTTTTCTGGGGATTAATTAAGTTATTAATATCTTTACCTT